>NZ_JBCGFD010000004.1:0-226063 GCF_038739755.1 Aeromonas sp. SE22
CGAGCGGGCTGGATATCGCCTTCAAGGACGATGGCCCGAGTGCCTCGGCCAAGGCGGCAGTCAGTGCAGGTGCAACTCTGGATGAAACTGGCGGGTTTGATGCAGTCGACATCAGCAGCAGCGTCATTAGCGGTCTGTTTAATGCCCCGGTGTATGGCACTGACGGCGCAGGCAGCGTGCAGTACAGCCTGAGTGCGACAGCGGGAGCCCGCACCGGCCTGTGGCTGGCGGGACAAAGTGGCAGCGCCAGCGAAATCAAACTGGTGGCCGTGGCCAACGGTTATGAAGGATGGACCGGCGGTAGCACCAGTGGCACCAAGGCCTTCAGCGTGCTGATAGACAGCAGCGGCAAGGTGACGGTGACCCAGTATGCGGCGCTGGAGCACGGGGTGGATGGCAGCAGTGCGAGTGACCATGACGACAGCGTGTCGCTGGCGTCAGCGGCAGCCATCAAGGTGGTACAGACTGTCACCGACCGTGATGGCGACAGCACCACGGCGACCAGTGCGAGCGGGCTGGATATCACTTTCAAGGACGATGGTCCAATTGCTGTGGCTGATACCATTACCAGTGGCACTAATGGCACAGTCAACCTGGTGTTGGTTATCGATAGCTCAGGCAGTATTGGTAATACCAATATGCAGGTTATCAAGGATGCTGTAACGAATCTGATGAACAGCTATGGCAACTCGCTGGTCAAAGTGATGCTGGTTGATTTTGATAGTTCGGCAACAGTCAAGAGTGTCGGCAGTCAGGTATGGCTGACCAAGGATCAGGTAACTGGTCAGCTGACTAGCATCTCTTCTGGCGGTTCCACGGACTACGATGATGCGTTGCAAGCGGTTAGGGACAATTATGGGACACCGCCTTCCGCTGATAACACCTTTGTATTTTTCATTTCGGATGGAGTGCCCAGTTCGGCTGATGAGGCAATTAACGCCACAGAGCGCAATGACTGGACGAACTTCCTGACACAAAAAGGCATTGATGGTGCATATGCCGTGGGGATTGGCTCAACCAGCGTACTTGATGCCGACCTGCAAAGTGTCGCGTGGTCACCGAGTGGTGCTCACAACAACAATGTGGTGGTGATCAATACAGCGGGTCAGCTGTCGGGAACACTGACCAACCTGACACAGGTAATTGATGGCAATGTAACAACCAATGACAGTGCAGGTGCCGACGGTTTTGGTACGCCCAAGCTGGTGTCTGTGGAGTACAACGGAACAACCTACACCTTCAATAACAGCAATACCTCTTTCACTATTGCATTGGGTACCAACAAGGGCTCCCTCTACATTGAGAATGATGGTGACTATCGATTCACCCCGCCATCAGGTGGGGCAGAGGGGGCGCCTGTCGAGGTCACTTACAAGATTAAAGATGGCGATGGAGATACCAGCAGTGCCAAGTTAACCATTATCAATCCGGTCTTGGTGGTTGGTAGCAATGCCAATGACACAGGTTCCGGGGTCAGCACTGCCATTGACGATCACGTTCGTCCCAACCCTCTTCTTGCTCCGGATGTGGATGGCGCAATATTGGGTGGCGTCGGGGCAGATGTGTTGATCGGTGATGTCGGCGGGGTGACTTCGGGTAGTTACAACCTGACATTTATGGTCGATATGTCGGGGAGTATCAGCAACTCGGAATTCCAGTTGATGAAAGATGCCATCAACAACTTGCTGGCCAAGTTCAGTGGCATTGCGCAACTGCAAGTCGAGATTGGTACGTTTGCAGATAACAGCAAATATGTTGGTACCTACTCCTCCGTTTCTGCCGCTCAGCAGGCTGTAAGCAATCTAGTGCAGTCAGGTGGAGGCACTAATTACGAAGCAGCCTTGAAACAACTCAATACAATGATGACCGGGGATCCAGCCGCAAATCATAAATATGTCTACTTCCTCACCGATGGGGAGCCGACTGCAGGGAGCTGGACCAATTCTGCGCAGATTGCGACCGGTATAGCAACCCTGAGCGCACTGTCTGCCTCGGATGTGGTGATTAATGCGGTCGGGATTGGGGTGCCATCCGGTGCATCATTTGGCAATAACCTCAATGCTATCGACAACACTGCAGACAACTACCTCGCCGTAGACAGCTTTGATGACCTGTCTAGTGGCTTGGGATCGCTGTTTACCGCTGTTAGTGTCGGCTCTGACTTGTTGCAGGGCAGTGCAGGCAACGACGTGATTTTTGGTGACAGTATTCATGCAGACAATACGGATGGCGGCTGGTTCGAGTTTGTAGCAGACAATCCGGGCAAGAGTGGTGGGCAATTGCTCAACGAACTTTACAGCCAGCATGCAGAGTATGGTAAGGAAGGTGCAGTTGGTGGTGATGACACCCTTGAAGGTGGCGATGGGAATGATGTGCTCTATGGCCAAAAAGGCAATGACATTCTGATTGGCGGTGACGGTATCGACATTCTGGTTGGCGGGACCGGGTCTGACACCCTCACAGGCGGCTCGGGCAGCGATACCTTCAAATGGGGCGCTGGAGATGTGGGTGGCACCGATGTGATCAAGGACTTCACCACCGGAACTGGCGGCGATGTGCTGGATATCAGTGAGTTGCTTAGCGGCGAACATGCCAACAAGACTTCGCTCGATGCTTATCTCACCTTCACCACAGGCCCGGGCACTGGCAAGTCAACACTCACCATCGATCTGGATGGCTCGGGCAGCGGCAGTACGACCCATGTCATCCAGTTTGACAATATCGACCTGACACTGGGAGGAACACGCAATGACCAGACCATCATTGAAGACCTGTTGAATCAGGGCAATCTGAAGGTTGATCCGTAATCTTGTCTCGGGGCCGGGCTTGCCTGGCCCCTGTTTTTTCCCCTGAGGGATGGATAAGATAGCAGCAGTAGAGGAGAGGGGCGTCATGCAGTCATTCAACTGGGTCGACATTGATGGTATCCGTTATAGCTGGGATGGGCAGGGAACCATTACCTGCGCAGGCCAGTTTGGCTATCAGGCATCGATCGAGGGAGATCAGCTGGATGGCGTGGAGATTGAGAACGACGCCGGTGATGTAGCTGGCTCGCTCAGTGTCGATTTTGCCGCGGCATCGATCACCTATACCCCGGCAATGGATGCTGAAGAGTCTCATGGCGTCATTCTGGTAGGGCATGATCTCGGTCAGCAGGAGTACTCGCTGGCCAGTCTCTACTCCCCGCAGCTGCAGGATCTGCTGGGGCACTCCGAGACTATTCCCTGGTCTGTGGCAATGGAGGAGAGTGTATCGACAGAGATTCACGCCCAGCCACAAGGACATATTCTGTCGTGGGATTCGTTCCACTTCGATGACGAGGTGCTGGTCGCGCAGGTCAGCAACACACCAGTATCTGCAGGGGGAGAGCATGAGTCCGCCCCGGTTGTCACCATCAGTCTTGATTTGACCAATCAGGTGCTGGATCAGATCCCGCCACTGCACGATATATGAATCTCACTTTGCTGCGGGCATAATGGCCTCAATCTTGTTGATTGAGGCTTTTTTCTATGTGGCGTCCCCTTCTTACCCTGTCGGCTCTGGTTGTCAGTGCCCCCCTGTTTGCCCTTGAAGTGCCGCAAGCGCCCCATCTGGTGGTGAGTGGTTACGCTGAGCAGAAGGTGGAGCCGGATATGCTGACGCTCAATGTGTCGGTTACCGCGCTGGAAAAACAGGGGCTCAAGGCCAAGCAGCTGGTCGATACCAAGGTTGCCGCGTTTTTTGGCCAGCTTGAAGGGTTGGGCATCAAGCGCTCCGATGTGGAGGCCGGCAATCTGGTGGTCTCTCCCGAGTATCAATATGCCGAGAACAAGAAACCCGAGCTGCTCGGGTACCGTGCCCAGCGCCAGCTGGCGGTCAAGCTCTACCAACTCGACAAGCTGAGCCAGCTGATGGATACCGCGCTCAAAGCCGGGCTCGAGTCGGTATCGCAAATCGAATATGGCCTGAAATCGCCGCAAACCGTCAAGGAGCAGGTGCGACTGGGGGCGGTGGAAGATGCCAAGAGCAAGGCCGAGTCGCTGGCCAAGGCGTTTGGCATGAAGCTGGGCAAGGTGTACAGCGCGGAGTACCGCAATGCATCCCCGATGCCGCTCTATAGCCGCAACTTCAAGGCACAGGCGATGGCCGCGCCTGCAGCGGATATGGCTGCCAACAGCTATCAACAGCAGCAGATCACGGTTACTGACAATATCGACGCCGTTTTCCTGCTCGAATGATGCTGATGTCGTGATTGATGAAAACCCGCACCTGTTGCGGGTTTTTTTATGACGCAACAGATGCAAAAAAGCCGACACGCAGGGTGTCGGCTTGTTCACTTTGGCGAGGCTATCAGGCGGTGACGGCGTCAGCCTTGCTCGCCTGCGGCGCCGGATCGCGAATGAGGTAATCAAACGCTCCCAGTGCGGCGGTCGCCCCGGCGCCCATGGAGATGATGATCTGCTTGAACGGCACCGTGGTGGCGTCTCCTGCGGCGTAGACGCCGGGCAGGGAGGTGGCGCCCCTGGTGTCGATTTCGATCTCGCCGAAGCGGGTCAGGGCTACGTCACTCTCTTTAAGGAACTCGGTGTTCGGCACCAGACCGATCTGGACGAAGATACCCGCCACCGCCAAGTGTTTGATCTCGCCGGTAGTGCGATCTTCGTAATCCATGCCCACCACCTTGCTGCCGTCACCGATCACTTCGGTGGTGCGAGCACTCATGATGATGTCGATGTTGGCCATGGAGCGGGCCTTCTTCTGCAATACCTCGTCGGCACGCAGAGTGTCGGCAAACTCCACCACGGTAACGTGTTCGACAATGCCAGCCAGATCGATGGCGGCCTCGATACCAGAGTTACCACCCCCGATCACCGCAACCCGCTTGCCCTTGAAGAAGGGGCCGTCACAGTGCGGGCAGTAGGCCACGCCCTTGGTGCGGTACTCAAGCTCGCCCGGCACGTTCAGGTCGCGCCAGCGGGCGCCGGTGGCGAGAATGACCGAGCGGCTTTTCAAGGTGGCGCCAGAGGCGAGCTCCACGTTGACGTAGCCATCCTTGCTGATAGCGGCGGCGCGCTGCTCGGTGATCACTTCCACGCCGTACTGCTTGACGTGCTGCTCCAGGCTCGCGGCCAGCTTGGGGCCTTCGGTATAGGGCACGGAGATGAAGTTCTCGATGCCGACGGTGTCCATCACCTGACCACCGAAACGCTCGGCGACGATGGCGGTGCGAATGCCCTTGCGAGCGGCATAGATGGCGGCGGCGGCGCCAGCCGGGCCACCACCGACGACCAGCACGTCGTAGGGTGCTTTTTCGCTCAGCTCCTCAGCTTTGCGCTCGGCGGCGCCGGTGTCGAGCTTGGCGACGATCTCTTCCAGCGAAATGCGGCCCTGGCTGAACGGCTGACCGTTCAGGTAGACGTTCGGTACCGCCATGATCTGACGCTCGTTGACCTCGTCCTGGAACAGGGCGCCATCGATCATGGTGTGGGTGATGCCGGGGTTGAGGGTGGCCATCAGGTTGAGGGCCTGCACCACGTCCGGGCAGTTGTGGCAGGAGAGCGAAATATAGGTCTCGAAGTGGAACTCGCCCTTGAGATTGCGGATCTGCTCCTGCACGGCTGCATCGGCCTTGGAGGGGTGACCGCCGCTTTGCAGCAGGGCGAGTACCAGCGAGGTAAATTCATGACCCATGGGGATACCGGCAAAATGAACGCGCGGGGCCTGGCCCTGCGGCGCGACGCTCATGGAAGGCTTGCGGGAATTGGTGCCATCGGTCAGGGAAATCTTGGGTGACATCCCGGCGATCTCGCTGGCCAGCGCCAGCAGTTCGGCGGATTTGTCGCTGTCATTGCCGGACACGCTGATCTCGATGGGATTGACGATGTACTGCAAGTAACCGTTGAGTTGTTGTTTGAGGTTGGTATCTAACATGGTCGAATTCCTTCTTGTGATTGCGGGTCGGCGTTTTGTCAGGCCAGAAAGCAGACCGGCGCCTTTTCTGAGGTCCGTAAACAAAACCGGCCCTTGAACGGGCCGGTCTTCAGAGCGGGGAGGCTTAGATTTTGCCTACCAGATCCAGGGACGGGGCCAAGGTGGCGTCGCCTTCTTTCCACTTGGCCGGGCACACTTCACCCGGGTGAGCGGCAACATACTGGGCAGCCTTGACCTTGCGCAGCAGCTCCAGTGCGTCACGGCCGATGCCGCCAGCGTTGATCTCGACGATCTGGATGATGCCCTGCGGGTCGATGACGAAGGTACCGCGGTCAGCCAGACCGGCTTCTTCGATCATCACGCCGAAGTTGCGGGTGATGGTGCCGGTGGGGTCGCCGATCATCGGGTACTGAATCTTCTGGATGGTGTCAGAAGTGTCGTGCCAGGCCTTGTGGGTGAAGTGGGTGTCGGTGGAGACGGCGTAGATCTCGACGCCCAGCTTCTGGAATTCGGCGTAGTTGTCGGCCAGGTCACCCAGCTCGGTCGGGCAGACGAAGGTGAAGTCAGCCGGGTAGAAGAACACCACGGACCACTTGCCTTTCAGGTCAGCGTCAGACACCTGAACGAATTTGCCATTGTGGTAGGCGGTAGCGTTGAACGGCTTGATTTCAGTGTTGATGTAGGTAGACATGGATTTGCTCCTTGGTGATGTACATATGCCTGTCCGGGTTTGCAGAGTCGTGTCGGACGAGGCGTTTAACTTTCGATGGAGTCATCATAGGAGGATGTTCTAATCGATTAAAGCTACAAAATTGAATCGCTTTAATCGGTATATTGGATTTATACGCGGTGGCTTATCGTCGGTGCCGCTGGTAGCAACAGTCGGGCATCCCCCTCGCAAGGCCGGTTGCTGCCGTCAAAGAGGGGGTTGCAGACCAAATCGGTCGCTATAAATAAAATTTATGTGTTTGGCGAGAATGACCATATTTTAATTTATACCTCCCCGATGTCTGGCAAAAAGCGGTGGGGAGGGCTTGCCGAAAGAAGATGAGGATATCGCCCGATCTGGGGGATCGAGTGGCCATATGGATCGGGAGCAAAGAAGAGCGGCACAAGCAGCAAGAGGGGAGGTGGGGGGGATAAAGCAGAAGCCGACCCGAGCTAATGCAAGCGGGCTGCACGTTTTGCGCAGATAAAAAAAATCCCGGCGCTATCGCAACGATAAAGCCGGGTCATCAAACAAGGAATGGCTATATAAACAAATGCTTTACAGCAAAGACTAACTACGGGGTGTGCAAACTTGCAGACATATGAGAGGAAGAGGATGGGTGCACACTCCTTCATCTCCCCCTCGGCAACTATTGCATGAGGGGGATAATAGTGTGATGGAGATCACATGGCAAGTAATTGGTGTAATTTTTCAATCAAAATGAAACACTTTCACCTTTATTTCTCTTTTTTACTGCTGAAAACGCTTTTTCTGTAATTTAATTACATATTGTCGTGTCAAAAATCGGTGGGCGGCTCCTGCTCCTCCATCAATTCCAGCAGGTTGATGGCTACCGAGATGAAGTCTGACTCAGTGACGATGCCGATGAGCTTGCGTCCCTTGAGCACCGGCAGACAGCCATACCGGTGGCGCTGCAGATAGAGCGCTGCCTCCTTGATGCCGGCATGGGGATCCACGCTCGCAACCTGGCGAGTCATGATCTCGTCAAGGTGAACGCTGTCGGTAAATTCCGCCTCCCGCTCCGGGCTGATCAGCAGCAGCTTGGATTCGCGGGTGGCCAGGATGTCGGTGAGGGTGACGAGCCCCTGCAGATGGTGGTGTTCGTCAACGATGGGAATGTGGCGGATCCGCTCCTGCTGCATCAGATCCATCGCCTGTTTGACGCTGTTCTCCGGCCCCAGGGTAAAGGGATGTTCCGTCATGATTTCGGATATGGTCATCATGGTAGGCCTCCTGATTGCATTGGTTTTTCTTCTCCGCCTGTCTCCACCCTAGCCCAGCCATGGGTGGCAAAACATGATCAGGGTCAATACAAAACATTAAAGAGTCATTAACTGGTTGGTGGTCACAAAATTGCCCGCTACCCCTTGTCTCTCTTGGGTTTTTGGTCTTTTGGGTTGCCTTGGAAGATGGGGATAACTAGACTAGCCGCCGATTCCCCCCGAGGTGAAAGATGCAAGTATCCGATTTTCATTTTGATCTGCCAGACGAGCTGATTGCCCGCTATCCGATGGCGGAGCGTACCGCCAGCCGTTTGTTGCAGCTCGACGGTCAAACCGGCGCCCTGCGCCACGGTCAATTTGTCGATGTGCTGGACCAGCTCAACCCGGGCGACCTGCTGGTATTCAACAACACCCGCGTCATTCCGGCCCGCATGTTTGGCCAGAAGGCCAGCGGCGGCAAGCTGGAGGTGCTGGTCGAGCGCATTCTGGACGAGCACAGCGTGCTGGCTCATGTGCGGGCCTCCAAGGCGCCCAAGCCGGGCACCCGGATGATCATGGATGGTGGTGTGGAAGCTGAAATGCGCGCCCGCCACGATGCCCTGTTCGAGATCCATTTCCTCGACGCCCGTCCGGTGCTGGAGATCCTGGAGGCGATCGGCCACATGCCGCTGCCCCCCTATATCGACCGTCCCGACGAGGATGCCGACAAGGAGCGCTACCAGACGGTCTACAACCAGAAGCCGGGCGCCGTCGCTGCGCCGACCGCCGGTCTGCACTTTGACGAGCCGCTGCTTGAGAAAATTCGGGCCAAGGGGGTTGAAACTGCCTTTGTCACCCTGCATGTAGGGGCGGGGACCTTCCAGCCGGTGCGGGTGGAGAAGATTGAAGATCACCATATGCACTCCGAGTATGCCGAAGTGCCGCAAGAGGTGGTCGATGCCATTGCCGCTACCCGTGCGCGCGGCGGTCGGGTGATTGCCGTTGGCACCACCTCGGTCCGTTCGCTGGAGAGCGCCGCCAAGGTGACTCTGGCGCAGGGCAAGCCGCTGGCGCCCTTTTTTGGCGATACCGACATCTTCATCTTCCCGGGCTACCAGTTCCAGATTGTCGATGCCATGGTGACCAACTTCCACCTGCCGGAGTCGACCCTGATCATGCTGGTCAGCGCCTTCGCCGGGTATGATAACGTGATGACCGCCTACCAGGCCGCCGTGGCCGGGCAGTACCGTTTCTTCAGCTACGGGGACGCCATGTTCGTCACCCGTCGCCGGGGCGAGGCATAAGCTTCGCCTTTTATAGCGGGCCGAATGGCCTTTAATTGTCAGACTGTTTCTCTGACTGAATCGAGGTAGCAATGAAATTTGAACTGAAAACCACCGACGGCCGTGCCCGTCGCGGTCAGCTGGTATTCGAGCGTGGCACCGTGCAGACTCCGGCCTTTATGCCGGTCGGTACCTACGGCACCGTCAAGGGGATGACCCCGGAAGAGGTGCGCGAGACCGGTGCCCAGATCCTGCTTGGCAACACCTTCCACCTCTGGCTGCGTCCGGGTCAGGAAGTGATGCGCGCCCACGGCGATCTGCATGACTTCATGAACTGGCAGGGCCCGATCCTGACCGACTCCGGTGGTTTCCAGGTATTCAGCCTGGGCGACATTCGCAAGATCACCGAGGCGGGCGTCCACTTCCGCCACCCCATCAATGGCGAAAAGATTTTCCTCGACCCCGAGAAATCCATGGAGATCCAGTACGATCTGGGCTCCGACATCGTGATGATCTTCGACGAGTGCACCCCGTATCCGGCCACTTACGAAGAAGCGCGCAAGTCGATGGAGATGTCACTGCGTTGGGCCAAGCGCTCCCGCGACAAGTTCGACGCTCTTGGCAACAAGAATGCCCTGTTCGGCATCATCCAGGGCTCCGTCTACGAGCCGCTGCGCGATGTATCGCTGGAAGGTCTGCTGGAGATCGGTTTTGACGGTTACGCGGTCGGTGGTCTGGCGGTGGGTGAGCCCAAAGAGGACATGCACCGCATCCTTGAGCACGTCTGCCCGAAAATCCCGGCCGACAAGCCGCGCTACCTGATGGGTGTCGGCAAGCCGGAAGATCTGGTGGAAGGGGTACGCCGCGGTATCGACATGTTCGACTGCGTGATGCCGACCCGCAACGCGCGCAACGGTCATCTCTTTACCACCGATGGCGTGGTCAAGATCCGCAATGCGAAGTATCGCAACGACACCAGCACTCTGGATGCTGACTGCGATTGCTACACCTGCAAGAACTACACCCGCAGCTATCTGCACCATCTGGACAAGTGCAACGAGATCCTCGGTGCCCGTCTGAATACTATCCATAACCTGCGTTACTACCAGCGTGTTATGCAGGGTTTGCGGGACGCGATCGAGCAGGGTAAATTAGACGACTTTGTAACAGAGTTTTACCGTCGGCAAGGGAAGCCCGTGCCTCCGTTAGCTGTAAATGACGTTAAATAACAATAATTTATAAGCTAGTTTTCAAATCTACATCAATAAGAGGTTGTTAAATGAGCATTATCTCCAAGGCGTATGCAGAAGGCGCAGCTCCGGCGGCACAGGGTGGTGGCATGGAAATGATCATCATGCTGGCCGTATTCGGTCTCATCTTCTATTTCATGATCTACCGTCCCCAGGCCAAGCGCGCCAAAGATCATCGCAATCTGATGACCTCTCTCTCCAAGGGTGACGAAGTGCTCACCTCCGGTGGTCTGGTTGGCAAGATTGCCAAAGTGGCTGCCGACAGCGATTACCTGGTGATCGCCCTGAACGACCAGACTCAAGTCACCATCAAAAAGGACTTCGTTTCTGCCGTTCTGCCCAAGGGTTCTATCCAGTCCCTTTAATCTCCCAAGGAGCACAGCGTGTTGAATCGCTATCCGCTGTGGAAATACCTGATGGTGATCGTGGTGATCGCCATCGGTTTTCTATATGCAGCCCCCAATCTTTACGGCGAAGACCCGGCCTTGCAGGTTTCTGCCAGCCGCGGTGCCGAAGTCAAGCTAGATACCCTTGACCTGGTGAAAGAGAGTCTCGATGAGGCCAAGATCCCGGTCAAACATGCTGCGTTCGAGCACGGTCTGATCCTGATCCGTTTCAAGAACACCGAAGATCAGCTCAAGGCGCGCGATGTCGTCGCCAACAAGCTGGGTGACAACTTCATTACCGCTCTCAACCTTGCCCCCTCTACTCCTGCCTGGCTCGAAGCCATTGGTGCCAACCCGCTCAAACTGGGTCTGGACCTGCGCGGTGGTGTGCACTTCCTGATGGAAGTGGACATGGCCGAGGCGCTGACCAAGCAGCAAGAGCAGATGGTGCAGGATTTCCGCTCCGAGCTGCGTACCCAGAAGATCCGTTACTCCGGCGTGCGCCGGGTTGGTGACAAGGTACAGGTGGTATTTCGTGACGAAGCGGATCAAGAGCGTGCTGTCACCCATCTGCGTCGCCAGAACCCTGATTTGACCTTCACCACCGAGCAGAAAGGGGATGAATTCATCCTGATGGCCGGTCTGAGCGAAGCGAAGATCAAGGAAGTGAAGAAGTACGCCCTCGAGCAGAACATCACCATCATCCGTAACCGGGTCAACGAGCTGGGTGTCGCCGAGCCGCTGGTACAACAGCAAGGCGCCGAGCGCATTGTGGTTGAGCTGCCCGGTATCCAGGATACCGCCCGTGCCAAGGAGATCCTCGGCGCGACCGCGACCCTGGAGTTCCACATGGTCGATGAGACTGCCGACATTCAGGCTGCGGCCGACGGTCGTGTACCGCCGAGCTCCAAGGTCTACAACGATCGCAATGGTCGTCCTGTCGTGCTGCAAAAGCGGGTGATCCTGACCGGTGACCACATCGTGGGTGCCCAGTCCGGTTTCGACGAGTACAGCCGTCCCCAGGTCAACATCAAGCTTGATGGCCAGGGTGGCAACAAGATGGCCAACTTTACCAAGGACAACGTTGGTAAAGGGATGGCGACCGTCTTTATCGAGTACAAGCCGGTCGGTCAGCCGGGTCCGGATGGCAAGCGCAAGTTCCGCAAGCAGGAGGAGGTGATCAACGTCGCCACCATCCAGTCGCGCCTTGGCAGCCAGTTCCGCATTACAGGTATCGACAACGCCAACGAAGCCCACAACCTGGCGCTGCTGCTGCGTGCCGGTGCCCTGATCGCCCCGATCCAGATCGTGGAAGAGCGCACCATTGGCCCGAGCCTGGGTCAGCAGAACATCGACAGCGGTATGCAAGCCATCGGCTGGGCCATGCTGGTGATCGTGCTGTTCATGGGGATCTACTACCGTGCGTTCGGCTGGGTTGCCAACCTGGCGCTCTGTATGAACCTGGTGCTGATCGTCGGTATCATGTCGATGATCCCGGGGGCCACCATGACCCTGCCAGGCATAGCCGGTATCGTGCTGACGCTTGGTATGGCGGTGGATGCCAACGTGCTGATCTACGAACGTATTCGTGAAGAGATCCGCAACGGTCGCGGGGTTCAGCAGGCCATCCATCTGGGCTTTGATCGGGCATTCTCGACCATCGCCGACTCCAACGTCACCTCGCTCATCACCTGTGTGATCCTGTTCGGTATCGGTACTGGCGCCATCAAGGGCTTTGCCCTGACGCTGGGCATCGGTCTGACCGCCTCCATGTTTACTGCCATCACGGTCTCCCGCGCCATTATCAACCTGGCTTGGGGTGGACGGCGCATCGACAAGTTGCCCATCTGAGGATAGAGAGATGTTTCAGATTCTACATTTTGAAAAACCGATCCCGTTTATGCGCTATGCCAAAACGGGTGTGGTCTTCTCTTCCGTGCTGATGGTGATCGCCCTCTTCTTTCTGTTTGATCGGGGCCTGAACTGGGGTCTGGACTTCACCGGTGGTACCACCATCGAAGTGGGGTTCCAGCAGTCGGTGAGCCTGGACAAGATGCACCAGGTACTGGAAGAGCAGAAGATTGAAGGGGCGAGCCTGCAACACTTCGGCTCCAGCCGTGATGTGCTGTTCCGCCTGACCCCGAAAGAGGGGGTCAAGGTCGAGGAGCAGGGTAACGAGGTGCTGGCTGCTGCCAAGCTGCTTGATCCCGGTGCCGTGCTCAAGCGCGTCGAGTTCGTCGGTCCCTCCGTGGGTGACGAGCTGGCGACCGATGGTGCACTGGCCATGCTGGCTTCCATCATCTGTATCCTGATCTACGTGGCGGTGCGCTTTGAATGGCGTCTGGCCATGGGCGGCATCCTCTCGCTGGTGCACGACGTGGTGATCACCCTCGGTGTCTTTGCCTACTTCCAGTACGAGTTCGACCTGACCGTACTGGCGGCATTGATGACCCTGGTGGGTTACTCCCTGAACGATACCATCGTGGTGTTCGACCGCTTGCGGGAGAACTTCCGCAAGGTGCGCAAAGGGGATACCGACTACATTCTGGATCTCTCCATGACCGAGACCCTGAGCCGTACCATCATCACCTCCGGCCTCACCTTCGTGGTGGTGCTGGCGCTGCTGCTCAAGGGCGGTGCGCTGATCCACGGTTTTGCCGTGGCCATGGTGATCGGTGTGGCCTTCGGTACCTACTCCTCCATCTATGTGGCGAGTGCGTTTGCCATGTTCCTCGGCGTCAAGCGCGAGCACATGCTGCCAACCCAGGTAGAGAAAGAGGGTGCGGATCAACAGGAAATCCTGCCGTAAACCACGAAAGAGCGCCGCAAGGCGCTCTTTTCTTTTTCGCTGTTGTCGTATGCTGACGCAGATGATTTCAACAAAAGGAGCTTGCCATGCAACATAATCCCCGTTTTCTGGCGCTGGTAGAAGGGATCCGCTCCCGCGTAGCCGAGACCGATGTTCACCAGATCAAGCGCTGGCAGGATGAGGGGCGCGCTTTTCATCTGATCGATGTGCGGGAAGAGAGCGAGTGGGCCAAAGGCCATCTGCCTGGCGCCCTCTATCTGGGCCGTGGCGTGATTGAGCGCGATATCGAGACCCGTTTTCCCGATGTCGATACCGAGCTTTACCTCTACTGTGGCGGCGGTTTTCGCTCCATTCTGGCGGCAGACAATCTGCAACAGATGGGTTATCGCAAGGTGATCAGCGTCGATGGTGGTTTTCGCGGCTGGCTGGAGGCCGGATACCCTGTCGAATCCTGATTTATTTGAGAGAGATAGGCTGAGCTACATGACAAAGCGACGGTTGACCTTTACCATATGCGGGGTCAAGCGTAAGCGTCGGAGTGTTCATTGAACGTCAGGAAAGGGATTGGATACCTCCTCGGTATCCTGTTGCTGCTCCCTATGTGGGGTTGCAGCAGTAGCAGTCAGGTTAATGCCCCTCAGGTTCCCAAGCCGCAGCCTGCATCTCTGGTGTTGGCGACCCCTTTGCAGGTCTCCTACCAGAGCGAGCTGGCGCTAGCTCGACTCGGGCAGATGCTCAGCGAGATGGAGTTGACCACGGAGCAGCGTGCCGAGCTGTTCTATGAGCGTGCAGTGGTCTTTGATCGCGTTGGTTTGCGCTCCCTTGCGCGGCTCGATTTCAACCGTGCCTTGCGGGAGAAGCCCGATTTCGCCGAAGCCTACAACTTCATCGGCGTCTATCTGGTGCAGCAGCAGAATTATGACGAAGCCTACGAGGCATTCGATTCGGCGCTCGAACTGGCGCCCGATTACGACTATGCCTACCTGAACCGTGGCATCGCGCTCTACTACGGCAATCGCCCGGAGCTGGCAGCCGCCGATATGAAGCGCTTCTACGAGGCGCAGCCGGAAGACCCTTATCGGGTGATCTGGCTCTATCTGGCCGAGCAGAAACTCGATCCGGCAGCGGCCATGAGCCGTATGCGCGAGCGTCTCAACAAGTACGATGACGATGCCTGGAACTGGGATCTGGTTCGTCTCTACACCGGCGAGATGAATGCCACCGAGTTGATGGGCAATGTGGTCAAAGGGGTGAAGGATAACCGGGAGCTCGCCGAGCGCCTGTGCGAAACCTACTTCTATCTGGGCAAGTACGAGCTGGGTCGGGGCAACCGCAAGGAGGCGATCAGCTACTTCAAGCTGGCGCTTTCCAACAACGTCTACGACTTCATCGAGCATCGCTATGCCTTGCTGGAGCTGGAGCTGATGGCACGCAAGCCGCTGCCTCCCGGTGCCCAGAGTGGCCAGAGCAAGAGCGACCGCCCCTCCTGAGGGAGCGTGAAAGTGTAAAAAAGGCCTCATTGCGAGGCCTTTTTGTTTTTGCGTGGTTTGCGTTTATTCCACCAGGCTCATGCCGGGGATCTGGCGCCAGTAGCCGTTGCACTCGCTCCCTTTGTACAGGGGGAGGGGCGCGTCACCTTGCTGGTTGGCCTTGAAGCGAGCCAGCATCTCCAGGGTCTCCATCCCTTGCGGAGAGAGTCGCACCACATCCACCAGACCTGCCATCCCGGCCAGATCGTTACCCAGGTTGTAGCAGTAACCGGACTGGGTCTGGATACCGTTGAGGTTGAAGACGCGCTGCCCCTCGCGGCTGTTTGCCAGTCGCCCGGTAGGGTAGTTGATACAGGCGAGTTCGCAGTTGTCTTTCGGCTTGTCGAGAGAGCGGGCGGTAAAGCAGCGTGCCGAGTAGGCGAGCGGCAGGTGGCCGTAGGCGAACACCTCCACTTCGAACTGCTGGCGCGTCGCCCCCAGATCCTGCTCAAGCTGTACCAGCCAGTCCCGTGAAAGCTCCACCGGCATGACCCAGCGCTTCATCCCCTGTTTGATCAGCATGCGCAACACATCGGCATTGTAGGCGTTGATGGCCGGGCCACAGACAAATGGAAGGTTCGCTTCATGGGCAAGCTGGACTGTGCCCAAATCGTTGGCTTCGACCATCAGATCGCCATTGTCGACCAGCCGTTTCACCTCTTTCAGCTCGGAGGGGGCAGAGATGAGCGCCAGCGTCGATAGCACCACCTGCTTGCCGGAGCTCGCCACTTCGCGGGCGAGGGAGATCCAGTCATCGACTTTCAGTTCGCGTCGCTTGCTGCAGACGGTTTCCCCGAGATAGACGATATCTGCTTCGCTTTGGGCTGCGGCGCGGTAAAAGGCTTCGGTATCGGCTTTGGGCCAGTAGAAGAGCAGGGGCCCGAGAGAGAATTTCATGGATAGGGGCTCCTTATTGCCACTGACGATGATAGGCGCCAAGGGTAGTCTGGCTACCTTCGGAAACACGGGCGAGTTGGGCATCCCATTCGGCTTTGACCTGATAGGCTTCGGGATTGGCTTGATAGGCGTCGATGGCGGCGCGCCAGACCCGGGTTACTTGCTCCACGTAGGCAGGGCTGCGCTGACGACCTTCGATCTTGACCGACTGGATACCGGTCTGGAACAGCTCGGGCAAGAGACCCAGGGTATTGAGACTGGTGGGCTCCTCCAGCGCGTGGTAGGTCTGGCCATCCACTTCGAAACGCCCCTTGCACAGGGTCGGGTAGCCGGCATTCTCACCGGGGCCGTAGCGGTCGATCAGCACCTCGTTGAGCCGTGATTCGAGGCCGTTCGGGGTCTCTTCCCAGCGCACGAATTTGGCCGGCGAGCAGGCGCCGACGGTATTGGGGCTCTCGCCAGTCATGTAGGAGGAGAGGTAGCAGCGTCCCTCGGCCATGATGCAGAGACTGCCAAAGGCAAACACTTCAAGGCCGACATCGGTCTCGCGGGCCAGCTGTTTCACCTGATGCATGGAGAGCACCCGTGGCAGCACCACCCGTTTGACATTGAACTGCTGCTGATAGAAGCGGATGGCGGCAGCATTGGTGGCGCTGGCCTGCACCGAGACATGCAGCTCCATGTCGGGATAACGGCGGCTGGCATAATCGAGCACGGCAAGATCGGCGATGATGAGAGCATCGGCACCGAGAGCCACCCCGCGGTCGACCGCCTGCTTCCAGCGGGCATCGGCGCCAGGATGGGCGAAGGTATTGATGGCGATATGAAGTTTGCGATCATGCTGATGCACATAATCTACCGCCTTCTCCAGCTTGCTGTCGGTAAAGTTGAGACCGGCAAAGTGGCGGGCATTGGTGTCATCCTTGAAACCGATATAAACGGCATCGGCCCCGTTATCCACGGCGGTTTTCAGAGCCGGCAAACTGCCTGCCGGACAGAGTAATTCCATTGGTACGCTCCGAGAGTGCATATGAAGGGCAAACGAGCCCTGATTGTATGCACCGCCGCCCCTTGGCTTTTTGACCTGAGGCAGCTTTGTGTGGCTTTCCCCATCTTGACCCAACTCTGCACAAGTTTGATTTCCAACAGGATCTTGCCGGCATCCCTGTGTTTGAATGCGCAAAACAAAGGAGTCCATCGTGTTTCAACAACTGCAACGTCGCCTGGTCGAGCAGGCGCCCCGTCTCTTGCGTCATCCGCTCAAGCTGGTTCCCTTCAATCTGCAGAAGCAGCTGATGGAGAGCTTGCTGGCACGGGTATTCAAGGAGGCCATCGCGGATGGCGATTTCGAGTTCCTGGCAGACAAGTGGCTGAAAGTAGAGGTCACCGATCTGGAGCTCTGCTGGTATATCAGTGAGCAGAGCGGTCAACTGGTCGTGGCAAAAAGCTGCGAGCAGGCCGATGTCTGTTTTAGCGGCACTGCCAACGATCTGATCCTGATTGCCGGTCGCAAGGAGGATCCGGACGCGCTCTTCTTCCAGCGCAAGCTGAAGATTGAAGGGGATACCGAGTTGGGACTGGAAGTGAAAAACCTGATGGACAGCCTGGACATCGATGGGCTGCCAGTGCTGATGAAGTACCCCCTGATGGATCTGGCCACCTTTATCGAGCAGGCTCGCACTGAATCAGCGCAGACTCCGGTTCATACGGCGGCGGGCGGGATCCCGTCGTAAGTGAATCGTCACGCCGTGGGCATGGTGGCGGTAACGGTGCCGTGCCCAAAGGCAGTGACAAGCCCACAGACAAGGCACCAGTGCCAGCAGGGCTTGTGGCGCAGGCAGCTGCGCCATGGCCAGTCCCAGCGCGAGCCAGACAAAGGGCTGGGCTTCATAAAGCCATTCCGGTTGCAGCCAGCGTTTGGCTGGAAAGATGATGAGGTCGGTGCGCCGGTAGCTGGAGCGCATCATCCAGGTAACCGCTCCTGCGATATATAAGAGTGCACCTGCAAACCAGAGTAGGGGCTGGTTACCGAGGGTGATAATGGCAGTGGCCGCCAGCAGATAGAGGCTGGGCAATTTCTCGTAGATAAACGGAGGCAACATAGCCGGATCTCTCCCGTGAACAATTCCACATATCCATTAAGTCTAGTTTTTCCTCTTCCTTGCCTCATGCCGGTTTGTTATACCAACGTCCGCTTTTGTTCTGAAATGGGATGCCTTTAACGGTGCCAAAATAACGCTCTCTTATGTTATAATTGCGCGCCATTTTTGACTGAAGATTGATAGGGCATGTTGGATCAGATTCGTATCGTTTTGGTTAATACCTCTCATACCGGCAACATGGGTTCTGCGGCGCGCGCCATGAAGACCATGGGGCTCACCCAAATGGTACTGGTTGATCCGCAAGCTTTACCGGATGGCAACGCCAACGCCCTTGCCGCAGGTGCTAGCGACATTCTGGCCAATGCCCGTATCGTCCCGACCCTCGATGAAGCCATCGCTGACTGTGGTCTGGTGATTGGCACCAGCGCACGCTCCCGCACTCTGAGCTGGCCTATGCTCGATCCCCGCGAAGCGGGCAAGATGGCGGTAGCAGAAGGGATGAAGCATCCTGTTGCGCTGGTTTTTGGTCGCGAGCGGACCGGCCTGACCAACGACGAGCTGCAGAAGTGCCACTACCATGTGGCCATTCCGGCCAACCCCGAATACAGCTCCCTCAACCTGGCCATGGCGGTACAGACCCTCTGCTACGAAGTGCGGATGCACTGGTTGCAGGGGCAGGAAGAGGTTGCTGAAGAGACGGCTCCGGATTACCCCAGTGCCGAACAGCTGGAGGGGTTTTACCAGCATCTGGAGCAGACGCTGCTAAAGACAGGCTTCATTACCGACGACCATCCGGGGCAGGTGATGAACAAGTTGCGCCGCCTGTTCAACCGGGCTCGTCCGGAGTCGGTAGAACTCAATATTCTGCGGGGCATTCTTACCTCGGTGCAAAAGACGAGACCGCAGGGATAAACCCGACTGGATTACTCAACCATATACTTGACTGATTTGGTCGGGTATGTGACCATGTGCCCATTGAATTGGTTCGCAAGACGGTAAGGCACATGAGACTGACTTCAAAAGGACGTTACGCTGTAACCGCCATGCTCGACGTGGCGCTGCATGCAGAGCAGGGGCCTGTTCCCCTCGCCGATATTTCCGAGCGCCAGGGCATCTCCTTGTCCTATCTCGAGCAGCTGTTTGCCCGCCTGCGCAAACATGGCCTGGTGAGCAGCGTGCGCGGTCCCGGTGGCGGTTATCGCCTCGGGTTGGCCCCTGACGAGATTTCGGTCGGCCAGGTGATCACTGCGGTTGACGAGTCGGTGGATGCCACCAAGTGCCTCGGCAAAGGGGGCTGTCATGGTGGTACCCAGTGCCTGACCCACTCCCTGTGGCGTGATCTGAGCGAGCGGATCTCCAGTTTCCTCGGCGAGATCACCCTGGCCGAGCTGGTTCGCCAGGCCGATGTACGCCGGATTGCCGGCAAGCAAGATGAACAGATGAAAAGCGTGTTGTCCCTGATTGAACGGGCAGAACACGGCGATGTGAGCTTGAAAGTCCAACTATAAACGTGCTTTCCACAGCGGGATTCTGTATGACCCGAACTGTGACGGAGAAAAACATGAAACTGCCTATTTACCTTGATTATTCGGCAACCTGTCCGGTGGACCCGCGTGTCGCAGAAAAAATGATGCAGTGTCTCACCATGGATGGCCTGTTTGGCAATCCGGCTTCCCGTTCTCACCGTTTCGGCTGGCAGGCCGAAGAGGCGGTAGATCTGGCCCGTAATCAAGTGGCAGAGCTTATTGGTGCTGACCCGCGCGAGATCGTCTTTACCTCCGGTGCGACCGAGTCTGACAACCTGGCAATCAAGGGTGTT
The DNA here is from genome assembly GCF_038739755.1 of Aeromonas sp. SE22. Classification (NCBI taxonomy): domain Bacteria; kingdom Pseudomonadati; phylum Pseudomonadota; class Gammaproteobacteria; order Aeromonadales; family Aeromonadaceae; genus Aeromonas; species Aeromonas sp. SE22. The sequence goes on from NZ_JBCGFD010000004.1 coordinate 19,918, forward strand.
GCTCACTTCTATGCCAGCAAAGGCAAGCACATCATCACCTCCAAAACCGAACACAAAGCAGTGCTCGACACCTGTCGTCAGCTGGAGCGTGAAGGCTTCGAGGTGACCTATCTCGAGCCAATGCCCAATGGTCTCTTCACTCTCGAGATGATTGAGAACGCCATGCGTGACGACACCATTCTGGTCAGCATGATGCACGTGAACAACGAGATCGGCGTGATTCAGGACATCAAAGGGCTGGGCGAGCTGTGCCGCTCCCGCAAGATCCTGCTGCACGTCGATGCCGCCCAGAGCGTGGGCAAGGTAGAAATCGACGTTGAAGCGATGAAGATTGACCTGCTCTCTCTCTCTGCCCACAAGATCTACGGTCCGAAAGGGATTGGTGCGCTCTACGTACGCCGCAAGCCGCGCGTACGTATCGAAGCCCAGATGCACGGTGGCGGTCACGAGCGCGGCATGCGTTCCGGCACCCTGCCGACTCACCAGATCGTCGGCATGGGTGAAGCCTTCCGTATCGCCAAGGAAGAGATGGCAAGCGAGCACGAGCGCGTGATGACACTGCGTCAGCGTCTGTGGGATGGCCTGAAAGATATCGAAGCCGTCTACCTCAACGGTGATCTGGAGCAGCGTGTCTCCGGCAACCTCAACGTCAGCTTCGCCTATGTGGAAGGGGAATCCCTCATCATGGCGCTCAAGGATCTGGCGGTATCTTCCGGTTCTGCCTGTACTTCTGCCAGTCTGGAACCCTCCTACGTGCTGCGTGCGCTTGGTCTGAACGACGAGCTGGCTCACAGCTCCATCCGTTTCAGCATCGGTCGCTTCACCACCGAAGAAGAGATTGACTACGCGGTCAAGCTCATTCGTGACTCTATCGGTCGTCTGCGCGAGATGTCTCCGCTGTGGGAGATGTACAAGGATGGCGTTGATCTGAACACGGTCGAATGGGCTCATCACTGATCACTTCAGTGAGCAACAGAATTAGCAGGAGTTAGATATGGCTTACAGTGAAAAAGTAATCGACCACTACGAAAATCCGCGCAACGTCGGTGGTTTTGACAAAAATGATCCCAGCGTTGCAACCGGCATGGTGGGTGCACCTGCCTGTGGCGACGTGATGAAGCTGCAGCTGAAGATCAGTGAAGAGGGCATCATCGAAGATGCCAAGTTCAAAACCTATGGCTGCGGTTCTGCCATCGCCTCCAGCTCCCTGGTGACCGAATGGGTCAAGGGCAAGACGCTGGACGAAGCGGCTGGCATCAAGAACACCGACATCGCCGAAGAGCTGGCTCTGCCGCCGGTGAAGATCCACTGCTCCATTCTGGCCGAGGATGCCATCAAGGCCGCCATCGCCGATTACAAGCAGAAGAAAGGTCTCTAAGCGCCGGAGAGCAGTATGGCTATTACCATGACAGATGCCGCCGCGGCACGGGTTTCCTCTTTTCTGACCAACCGGGGCAAGGGCATTGGCCTGCGCCTCGGCGTCAAGACCACCGGCTGCTCGGGCCTTGCCTATGTGCTCGAGTTTGTCGATGAGCTGACCGGAGAAGATCAGGTATTCGAGCAGCAGGGCGTCAAGATTATTGTCGATGCCAAGAGCCTCATCCATCTGGATGGCACCGAGCTGGATTTCGTCAAAGAGGGGCTCAACGAGGGCTTCAAATTCAACAACCCCAACGCCAAAGGCGAGTGTGGTTGTGGCGAAAGCTTCAGTGTCTAAGAGGATTGCATGAACCATTTCGAGCTGTTTGGGCTGGTTGAAGGCTTCGAGCTCGATACCCGGCAGCTGGCCGACACCTACCGTCAGCTGCAGACCCAGTTTCATCCCGATCGTTTCGCCACTGCTCCCGAGCGGGAGCAGCTGGCAGCGGTACAGCGTGCCGCCCAGATCAACGACGCATTCACCACCCTCAAGGCGCCGCTGCGCCGTGCCGAATATCTGCTCTCTCTGCGTGGCACCGATATTCGCGGCGAACAGCAAACCCTGCAAGACACGGCTTTTCTGATGCAGCAGCTTGAATGGCGCGAGCGTCTGGCCGATCTGAAAGGTGACGCTGACCCTGAGCGCGCCATCAAGGATTTTCGCAGCGAGATCAGGCATGATCACCAGCTGTTGATGCAGCAGCTGACCGACTCGCTTGCCACTGGCAACGATCCTGTCGCCGCCGACTGCGTTCGCAAACTCAAGTTTGTCGACAAGCTCCTCGAAGAGCTGGAACGATTCGAAGACTCGCTCCTCGAGTCTTGATCCTTTAACGCTGGAAGTCTCATTACCCATGGCATTACTGCAAATCGCCGAACCCGGCCAGAGCGCTGTTCCCCATCAGCATAAACGTGCCGTCGGCATCGATCTCGGTACCACCAATTCTCTCGTCGCTGCAGTGCGCAGCGGTCAGGCCGCCACGCTCAGTGATGAACAGGGGCGCGACCTGCTCCCCTCTGTCGTTCACTATCAGGCGGATGCAATCCGGGTGGGCTTCGATGCCAAGCGTGAAGCGGCGCTCGACCCGCACAATACCATCGTCTCGGTCAAACGGATGATGGGCAAGGCGCTGGCCGATATTGATACCCGCCAGCAGCCTTATCAATTCGTGGCAGCCGACAACGGCATGCCGCAGTTGCAGACCCGTCAGGGGCTGGTCAACCCGATGCAAGTCTCGGCCGAGGTCCTCAAAAAATTGGCCGAGCGCGGCGCCCAGACCTTGGGTGGCGATCTCGATGGTGTGGTCATCACAGTGCCCGCCTATTTTGATGATGCCCAGCGTCAGGGTACCAAGGATGCGGCCCGTCTGGCCGGTCTGCACGTGCTGCGTCTGCTCAACGAGCCGACCGCCGCAGCCATCGCCTATGGCCTCGACTCCGGTCAGGAAGGGGTTATCGCTGTCTATGACCTGGGTGGCGGCACCTTCGATATCTCAATTTTGCGTCTGCACCGCGGTGTATTCGAAGTGATGGCGACCGGCGGTGATTCCGCCCTCGGTGGCGATGATTTCGATCACCTGCTGGCTGACTGGATTAAAGAAAAAGCCGGTTTGGCCGGCGAGCTGGATGCCCGTCTGCAGCGCGAGCTGCTGGATGTGGCTGCCGCCGTCAAACATGGTCTGACCGATGCCGACAGTGTTCCCTGCACCTTTGCCGGCTGGCAGGGCTCGGTGAGCCGCAGCCAGTTTGATGAGCTCATCGCGCCGCTGGTGAAACGCACTCTACTGGCTTGCCGCCGCGCCCTGCGCGATGCGGGTCTCGAGCAGGTGGAAGTGCTGGAGGTGGTGATGGTGGGGGGCTCCACCCGGGTGCCGCTGGTGCGTGAGATGGTAGGCGAGTTCTTTGGTCGCACGCCGCTCACCAGTATCGATCCCGACAAGGTGGTGGCCATCGGCGCTGCCGTTCAGGCCGATATTCTGGTGGGCAACAAGCCAGATGCCGAGATGCTGCTGCTGGACGTCATCCCGCTCTCCCTGGGTCTTGAGACCATGGGGGGGCTCGCTGAGAAGGTGATCCCGCGCAATACCACCATACCAGTGGCCCGCGCTCAGGAGTTCACCACCTTCAAGGATGGTCAGACTGCGATGGCCATCCACGTGGTGCAGGGTGAGCGCGAGCTGGTGGCGGATTGCCGATCTTTGGCCCGTTTTACCCTGACCGGCATTCCGCCGATGGCCGCCGGTGCCGCCCATATTCGCGTCACTTTCCAGGTGGATGCGGATGGTCTGCTATCGGTCAGCGCCATGGAGAAATCCTCCGGCGTGCAGGCCGAGATCCAGGTCAAGCCCTCTTACGGGCTGGCAGAGGAGGATATCCTCAACATGCTGAGCGCCTCCATCGAGAATGCTCAGCAGGATATGGATGCCCGCATGCTGGCAGAACAGCAGGTCGAGGCCGACCGGGTGGTCGAGAGCCTGAATGCCGCGCTGGCTGCTGATGGCGATGCACTGCTCAATGCGGCAGAGCGCGCCGAAATCGACGGCGCCATCGCCCATCTGCTGGCCATGCGTCAGGCGGGGAGTACCAACCAAATCAAAGAAGCCATCGAGGCGGCGGATGCTGCCAGTGGTGAGTTTGCAGCCCGCCGGATGGATGCTTCCATTCGCAAGGTGCTGACCGGACAAAACGTCAACAAGGTGTAATATGCCAAAACTGATCATTCTTCCTCATCCCGTGCTCTGTCCGGATGGCGCTGCCCTCGAAGGCGAGAGCGGCGAGACCATTCTGGATGTGGCGCTGCGCAACGGCATCGAGATCGAGCATGCCTGTGAGAAGTCCTGTGCCTGCACTACCTGCCATTGTGTGGTGCGCGAAGGCTTCGACTCGCTCGAGCCAAGTGACGAGCTGGAAGACGACATGCTGGACAAGGCGTGGGGGTTGGAGCCGGAATCGCGCCTCAGCTGCCAGGCAAAACTGGCGGACGAAGATCTGGTGGTGGAACTGCCCAAGTACACCCTGAACCTCGCCTCTGAACGCCATTAATTACACACAAGTGAATTGCACGTGCAGCATCCATCGGTGCTTCAGTGATATGGTGAAGGCCGTGACCCCTTTGGGGCACGGCCTTTTTTGTATTCGTTCTTACCTGTTTGCGCATTAAAACAGTGCCAGTAAAAAAGGAAGCAAGAGAAGATGGCTGACATGATGAAGGTAGGGTTGTCCACCCAGGCTGCGGCCGCTCACTGGGGCGAGGGTGCCCTGCTCAGTTTCAATGGCGATGAAGCCACTATTCACCTCGGCGCTCTCTCTGTTGAGAAAGAGGTGCTGCGCGCTGTGCAGCGTGCTGCCCGTCGTCTCGAGTCGAGCGGGCTCAAGCGGGTTGCGCTGGCCGGTGAAGGTTGGGATCTGGAACGTCGCTACGCGTTCGCCCAGGGTTTCTACGCCGCCAAGGGAGCCCGTGAACTGGATTTCGGCCAGCAGAGCGACGCGGATGCCCGCGAGCTGGATGGCTTGCTCAAGGCGACCCGCTGGGTACGCGAGATCACCAATGGCACCCCGGAGGAGATCTACCCCATGAGTCTGGCGGAGTCGGCGCTGCTGCTGATCCGCGGTCTGGCTGGCGACAAGGTGACCGCCCGCATCACGGCCGGTGAAGCGCTGCGCGAGTCGGGCCATATCGGGATCTGGTCGGTGGGCCGTGGCAGCGAGCGCGAGCCTGTGCTGCTGGAGCTTGATTACAACCCGACCGGTGATCGCAACGCCCCGGTCGTTGCAGCGCTGGTGGGCAAGGGGATCACTTTTGACTCCGGTGGCTACTCCATGAAGTCCTCTGACAACATGCTGCCGATGAAGTCCGATATGGGCGGTGCCGCCATGGTGACCGGTGCGCTGGCACTGGCCATCAGCCGCGGTTTGAACCAGCGGGTGAAGTTGATCCTCTGCTGCGCCGAGAACCTGGTCTCGGGCCACGCCTTCAAGCTGGGCGACATTCTCACCTATAAGAACGGCATTTCGGTCGAGATCCAGAATACCGATGCCGAAGGGCGTCTGGTGCTGGCCGATGGCCTGATGGTGGCCTCTGACAGTGGCGCGGCCTATATCCTCGATGCTGCCACTCTGACCGGTGCGGCCAAGATGGCGCTGGGTCGCGACTACAATGCGGTGTTCGCCCTCGATGAATCCGAGCAGGCCCGCACACTGGCCGCTGCCAAAGCGGAAAACGAGCAGGCCTGGGCGCTGCCGCTGGAGCCCTGGCATGCTGGCCAGCTCACCTCGGCCTTTGCCGATCTGGGTAACGTAGCTTCGGCTGAAGGGACTGCTGGTGCCACTACGGCAGCGGCCTTCCTCTCCCGCTTTGTGCGCGATGAGGGTAAGGGCTGGGTACACCTGGATCTGGCCGCTTCTTACCAGAAAGCGGGCAACGATCTGTGGGCAACCGGTGCCAAGGGCCATGGCCTGCGTACCATCGCCCGCTGGCTGCAGGAGGTGAGCGCATGAACGTCTGGTTGAGCCGGGAATTGGCCCCTGCCGAGTGGGGGGAGGGGGCGCTGCTCTCGCACCGCGCCGATGGCATGGTGATCCATCTGACAACGACCCATGCCTTGCTGGATATCCAGCAAGCGGCGCGTCGTCTCTGCCAGCAGGGGATCCAGAAGGTGACGCTGGCTGGCCACTGGGAGCGCGAACAGCAGTGGGCCTTTGCCCAGGGCTTGCAAACCCCCAAGGCCGAGGTGCAATTGCAGTGGGCCATGTCCTCGGAAGAGGACAGAGAGGAGCTGGAAGCACGCTGGCTTTGTGGCCGCTGGGTGCGGGAGATGACCAATGCCACGCCGGAGCAGCTGGGGCCGCTGGAGCTGGCGGTTGAAGCCGCCTCCTTTATTACCGAGCTGGCACCGGACAAGGTGAGCCATCGCATTCTCAAGGGTGAAGCGCTGCAACAGGCGGGTTGGGTCGGCCTCTATCAGGTCGGCCGTGGCAGCGAGCGCGAGCCGGTGCTGCTGGAGCTCGACTTCAATCCGGGGCGGGATCCCAAGGCGCCGGTGGCGGCGGCTCTGGTGGGCAAGGGGATCACCTTTGACTCAGGTGGCTACTCCATGAAGAGCTCCGAGGGGATGCTCACCATGAAATGTGACATGGGCGGCGCCGCCATTGTGACCGGCGCATTGGCGCTGGCCATGCTGCGCGGGCTCGACAAGCGGGTGAAGCTCATCCTTTGCTGCGCCGAGAACCTGGTCTCCGGTCACGCCTACAAGTTGGGGGACATCCTCACCTACAAGAACGGCACCACGGTCGAGATCGTCAACACCGATGCTGAGGGGCGGCTGGTGCTGGCGGACGGCCTGCAGCTGGCTAGCGAGTCCGGTGCACCGCTGATCATCGATGCCGCAACCCTGACCGGTGCGGCAGTGATGGCGCTGGGTGGACGTTACAACGCCCTGTTCGGTCTCGACAAGGGGCTGGTGAGCCGGGCCATGGCGTATGCCGATGCAGAGCAGGAACCGGCCTGGCCGTTGCCGCTGGAGCCCTGGCACCGCCAGCAGTGTCCTTCCCACTATGCCGACACGGCCAACAGCCGTCCGGTCAAGGGGGGCGGACCGGGTGGCGCCTCCAATGCTGCGGGTTTCCTCTCCCGTTTCGTCGGCAATGAGGGGGAGGGGTGGCTTCACATCGATCTGGCTGCCTGCTTCAGTGACAACGGCGACAGCCTGTGGGCACCAGGGGCCAATACCCTGGGGATGCGTACCATAGCGCGCACGCTGCTGGCAGAAGTACTTTAAGCATGACAAGGCACCTTCGGGTGCCTTTTTAGTGATGGTTGAATAGTGAGCAAAAGATGTCGTTTTGCTGGCTTAAGGAGACTATCGTGCGCAAGCGCACATATTTTCCCGCTCAGCCCGGTCAAGATGAGTATGAATGTTGAATGCAGGGGAGTGATGTTTAATAAAAAGTTGCTTGTTTGTGTGTTTTTCCGGTTTTTGTTTACGTATAATCGCCAGCGAACATGGATTCTAACAATAAAACACTGTAGTTAAGGAAAGATATCAATGGCCATCGAACGTACCTTCTCTATCGTCAAGCCGGATGCTGTCAGCAAGAACCTGATCGGTGCCATCTATAGCCGCTTCGAAAGCGCAGGCTTGAAGGTGGTGGCATCCAAAATGCTGCGGATGAGCAGCGAGCAGGCAGCCGGTTTCTATGCCGAACATCAGGGCAAGCCTTTTTATGACGCACTGGTCAGCTTCATGACTTCCGGCCCCGTTATGGTACAGGTGCTGGAAGGGGAAGATGCCATCCGTCGCAACCGTGAAATCATGGGCGCAACCAACCCGAAAGAGGCGCTGGCCGGTACCCTGCGTGCCTGCTACGCCGAGAGCATCGATCGCAACGCCGTGCACGGCTCCGATGCACCGGCTTCCGCTGCCCGTGAAATTGCTTACTTCTTCTCTGACAACGAGATCTGCCCGCGCGGCTGATTTTCGTGGATGATGACCCAAGGGAGCCTCGGCTCCCTTTGTTGTTTTGGTCGTTCTGCCAATATCCCTCTATTCTCCAGGTGGAAAGCCGCACCCATAATTTGTACAATGCCGCCCCCTGACATCGTCAGCCAATAATTGATTGAAGTGTTTGAACCGAGGCCATTGATGAGCGAAACAAAAATCAACCTGCTGGATCTTGATCGGGATGCCATGCGTGCCTTCTTCGTCGAACTGGGCGAGAAGCCATTCCGGGCAGATCAGGTCATGAAGTGGATCTATCACTTTGGTTGTGATGATTTCGATCAGATGACCAACGTCAACAAGGTGCTCAAGGAGCGCCTGAAAGAGATCGCCGAGATCAAGGCGCCCGAGATCAGCCGCGAGCAGCGCTCTTCCGATGGCACCATCAAGTGGGCGCTGCAGGTGGGCGATCAGGAAGTAGAGACTGTCTACATCCCGGAAGATGACCGCGCGACCCTCTGCGTCTCCTCCCAGGTTGGCTGTGCGCTGGAGTGCAAGTTCTGCTCCACGGCTCAGCAAGGCTTCAACCGCAACCTCAAAGTCTCCGAAATTATCGGTCAGGTGTGGCGTGCGGCCCGTGTCGTGGGTGGCAAGCGCCCCATCACCAACGTGGTGATGATGGGGATGGGTGAGCCGCTGCTCAACCTCGCCAACGTGGTGCCGGCCATGCGCCTGATGATGGATGACTACGGCTTTGGCATCTCCAAGCGTCGCGTCACCATCTCCACCTCCGGTGTGGTGCCGGCGCTCGACATGCTGGGCGACCAGATCGACGTGGCGCTGGCCATCTCTCTGCACGCACCGAACGACAAGTTGCGCTCCGAGATCATGCCGATTAACGACAAATACAACATCGAGGCTTTCCTCGCTGCGGTTCGTCGCTATCTGGGCAAATCCAATGCCAACGGTGGTCGGGTGACCGTCGAGTATGTGCTGCTCGATCATATCAATGACGATATGCAGCATGCTCACGAGCTGGCCAAGGTACTCAAGGATACTCCGAGCAAGATCAACCTGATCCCCTTCAACCCCTTCCCGGGCAACCCCTACGGCAAGCCGAGCAACAGCCGTATCGACCGCTTCTCCAAGGTGCTGATGGAGTACGGTTTCACCGTGATCGTTCGCAAGACCCGTGGTGATGATATCGATGCCGCTTGCGGCCAGCTGGTGGGTGACGTGATTGACCGCACCAAGCGCACCATCAAAAATCGGATGCAACAGGATGGGATTTCCGTCAAAATGGTTTAATTGCTAAGCCATTGTATAGACAGGGAATGGATACACGTACATTGATGGTAGTGGCAGCGCTCAGTGCGCTGCCAGGTTGTGTGACCGAGACCACTTACGCTGGCCAGAATTCCACCCAGCGTGAGTCGGGGCCCGATCTGAAGGCGGCGGCCCAGACCCGCATCGATCTCGGTATTCAATATCTGCAGCAGGGCAATGCCGAACAGGCCAAGTTCAATCTTGATCGTGCCCTCAAATATGACCCCTCCAATCCAGCGGTTCAGATCGGCTTCGCCTATTTCTATCAACAGGTCGGTGATTTCAAGGCGGCAGAGACCAGCTACAAGAACGCCCTGGCCATGGATCCGTCCAATGCTGACGCAATGAACAACTATGGTGCCTTTTTGTGTGACCGCGGCCGCTATGACGAGGCTGACAAGGCGTTCAACCAGGCTGTTATTCAACCAGGCTACGTGAAAATTGCCGATACCTATGAAAATGCGGCACTTTGCGCCCAGCAAAATCATAGAAATGATAAAGCAAGCGAGTACTATCGCCTGGCCTTGGGGTATAATCCCCGCAACCCAAGGTTATTGCTGGACTTGGCCGAGCTTTCCATGAAAGATGGCAAGCTGCCTGATGTGCAGTCCTACCTCGCCCGTTTTGCAGAAGTGTCAGACGAGAACGAGGACAGTCTCTGGTTGAGATTGCGGCTGGCACAGGCAATGGACAAACCGGCATTACTCCACCAATTCGGGAATGAGCTGGTAAGGCAATATCCCACTTCGCAACAAGCCAAGCGTTATTTAGCCAATGACTACTGAACAGCAACACGATTTTCAAGACGACACCCAGGCAGTTGGCCCAGGCCAGCTGCTGCGCAACGCCCGTGAACAGCTCGGCTGGACACGAGAACAGGTTGCGTCCCGCATTCACCTTCGTCTGACCCTGATTGCCGCTATCGAATCGGATACGTACGACAAGCATACGTCTCATACCTTTATCCGGGGCTATCTGCGCACCTACGCCAAGCTGGTGGGGATCCCGGAGGAGACCATTCTTGCTGCCTACGACAAGCTGGGGCTGACGCCGCCCGACAATATCGACATGCAGAGCTTCTCGCGCCGCTCCCGTCAGCAGGCAAGCGACAGCCGTCTGAAAGTCGTGACCTGGCTGGTGATCCTGGTGCTGATTGCGCTCTCCGTTACCTGGTGGTGGCAGAGCACGACCCGCCGCTCTGCCGGAGATGAGGCGCTGGCCGCGACCGAAATGAGCACAACCGCAGCGCCAACTGCTGACACCGCAACCGTTGCGGTGGCAAATGATGCAACTGCGCCGGCTCAGGAGGTCTCTGCCGCAGCGGCTACCCTCGTGGCCCCGACTACTGCTGTTTCCGACGCGGCTGCCACCCTGGCTCCAGCTTCTGCTGCCGTGGCGTTGACCGACGCCAGCGGCGCCGTCAGCACGGTGGCCGATGTTGCCGCCTCCGGTGCCACTGCGACCGAATCTGAAGAGACGGTCGTTGATCCGGCAACTGCGCCGCAACTCAAGATGAGCTTTACTGCCGACTGCTGGCTGGATGTGAAGGATGCCAAGGGCAAGACTCTCTTTAGCGGTCTGAAGAAGGCAAATGACGAGCTGGTACTGGAAGGTGCCGAGCCCCTGAAGTTCATCATTGGCGCGCCGATGGCGGTCAAGCTCGACTACAAGGGCAAATCCTTTGATATGAGCCGTTACAACAACGGCCGTACTGCCCGCTTCTCACTGCCGCAGGAGTAATCTGTTCGTCATGTCCGCACACGAATCTCCCATTATTCGTCGTAAATCACGGCAGATCATGGTTGGCAATGTACCGGTAGGGGGCGATGCCCCCATTACGGTGCAGACCATGACCAACACCAAAACCACCGATGTCGCCGCCACTGTCGAGCAGATCCAGCGGATTGAGCGGGTCGGTGCCGATATCGTCCGGGTTTCCGTGCCCACTATGGAAGCGGCTGAAGCCTTCAAGCTGATCAAACAGCAGACTCGTATCCCCATCGTTGCCGATATCCATTTTGACTATCGCATCGCCCTGAAAGTGGCCGAGTATGGCGCTGACTGCCTGCGCATCAATCCGGGCAACATCGGCAACGAGCAGCGTGTACGCTCTGTTGTCGATTGCGCGCGCGACCTCAATATCCCGATCCGTATCGGGGTCAATGGCGGGTCGCTGGAGAAGGATATTCAGGAGAAGTATGGCGAGCCGACCCCGGAGGCTCTGGTAGAGTCCGCCATGCGTCACGTCGAGTATCTCGATCGCCTCGATTTCCAGAACTTCAAGGTGAGCGTCAAGGCGTCCGATGTATTCCTCGCCGTGGGCGCCTATCGCCTGCTGGCCAAGCAGATTGAGCAGCCGCTTCATCTGGGAATCACCGAAGCGGGCGGTTTCCGTGCCGGTGCGGTGAAGTCCTCCATTGGTCTTGGCATGCTGCTGGCTGATGGCATCGGCGACACCCTGCGCATCTCGCTGGCGGCTGATCCGGTAGAGGAGGTGAAGGTCGGTTTCGACATCCTCAAATCCCTGCGGATCCGCTCCCGTGGCATCAATTTCATCGCTTGCCCCTCCTGCTCCCGTCAGGAGTTCGACGTCATTGGCACTGTCAATGCGCTGGAAGAGCGGCTCGAAGACATCATCACCCCGATGGATGTCTCCATCATCGGCTGTGTGGTGAACGGGCCGGGCGAAGCGCTGGTTTCCGATCTCGGTCTTGCCGGTGCGGCCAACAAGAGTGCCTTCTACGAAGGAGGCCAGCGGGTTGACCGGCTCGACAACAAGGATCTCATCCCGACCCTTGAGCGCCGCATTCGTGCCCGCGCCGCCATGCTGGACCCGGTTAACCGGATCATGGTGGACAAGGATTGAACGGACAGGGGCCACTTCGGGTGGCCCTCTTTCCAGGTGACTGATTTTACACCCCGCTTGCGGATTCCCTGATTTTACCTCAGGGGTGAAAATCCCTATAATGCGGCCAAATTTTACCTCTTTTTCTCGAGTATCAACGTGGCAAAACAGATCCAAGCTATTCGCGGTATGAATGATTGCCTGCCGGAGCAGAGCCCGGTATGGCAGAAGGTTGAACAGATCCTGCGCCAGGTCGTTGCCAGCTATGGCTACAGCGAAGTGCGCATGCCGATTGTCGAGCAGACCCATCTGTTCAAGCGCGCCATCGGTGAAGTGACCGACGTGGTCGAAAAAGAGATGTATACCTTTGAAGATCGCAATGGCGACAGCCTGAGCCTGCGTCCGGAAGGGACCGCCAGCTGCGTCCGCGCCGGTATCGAGCACGGCCTGCTCTACAACCAGGAGCGCCGGATGTGGTATATGGGCCCCATGTTCCGTCACGAGCGTCCCCAGAAGGGCCGTTATCGCCAGTTCCACCAGTTTGGTGTCGAGCTGTTTGGCATCAACGGGCCGGATATCGACGCCGAGCTCATCATGCTGACCAACCGCCTGTGGCGCCTGTTCGGTATCAGCGATCATGTGACTCTGCAGCTCAACACCCTGGGTCAGAGCGCCGAGCGTGCCGCTTACCGTGATGCGCTGGTTGCCTATCTGGAGCAGTACAAGGATCAGCTGGATGAAGAGAGCCAGCGCCGCATGTACAGCAACCCGCTGCGAGTGCTCGACTCCAAGGACGAGAAAGTGCAGGCCGTGCTGGTCGGTGCGCCCCGTCTGTTCGACCATCTGGGTGAAGAGAGTCTGGCTCACTTCGAGGGGCTCAAGCGCCTGCTCGACTCTGCCGGCATCAAGTACGAAGTAAACGAACGTCTGGTGCGTGGCCTCGACTATTACAACCTCACCGTATTCGAGTGGGTGACCAACAGCCTGGGTGCCCAGGGCACCGTCTGTGCCGGTGGCCGCTATGACGGTCTGGTGGAGCAACTGGGTGGCCAGCCGACGCCTGCAGTCGGTTTTGCCATGGGTATGGAGCGTCTGGTGCTGATGCTGGAGACCCTTGAGCTCAACGGCGACATTCGCCCGGCGGTTGATGTCTATCTGGCGATGGTGGGCGAGGGGACCGAGCAGGCTGGCTTCCAGCTGGCCGAGCGTCTGCGTGATGCGCTGCCGGATTTGCGCCTGATGAGCCACTGCGGCGGCGGCAACTTCAAGAAACAACTCAAGCGTGCCGACAAGAGTGGCGCGTCTATCGCCCTGATCCTTGGTGAGACCGAGGTGCAAAACGGGGAGATCACTATCAAATATCTGCGTGGTCAGGCCGAGCAACAGACCGTCAAGGTTGACGCCGCCATTGCCCTGCTGGCAGCCAAAGGAGAGTAAGCTGTGGAAGTTTATACCACCGAAGAACAACAGGTTGAGGTTATCAAGGAGTGGTGGAAAGAGAACGGGACTTCGGTGATCGCCGGTACCGTGATCGGTCTGGTCGGCCTGTTTGGCTGGCGCTACTACAACCAGTACCAGCAACAGACCATGGAGGCCTCCTCACACGCCTACAACCAGGTGATTACCCAGCTGGCTAAAGGCGACGCCGCCGGTTTCGAGCAGGCAGCGCAGTTTGTCTCCGCCAACAAGGGCGACTCCTATGGCGAGCTGGCCGCGCTGCAACTGGCTGCTGCCGCCGTCAAGGCCGGCAAGCTGGATCTGGCTGCCGAGCAGCTGACCCAGGTGGCCACCAGCGGTGACGAGAGCATTCGTCCCATCGCTGCACTGCGTCTGGCTCGCGTATTGAACGATCAGGGCAAGGCAGATGACGCGCTGGCCCAGCTTGGCAAGATCAATAGCGACGCCTTCAAGGCCCAGGTGGCCGAAGTGCGCGGTGATATCCTGCAAAAGCAGGGCAAGATTGAGGAGGCTCGCGATGCCTATCAGGCAGCGGCCGATGCCGGCGGCCTGCAGGGTAGCCAGGAGCTCAAGTTGAAGATGGACGATCTGGCCCTGCCGGCCATGACCACGGGTGAGGCACCGGATGCGTAATCTATTCAAAATGGTGGCGCTGGGGGCTGCGGTCTCCTTCGCCCTGCAGGGCTGCTCCCTGTTCAGCTCGGAAGAGGATTTGAACCCCATGGCACCGCTGCCCAAGGTCGAGTCCGCTTTCAGTGCCGATACCGAGTGGTCTTCCACCGTCGGTGACGGCATCGGTGACTTCTACTCCCAGCTCAAGCCGGCAGTGGAAGATGAGCGCATCTATGCCGCTGCACGAGATGGCGATGTTACCGCCTTCGACCGTGCCAGTGGCGATCGTCTCTGGACCGTCGATCTGGCCGACCTGCCGGTTAACGCCGACAAGCGCAGCGCCCGTCTCTCCGGCGGTCTGGTCTCCCGTTACGGCAAGCTGTTCCTCGGCTCCGAGAACGGGGTGGTCTACGCCCTGAACGAAGAGAACGGCGAAGTGCTGTGGCAGACCAATGTGCCCGGCGAAGTGGTCGCCAGCCCTGCGGTTGAAGATGGTCGCGTGGTGGTACTGACCACCTCCGGTCGCCTGATTGCGCTCGATACCGACGAAGGCAAGATGCAGTGGACGCTCTCCGAAGAGCAGCCGCCGCTGACCCTGCGCAGTGCCGGTGCCCCGGTGATCACCAATGGCGCCGTCATCTATGGCCGCGCCGATGGCAAGGTTGGCATCGCGCTGCTGAGCAACGGCCAGCCGGTGCGTCAGTCCAAGGTGGCCGACCCGCGCGGTGCTACCGAGCTTGACCGCATGGTGGACGTCGATGCCAGCCCGCTGATTGCCGGTGATGAGCTCTACGCCATCGCCTACAATGGCCAGTTGATGGCGCGCAAGCTGATGAGCGGTGACGAGGTGTGGAAGCGCAAGTATTCCGGCTATCGCGATCTGGCGATCACCGGCAATGCCATCGTGCTGACCGACAGTCGCAGCCACCTGTTTGCCATCGACCGTCGCAATGGTCTGGAGCTGTGGTCCAACACCCAGCTGGAGAATCGTACCGTCACTGCACCTGTCATCTTCGGTGACTATGTGGTGGTGGGTGATGTGGAAGGATACCTGTACTGGCTTGATCGTACCGACGGTACCATCAAGGCGATGCAGCAGCTCGACAGCAGTGGTCTGTATGCCGCCCCACTTGTGGATGGCGATACCCTGTATGTGCAGAGCCGTGGCGGCAAGCTGTACGCGCTAAAGCGTCCTTGATCGTCCGTTAATTTGAATATCCGGCTCCTGGTCTTCGGACCCGGAGCCTTTGTCGTCTTGAGAATGAGGCTTTTATGACTCCTGTTGTTGCCCTGGTGGGCCGCCCCAATGTGGGGAAATCCACCCTGTTTAACCGCCTGACCCGTACCCGGGATGCCCTGGTTGCCGACTTCCCCGGCCTGACCCGGGACCGCAAATATGGCCAGGCGAAGCTGGGCGAGCTGGAATTTATCGTGGTCGATACCGGCGGTATCGATGGCACCGAGGAGGGGATCGAGCTGAAGATGGCCGAGCAGTCCCTGCTGGCCATCGAAGAAGCCGATGTGGTGCTGTTCATGGTGGATGCTCGTGCCGGTTTGACTGCTGCGGACCAGGCCATCGCCGAGCACCTGCGCAAGACTCACAAGAAGGTGTTTCTGGTCGCCAACAAGACCGACGGCATCGACGGTGACTCTGCCGTTTCCGAGTTTTACGGTCTGGCGCTGGGTGAGGTCTACCAGATGGCGGCCGCCCACGGTCGTGGCGTATTGAGCCTGCTGGAGCTGGCGCTGGCTCCTCACCTGGAGACGCTGGTCGAAGCCGCTGGTGGCGAAGAGGTGCAGGACGAGGAAGAAGAGGACTTCGACGAAGAAGCCCTGCTGCGCATGGTGGCTGCCGGTGAACTCGATACCAAAGAGGACACCAAGGAGACGCCGTTCGCCGATCTGCCCATCAAGTTCGCCATCGTCGGTCGTCCCAACGTCGGCAAATCAACCCTGACCAACCGCATGCTGGGTGAAGATCGGGTCATCGTCTATGACATGCCGGGCACCACCCGTGACTCCGTCTACATCCCGATGGAGCGTGACGAGCAGAAGTACGTCATCATCGATACCGCCGGCGTGCGCCGTCGTGGCAAGGTGCACGAGACGGTGGAGAAGTTCTCCGTCATCAAGACCCTCAAGGCCATCGAAGATGCCAACGTCTGCCTGCTGGTGATCGACGCTCAGGAGACCATCACCGATCAGGACTTGAGCATCCTTGGCTTCGTGCTCAACACCGGCCGCTCCGTGGTGCTGGTGGTGAACAAGTGGGATGGTCTGGATCAGAAAGTGAAAGAGGATGTGAAGAACGAGCTGGATCGTCGCTTGGGCTTCATCGACTTCGCTCGCGTTCACTTCATCTCCGCCCTGCACGGCAGCGGTGTTGGTCACCTGTTTGAATCCATTCAGGAGGCTTACCAGTCCGCCACTCGCCGTACCAGTACCGCCATGCTGACCCGGATCATGCAGATGGCGCAGGAAGATCACCAGCCGCCGATGGTCAACGGCCGCCGCGTCAAACTGAAATATGCTCACGCCGGTGGTTACAACCCGCCGCGCATCGTGATCCATGGCAACCAGCTCAACGACTTGCCGGACTCCTACAAGCGGTATCTGATCAACTACTTCCGCAAGTCCCTCAAGATCATGGGCTCACCGATCCGGGTCGAGTTCCAGGAGTCGGTCAACCCGTTTGAAGGCAAGAAGAATACCCTGACCCTGAGTCAGGAGCGCCAGCGCAAACGGCTGCTGAAGATGAAGAAAAAATAAGCCCTGGCGGCTGCCCTCACCGGCAGCCGCTTTGTTATCCTCGCCATGTTAAGTTGTGTGATAAGGGGGAGGGGGATCTGCCATGGAGCCAGACCATGGCAGATCCACTTTTCGAGGAGTTGATTATGGAAGCCCTGCTTTGTCCATCCTGCCAGAGTGAACTGGATACCCGCAGCAAGGAGCAAACTTGCGGTAACTGCAAGGCCATTGTGCGGGTCACTGCACTCTGCCCCACCTGTCATCAGGAGCTGGAGCGCCTCAAGGCGTGTGGTGCGGTCGATTACTTCTGCAATCACTGCAACTCGCTGGTCTCCAAGCGCTCGGTGCAATTTAGCGCCGACATCCAGCAAGCCTGAGAAATCCAGAGCATAAAAAACCCGGCTAATGCCGGGTTTATGCTGTGTGCTCTGCGATAAGCAGAGTATAGGATCGATTTCTGCGCCACAGGTTGCGCTTGATGTCATTAAGCTTGAGTTTGCGTCTGGGGCTCCAGCTGCACTTTGCTTTTCTGACCAGACTGATTTTTCTACGTTTTTGCATCTTGGTCTCCTCCCAACTTAGGTGGCCATCCGGGCCTTGGGTCATTGATGGAGCCCATCCGAAATTGCTGTTATTTAATCTCTCAACATAATGAAAACAATGCGATTTCGGATAGGCTCCGATGTAATTCGATGGTAACAGAGAAGTTTGCGTGAAAACAGTCGAATAATAGTTTGTTAGCGCATGGTGATCTGATTGACCACCTCGGCGATGACGGTGGGGCGCTCCGCCAGCTCAGGTTCGCTGGCGTTGTCGATGTTTTCGCGCTGTTGTGCTCGTTGTTTCTCGTTGTCGAGCCAGAGCAGGCTCTGGTAATACTGGCGCACGTTGTTGACGTAGTTGCGTGCCTCGCCGCCACGGGCATAGCCGTAGCGCACCTTGCGATGCCAGCGCGCCTGCTGCAGCAGCGGCAGCACCTCTTTCACGTCGCCCCAGGCATCCGGGTTCTTGCCCAGATCCTTGGTGAGGCGACGGGCATCCATCATGTGGCCGTAACCTATGTTGTAGGCGGTGAGGGCAAACCACACCTTCTCGTCATCAGGCACCGAGTCGGGCACCTTATCCATCATCTGCTGCAGATAGAGGGCTCCGCCCTTGATGCTCTCTTCCGGATGGAGCCGGTCATTGACCCCCATCGCCTTGGCGGTGGGTTCGGTCAGCATCATCATGCCGCGCACGCCGGTGTAGGAGCGCGCCTGCGGATCCCAGTGGGATTCCTGATAGCTGATGGCGGCCAGCAGGCGCCAGTCGATGTTCTTGGCATGGTTCTGGAACAGCGACTGGTACTTGGGCAGCAGGCTCTTGGCCCGCTGCAGGAAGGTGCGGGTATCGACGAAATCGAAGTTCTGCACGTGGCCGAAGTACTTCTCGTCGAGTTTGGCAATGGCACCATCCATGAAGCGCTGGCCGAAGAAGTCGATGACGCTGGCATAGAGGCTGTCATCGGGAAGCTTGCTCATGGCCCAGGCGACGGTCTGCTTCTGGGCCAGGGTCAGCCCCTCGGTGAGCTCCGGGTAGTAGCGCTGGCTGCGGGCCAGCACAGTGTCCTGCACAACCGTGTAGTCAATCTTGCCTTCAACCACCTGTCTCAGCAGATCTTCCAGATCGGCGCTGTTGCTGACGCTCCAGTTGAGGTCAGGATTGGTCTTGCTGAGCTCTTTGAGCAGATCTTCACCGGTCGAACCGGCAGCCACCACCAGCTTGCCCTTGATATCATCGAGAGAGTCCGGCTTTGGCTTGCCGTTGCGATAAACCAGTTTGGGGGAAACCTGATAGAAGCCCGGTCCGAAGCGAAACAGCTGGCGCCGCTCCGGGGTGACCATGATGGCGGCTGCAGCCAGATCGAGTTTGCCTTTCTTGAGCAGGTTTACCAGTTCATCCGAACTGTTAACCGGCACTATGGTGAGTTTGACCCCCAGCCAGTCGGCATAGTTTTTCGCCAGCTCGTAATCGAACCCCTGGGCGGTGTCGTCACGCTGGTAATAGGAGGTGGGGCCGTAGATGGTGCCAACCCGGATCTCGCCCCGTTGGCGGATCTGCTCCAGCTGGCTGGAGGGGGTGTAGAAGTCACAACCGACCAGGGTCAGCAGCAACGTCAGCCCGATAAATAGTCGAAAAATGCAGCGCAAGTAGGTGAGTACCTTTGTTGAAAAAATCGGCATTTGTCAAAAAAGAAGCACCTTTATACCAGAGAGTGTGCGCCGAGTCACACTACACAAAACGAGAAAAACGTTTGTCCGCTGTGAGCCAGCTCCCTATAATACGCGCGTCTCAATTCCCCCCACTTCAAAACTTGGTGAGAAAGGTCATATGGATATCTTGCGTGGTGCCCCTGCACTGTCTGAGTTTCGTGTCCAAAAACTGCTGCAGCGATTTGCGCAGATGCAACAGGAGAGAGGAGTAGAGATAGAGGATGTCTATGCCGAATACGTGCACTTTGCCGAGCTTTCGAGCCCGCTGTCGCCCCCGGAGCGAGCGACCTTGGGCCAGCTTCTGCGCTACGGCCCGACTATCCCCGAACACACCCCCAGCGGTCAGCTGTTTCTCGTTACCCCCCGCCCCGGCACTATCTCCCCCTGGTCTTCCAAAGCAACCGATATCGCCCACAACTGCGGCCTGAACAAGGTCAAGCGGCTGGAGCGTGGCATTGCCTATTACGTGCAGGCCAAGGGTGAGCTGAGAGCTGCCCAGCGTGCCGATGTGGCGGCCGTGCTGCACGATCGCATGATGGAGACGGTGTTTGCCGACATGGAAGCGGCGAGCGCTCTATTTGCCCACCACGAACCGCGTCCCTTCACCCAGGTCGATGTGCTGGGCGGTGGTCGCGCCGCGCTGGCCGAGGCCAATGTGGCGCTCGGTCTGGCCCTGGCCGACGACGAAATTGACTATCTGGTGGAGAATTTCACCAGGCTGGGTCGCAACCCCAACGACATCGAGCTCTACATGTTTGCCCAGGCAAACTCCGAGCACTGTCGCCACAAGATCTTCAACGCCGACTGGACCATCGACGGTGAGCAGCAGCCCAAGTCGCTGTTCAAGATGATCAAGAACACCTTCGAGCAGACGCCGGATCATGTCCTGTCTGCTTATAAAGACAACGCCGCCGTGATGGAAGGGAGCCAGGGGGGCCGCTTCTTCCCGAGCCCGGCCAGCGGCGAGTACCAGTATCATCAGGAGCAGGTCGACATCCTGATGAAGGTAGAGACCCACAACCACCCGACCGCCATCTCCCCGTTCCCGGGGGCGGCCACCGGCTCAGGCGGCGAGATCCGCGACGAGGGTGCCACCGGTCGCGGTGCCAAGCCCAAGGCGGGTCTGGTCGGTTTCTCCGTCTCCAACCTGCGCATCCCCGGCTTCGAGCAGCCCTGGGAGCAGGATTTCGGCAAGCCGAGCCGCATCGTCAGCGCGTTTGACATCATGCAGGAGGGGCCGCTTGGCGGCGCCGCCTTCAACAACGAGTTCGGCCGTCCGGCCATTCTCGGTTACTTCCGTACCTTCGAAGAGGAGGTGCCGAGCCACAACGGCGTCGAGGTGCGTGGCTACCACAAACCCATCATGCTGGCGGGCGGTATCGGCAACATCCGCAGTGAGCATGTCCAGAAAGGGGAGATCCCGGTCGGCGCGGCGCTGATCGTGCTGGGCGGCCCGGCGATGAACATCGGTCTGGGCGGCGGCGCAGCTTCCTCCATGGCTTCCGGCCAGTCGGCCGAAGATCTCGATTTTGCCTCGGTGCAGCGTGACAACCCCGAGATGGAGCGCCGGTGTCAGGAGGTGATCGACCGCTGCTGGCAGCTGGGGGACGACAACCCCATCGTCTTCATCCACGACGTGGGCGCCGGTGGCCTCTCCAACGCCATGCCGGAGCTGGTGAGCGATGGCGATCGCGGCGGTCGCTTCGACCTGCGTGCCATCCCGAACGACGAGCCGGGCATGAGCCCGCTCGAGATCTGGTGCAACGAATCCCAGGAGCGTTACGTGCTGGCGGTGGCCAGGGAGAAGTTGCCGTTGTTCAAGGCTCTGTGCGAGCGTGAGCGCGCACCCTATGCCGTCATCGGTACCGCCACCGAAGAGAAGCACCTGACGCTCTCCGACCAGCATTTTGACAACCACCCCATCGATCTGCCGCTGGACGTGCTGCTGGGCAAGACCCCCAAGATGCATCGCGATGTTGCAAGCCTGCCTGCCCAAGGCAAAGCGCTCCAACTCGATGGCATCACCCTGGGCGAGGCTGCAGAGCGGGTGCTGCGTCTGCCCACCGTAGCGGAGAAGTCCTTCCTTATCACCATCGGCGATCGCAGCGTGACCGGTTTGGTCAACCGCGACCAGATGGTTGGCCCCTGGCAGATCCCGGTGGCTGACTGCGCCGTCACCGCGGCCACCTACGACAGCTACCACGGTGAAGCCATGTCGATGGGCGAGCGCACCCCGGTGGCGCTGCTCTCCCACGCCGCCTCTGCCCGCATGGCGGTAGCGGAAGCACTCACCAACCTGGCACCGGCTCACATCGGTTCCCTCAAGCGGGTCAAGCTCTCCGCCAACTGGATGGCCGCAGCCGGCCATCCGGGGGAAGATGCCGGCCTCTATGAGGCGGTCAAAGCGGTGGGTGAGGAGCTCTGCCCGGCACTTGGCATCACCATTCCGGTGGGCAAGGACTCCATGTCCATGAAGACCCGCTGGCAGCAGGATGGCAAGGAGCACAGCGTCACCTCGCCGCTCTCCCTGCTCATCTCGGCGTTTGCCCGGGTCGAGGATGTGCGCAACACCGTCACGCCGCAACTGCGTACCGATCTCGGTGAGACCGACCTTATCCTCATCGACCTTGGCAATGGCAAGCAGCGCCTCGGTGCCTCCGCACTGGCACAGGTCTACCGCCAGCTGGGTGACAAGGCGCCGGATCTCGACAATCCGGTTCAGCTCAAAGGCTTCTTCAACGCCATTCAGGCGCTGGTGGCCGATCGCAAACTCGTCGCCTATCACGACCGCTCCGACGGTGGCCTGTTTGTCACTCTGGTGGAGATGGCCTTCGCCGGTCATTGTGGTCTCGACATCCAGCTCGATCGCATCGGCGGCGAGCTGCTGCCTGCGCTGTTTAACGAGGAGCTGGGCGCCGTTATTCAGGTGCGCCGTGAAGATAAAGAGGCGGTGATGACCCTGCTGGCCGGTCACGGTCTGGCGGCTTGCTCCCACGTGCTCGGCACGGTGCGCGAGGGGGATCTCATCACCCTGCAACGGGCCGGTCAGGAGGTCTATCGCGCCAGCCGCACTGCCCTTCGCACTATCTGGGGCGAGACCAGCTGGCAGATGCAGCGTCTGCGCGATAACCCCGAGTGCGCGGATCAGGAGCATGCTGCTCGTCAGGACGCCACTGATCCGGGCCTGCAGGCCAAGCTCAGCTTCAACCCGGCCGAAGATGTTGCGGCACCTTACATTGCCCGTGGGGTCTCCCCTCGTCTGGCGGTGCTGCGCGAGCAGGGTGTCAACTCCCACGTGGAGATGGCGGCGGCGTTTGACCGTGCCGGCTTTGCGGCAGTGGATGTCCATATGAGCGACATCCTCTCCGGCCGTATCAAGCTGGAGGAGTTCCAGACCCTGGTGGCCTGTGGCGGTTTCTCCTACGGTGACGTGCTGGGAGCGGGCGAAGGCTGGGCCAAGTCCATCCTGTTCAATGACAACGCTCGCGAGCAGTTCCAGCGCTTCTTCGAGCGTGGTGATACCCTCTCCCTGGGTGTATGCAACGGTTGCCAGATGATGTCCAACCTGCGGGATCTCATCCCGGGCGCCGATCTGTGGCCGCGCTTCGTGCGCAACCGCTCCGAGCGCTTCGAGGCCCGCTTCAGTCTGGTTAAGGTACAGGAGTCCCCGTCAGCCTTCTTCGCCGACATGGCTGGCTCGGTGATGCCGATTGCCGTCTCCCACGGGGAAGGGCGCGTCGAGGTGCGCGATGCCGCTCACCTGAACGCACTGCAAACCAGCGGGCTGGTGGGGCTGCGCTTTGTCGATAACCGCGGCAGTGTGACCGAGCAGTACCCGGCCAACCCGAACGGCTCGCCGGACGGCATCACCGCAGTGACTACCACCGACGGTCGCGCCACCATCATGATGCCACATCCGGAGCGGGTGTTCCGCACCGTGGCCAACTCCTGGCACCCTGACAACTGGGGCGAGGACGGTGCCTGGATGCGGATGTTCCGCAACGCCCGGGTTCGTCTGGGTTAATAGAGACGGCGCTAGCGCGTAACAACAGAAACCGGCCAATTGGCCGGTTTTTTTATGGCATGTACGACCTCAGGTTTGACCGTGACCCAGCTCATGGGGGGTGAAGTCCCCACGGTCGAGAATGCGCAGGCAGGCGTCCACTACTGCTTCATCCAGCTTGGTGCCGCGCAGCTCGATGATGTGGGCTCTGGCTTGAGGAATGCCAAGGGCGGCGCGGTAGGGACGATCGGAGGACATGGACTCCACAATATCGGCCACCGTGAGAATGCGCGCTTCCAGCAGGATCTGCTCGCCCTTTAACCCTGATGGATAACCGGAGCCGTCGAGATACTCGTGGTGTTGGTGGATCATCTGGGCGATGGGCCAGGGCAGAGCGACATCCTTGAGCACCTGATAGCCGGCGATCGGGTGTTCCTTGACCAGATTGAACTCCTGAGGTGTCAGCCTGCCCGGTTTGGTGAGGATGTCGACCGGTACCTGGATCTTGCCGATA
Source organism: Aeromonas sp. SE22 (assembly GCF_038739755.1). NCBI lineage: Bacteria > Pseudomonadati > Pseudomonadota > Gammaproteobacteria > Aeromonadales > Aeromonadaceae > Aeromonas > Aeromonas sp. SE22. Next base: position 43,532 of record NZ_JBCGFD010000004.1, read on the forward strand.
TCGTGCACCATGGCTCCCAGATACAGCCCTCTAAGCCGCTTCTCATCGAGCTGCAGCTCGCGACCGATGGCCAGCGCCAGGGTCGCGACATGCTTCTGGTGGCCGGCGGTGTAGGGATCGCGCTGCTCCAGCACGGCGGCAATGGCTCCGAGGGCATCTTCCAGTGCCAGCTCCAGCTGACGTGCATGCAACACCTTGTCGCGTTGGGCGGCGAGATAGGCCTGCTGGGTGCTACGGGCCTGCAGACCGTAGGCAAGGTAGTCAGCCAGCCGGCTGAAGAGATGCATCTCCTCATCGGTGAAGGCGCGTGCCTGCTCGCTGTGAATGAGCAGGCCGCCCCGCAAGCTGTCGTGCCACTGCAGCGGCAGCAGCAGGCGAGCGCGCAGGGTCGCGGTATGGTGAACAAACTCGTTGGCCAGCGCCTCGTTACACACGGATCCCTCGCGGATGGCGTGGTGCAGAGTCCGATCCCGGGTGAGCCACTCATCGTTGGAGAACCAGACCGCATTGCCCGCCTGTGCCAGCACCTGTAGTACGCTCTGGCCAGCTACCTCCTGCAATACGGTAACGAGGGGGAAGCGGCCATCAAAGGTGATGGCGTCGCAGATCTCCTGCAGCAGTTTCTTCTCATCGTCCTGCTCCAGCATCGCATGGTGGGCGCGACCGATGGCCTCCAGGGTCCAGGTGTATTGTTGCAACCGCTCCTGCTGTTGCTTCGCTTCTGTGATGTCGTCAAAGAAGACGCCGACACCGACCACTTCGCCCAGCTTGTCGCGCAGGGGAAACTTGGTGGTGCTGAGCCAGCGAGCCTCGCCACCTCTGAGATAGGGCTCTTCGTGATGCTGGGGCGTGCCGCTGACCATGACCCTGAGATCGTCATCCCGATAGCGTTGGGCCAGCTCGGCCGGGAAAAAGTCGGTATCGCATTTGCCGATGATCTGTTCCGGAGGGAGGGCAAGATCGTCGGCTACCAACCTGTTGCAGGCGATGAAGATGGATCGTGTGTCTTTGAGCAGGACACGATAAGGCAGTTGATCCATCACCTGACTGAGCAGGAAGACATCGGGTGGCAGGTTGATTGTCTGTGGTGAGGTTGGGCAAGTGATTTGCTTTGACGTCATCTGGGACCACCTGGATCAGTTGGTAAAGCGGTCGCCCGCTTGCCACACGGTAAAGCAGGCACTGACTACCTGCTCGTCATAGCGAACGCCGGCATAGCGCGTCAGCTCGGCGAAGGCCTCGGTGAGGGACATGGCCCGCCGGAAAGGACGGTGGGCCGTCATGGCAGCGAGAGAATCGGCCACCCGAATGATCCGTGCCTCCAGACAGATGTCGTCACCCTGCAGTCCATGCGGGTAGCCGCTGCCATCCATGTTTTCATGGTGCTGCAGCACTATGGTGGTGATGGGCCAGGGGAAGTCTATCTGTTGCAGGATCTCGCAACCGGCCTGCGGATGCTGCTTGATAAGTTCGAACTCAACGGGCCTCAGTTCGCGGGGGCGGGTGAGGATCTCCGCCGGGATCTGCAGCAGACCGATGTTGTGCACCATGGCCGCGAGCCCGAGTCCATCCAGCCGATCCTGAGAAAGTTGCAGATGCTGGCCGATGGCCAGTGCCAGATCGTGCACGCGCCGCTCATGGCCTGCGGTACTGGGATCCTTGTGGGCAATGGCAGAAGAGAGCGCCGCTATGGTTTGAAACAACAGGGCTCGCTGTTGTTGTTCACTCTCCTTTATGCGGGTGATATCTACCAGCGCCCCTATGATGCCGGCCACCTCGCCCTGATGGTCATAGAAGAGATCCTTGAAGTTGAGCACCTGATAGCGCCTGCCATTGCGATCCAGCAGAAGGTGTTCGAAATATTGCGGTTGCCTGCTGCGCAACACCTCCAGATCGCGCTGTATATACTCCTCGGCCAGCTCGGGCGGCAGTATTTCGTCCACTCGTTTGCCCAGCAGCTCGGCCTTGCTGATACCGGTGATCTGGGTGAAGGTCGGGTTGCAGCTGATGAAACGCCCCTCGACATCCTTGCTGAACACCGGGATGGGGATGGCCCTTAATAGGGATTCGTTGAAGCGCTGCATATCGACCAGCTCTGCCTGCTGGCGCAGCGCCAGCTGCTCGCTGTCACGGCACAACTGGATGGCGCGGGCCAGGTTGCCAAGGATCGGGCTGAACAGTTGGCAGATCTGTTCACCCTGATGCTCCGGATTGGGGGAGAGCAGCAGCATCAGATATCCCCCCTCGACTTTGAGGCGATAAGCAAATGGATAGGTGCGAGAGCCGGGCAGAGGGATCGGGGCACGCAGGATGCATTGATCGCCGTCGATGACCCAGGAAGGGAGGCTCACGGATTGCCCTTGATGCTGGAGCAACCGCTCGTCCCCGATAGCCTTGACGATCCTCTGCCCCCCTTTCGGCAACTGCTGCAGTACCACCCCGACCGGACAGGCACAGTGAAATAGGAAGCGTTGCAGCACCTTGGTCAGCAAGGCATCAAGGGTGACCTCACGCCCGATACAGAGAGAAAGGTCGCAGACAATGGCCATGGCGTGATCGTTGTTCACCGAGACCCCTCCCCATTGCAGAGAATGGCGCCGTTGTGAAACAGCGGATAGTCCCCCGGTCGCAGGCTGCCTATTTCGCCAAGTGAGAGGGCGCCGACCAGCTCGTGGGCTCCGCTGTGGGTGAAGAGGGTCTCCAGCTCAAGCGCACTCTGCTCACCGAAGTGCTGTTGACGCCCGGCGCAGTAGTAGATCTCGATGCGTTCAGGCACACCATGCTGGCTGAGTTTCCCAGCCAGCTCGATGGCATGGGCGGTCGGACTTTGCGGCGCCTTGAGCAGAGTGAGGATACTGTGGTCAGGCACCTCTCCGACGCAGAGCAGAGCACCCTCTTCGGTGACGGCGACCGGGATGCGTACGATCACGTCGCCATTGGCTCTGAGTAACCCGAGCGGCAGGTGGACGCCGTACTTGTAGAACAGCTCCGGCGTGAGGCTCTGCTGGAATTGCTGCCGGATCAGAGACTGATAACGGCTGAAGGCAGGTTCCCAGTCGATAAAGGAGATCTTGTTGCCCTCGCTGCTGGTGGCAAGCATGGGTTGGGCAGTGAGTTGGTAGCCGTGCTCGAGCAGTGAGTAACTTTGGTAGGGAAGCAGTGCGCAACTGACTCCGTGTTCCAGCAATGTCTGGTTGTCGAAGAGGCAGGGCATTGCCGTGAACTGGCCGCTGCCAGCATTGACGCCGGCATAGTTGACCCTGTCCGCCAGCCGCAGATAAAGCCCTTCGAGAATGGAGGCAATATTGGGGATCATGGCGTCGAAAGTAAGAAATAGGGTGGGGACTTTCTGTGGAGCTGGCCATTGTGAGAGCCGAGGGGCCAGCTGCTCGCAGATGATGGCGGCCAGCTCATCGGCGCTGGCGGTATAGGAGAGTGGGATCAGCAGAGGGTTGTGAGATGCCGGGCGGGGCAATAGCCAGGCCCCCTTTTCGTGGAAACCATGCTGGCTGACCAGGCTTGGAAAGATGGCCCCGCAAAGCTGAATATCGAGGCGTTGGCACTGCTGCTGCAGTTCGGCAACACGTGCGGCATCCCGCTCGGCCAGCAACACATCGAGTCGTCCCCCTCGGTAGGGAAGCAGTGTGTCGGTCAGTGGATGCGCATCAAATTGATGAAAAGTAGGCTGCATCATCGCTCGGAACTCCATTCCTGCCAGTCATCAATATATCAGTAAGGGGGCTGGGTGAATACCTATCAATATTTAATGTGTCGGTATAAGCCTTTCTAAAAACTGACAAATTTGAGTCGTGGCAGGATGTATCCGGTTAGGTGGCAATAAAAAACCGGCCACAGGAGCCGGTTTTGATTGAGCCGCAGTTTGAGTTACTGCAGTACGACGTTCTGGAAACCCTGTACCAGCGAGATGACCGGTTGTGGGTAGAGGCCGAGCAATACCACCAGCGCGGCCGAGAGCAGCACAACCACGCCACCGGAGGAGAGCGCCCAGTTGGCGCTGGCATCGCGTTGCTGCATGCCCGGCTCGCGCAGATAGAGGGTCACCATCACACGGAGGTAGTAGTAGAGACCCAGCGCACTGCCCAAAATGATGGCAGCGGAGAGCCACCAGAGCTGGGCCTCGACAGTCACACCGATGAGGTAGAACTTGCCGATGAAGCCGAGCGTCATCGGGATACCGGCCAGAGAGAGCATCATCACGGTCAGCACGGCGGTCAGGTAGGGACGCTTCCAGAACAGGCCGCGATAGCTGTGCAGAGAGTCCGCATCCTTGCCGCGATAGGGGCTCGACATCATGCTGACGACGCCAAAGGCGCCCAGGCTGGTGAACAGATACATCAGCAGGTAGATCCCGGCCGCTTCCACCGGCATCTGGCCGATACGGCTCGCCACGATCACCGCCAGCAGATAACCAAAGTGGGAGATGGAGGAGTAGCCCAGCATCCGCTTGATGTTGCTTTGTACCAGTGCCAGCAGGTTGCCGATGAGGATGGAAATGAAGGCCATGGCGGCCAGCAACCAGTGGATCATGGGATCGGCAGCAGCCGGTACGGCCAGATAGAAGCGCAGCAGTACGGCAAACACGGCGACCTTGCTGACGGTTGCAAGGAAGGTGGCGACCGGTGCCGGTGCACCTTCGTAGACATCCGGCGTCCAGAGATGGAAGGGAGCCAAGGAGAGCTTGAAGGCAAAACCGACCAGCATCAGACCAAGACCGCCCATCAGCAGCGGATGGTGAGCCGGGCTCTGGGCCATGGTCACCCCGAGGGCATCAAAGCTCAGGCTGCCAGCCTGGGCATAGAGCAGCGCCATACCAAACAGCAGGAAGGCGGTGGCAGCGGCAGAGAGCACCATGTACTTCACCGCGGCTTCCAGCGAGTGGCGCTCGCGATAGGCGTACCCGACCAGACCGAACATCGGCAGGGTCAGCATCTCGATCCCGATAAAGAGGGAGGCGAGGTGGCGGGAGCAGGCCAGCACCAGACCACCGGCCGTGGCGATCAGCAGCAGCAGGAAGAACTCTTCCCGGTTATCCGGGTAGGCTTTCAGCCACGACTGGCCGAAGGTACAGGTTGCCAGCGCACCAATCAGCACCAATCCCATGTAGAAGACGGCATAGCCATCGACTTGCAGCAGCGGGGTGACCCCCTGATCTCCTTGCGCCATGACGATGGGCAGGGAGAAGAGCGCCAGGTTGAGACCAATGATGGTGACGGTAAAGGCGGTAGTGACACAGCGGCGCCACGCGATGGCCAGCATCAGGGCCGCCATGGCCCCGGTGGTCAGCAGCAGGGGAAGCAGTGCCAGCAGTTGGGAAGCGGAGAAAGTCATTGCAGAGCTCCAGCAGTTGGCAGCAGATACCAGTGCAGCACGTTGATGAGGCTGCTGCTGGCGGTATCAATCACGGGTTGGGGATAGAGGCCCAGCAGAACCAGCAGGCCCGCAATTACCATCATCATGGTCAGTTCGCGGCGATCCAGTCCTTTCAGGATGCTCTCGTCCTTGGCCGGGCCAAAGCAGGCGCGCTGCAGCATGATGAGGGAGTAGACCGAGGCCAGCACCAGACCGAAGGTGGCGACCGCAGTGATCACCGGGGCGACCTGGAAGCTGCCGATCAGGATCAGGAACTCGCCGACGAAGTTGCCGGTGCCCGGCATCCCCAGAGAGGCGACCGAGAAGAAGAGCATCACGCCCGGCAGATAGCGCAGGCGTCCCCACAGACCACCCATCTGGCGCATGTCGCGGGTGTGCAGCCGCTCATAGAGCTGACCGCAGAGGATGAAGAGGCCGGCGGCGGAGAGACCGTGGGCGATCATCTGCACAACGGCACCCTGCAGGGCCACTTCGCTACCCGAGTAGATGGCGATCATCACAAAACCCATGTGGGAGATGCTGGTGTAGGCCACCAGCCGTTTGATGTCGGTCTGGGCAAAGGCCACGATGGCGCCATACACGATGCCGACAAGACCCAGCACCATGGCGTAGGGGGCAAATTCGGCTGAGGCCTCCGGGAACAGCGGCAGGGCGAAGCGCAGCAGACCATAGGCCGCGGTTTTCAGCAAAATACCGGCGAGATCCACCGAGCCTGCGGTCGGCGCCTGACTATGGGCATCCGGCAGCCAGCCGTGCAGCGGCACCAGCGGCATCTTGACCGCGAAGGCGATGAAGAAGCCCAGCATCAGCAGCCACTGTACACCCTTGCTCATCGGGGTATTGAGCAGATCCAGATAGTTGAAGGTGAAGACACCGGTGGCATGCTGGTGGGTCAGCACCAGCCCGATGATGGCCACCAGCATGATCAGGCCGCTCACCTGGGTGTAGATGAAGAACTTGGTCGCCGCGTTGATCCGTGATTTGCCGTCAGTGACCGAATGGCCCCAGAGCGCAATCAGGAAGTACATGGGAACCAGCATCATCTCCCAGAAGAAGAAGAAGAGGAACAGGTCCAGCGCCATAAAGACGCCGAGCACGCCGCCCAGGATCCAGAGCAGGTTCAGATGGAAGAAGCCGATGCGTTGCACGATCTCTTTCCACGAACAGAGGATGGCCAGTACCCCGATAAAGCAGGTGAGGATGACCATCAGCAGTGACAAACCATCCACTGCCAGATGCAGGGAGATGCCGAAGCGGGGGATCCAGGGCAGACGCCATTCGGCAGCCCATGGGGAAGCGGCACCAGTGACGCCCGCGCTATCGAGGCCGGTGGTGGCAAGAGAGAAATCACCACTTAGCCAGATGGCACAGGAGAGCAGCAGGCTGGCGCTCATGGAGAGGAGGGCAACCCAGCGGACAAACTGCCCGCCGAGACGCTCCATCTGCCAGCAGAGCAAGCCGCCGATGAAAGGAATTAACAAGATCCAGAGTAAGGTCACGGTATCAGCTCTCGTTCAAGTTCATATGAGATTGCACGCCCTGTTCCATCAAGGTCGGCAAACAGCCCGGCTGTACGATTTTCGTGTTGTTCATCGCGTTTACCCCAGTAGCAGCAGTGCCAGCACCAATGCGGCACCGATCCCCATGGAAGCGGCATACCAGCGCAACTTGCCGGTGACTGTCCAGGCCAGCAGCTGGTTGCCACGCAGGGCGAACCAGGCGGGCAGGCCCATCATCCAGTCCAGCGGATCCTGTCCGACCAGACGGGTTGCCAGCAGATAGGGTTTGACCCACAGCTGGTCGTAGAGCCAGTCAAAGCCCCAGGCGTTGAACCAGAGGGTGCTGAGCAGACGGCCCGGGGCGCTGTTGGCAATGGATGTGGCCAGACGGCGCTCACCAAGGAAGAGGAACGCGGCCAGCGCGATCCCTGCAATGGCGATGATGCCGGAGGTTATCTCCAGTGCATGACGACCCTCTTCGATATGATCCCCCGGGCCTGCCGGCAGCACACCTGCCAGTGGCGGGGTGATAAGAGCCCCAATGCCGGTGGAGAGCACCAGCAGAACCAAGAGCGGCAGATGATGAGCCAGGCCGTGACCAGCGTGAGCTTTGGTCTGCTCTTTGCCATGGAAGGCGATAAAGATCAGTCGGAAGGTGTAGAGGGAGGTCAGGAATGCCCCTACCAGACCGGCCCACAGCAGAGCGCTTTGGCCAGAGGCTTCTACTTGCCACAGGATGGCGTCCTTACTGTAGAAACCAGAGGTGACCAGCGGCAGCGCGGCCAGCGCTGAACCACCCACCAGGAAGCAGGCATAGACCAGCGGCAGGCTCTTGCGCAGGCCACCCATCTTGAAGATGTTCTGCTCGTGATGGGTCGCGACGATAACGGCACCGGCGGAGAGGAACAGCAGCGCCTTGAAGAAGGCGTGGGTCATCAGGTGGAAGATGGCCCCTTCCCATGCACCGACACCGAGCGCCAGGAACATGTAGCCAATCTGGCTCATGGTGGAGTAGGCAAGGATCCGCTTGATGTCGGTCTGTACCAGCGCGGCAAAACCGGCCAGCACCAGGGTGATGGCGCCAACCAGCCCGACCAGATGGAGGATCTCCGGCGCAAGCAGGAACAGACCATGGGTGCGGGCAATCAGGTAGACACCGGCGGTCACCATGGTGGCGGCGTGGATCAGCGCGGAGACCGGCGTCGGGCCTGCCATCGCATCTGCCAGCCAGGTTTGCAGCGGCAGCTGGGCTGATTTGCCGACCGCACCGCCCAGCAGCATCAGGCAGGCGAGTGACAGGGCTGGGGAGCCTTCGGCAAACATGGTCGGCGCACGAACCAGCAGCTCGTGAATATTGAGAGTGCCCAGTTCGCGATAAAGGATAAACAGGCCGATGGCGAGGAACACGTCACCCACACGGGTCACGATGAAGGCCTTGAGGGCCGCCGCGCCATTGTTGCGATCCTTGTAGTAGAAGCCGATCAGCAGGTAGCTGCACAGCCCCACCCCTTCCCAGCCGAGGTAGACAAACAGCAGGTCATCGGCCAGTACCAGAAACAGCATGCTGGCGATAAAGAGGTTGGTGTAGGTGAAGAAGCGGGAGTAGCCCTCTTCACCGCGCATGTACCAGGATGCGAACAGGTGGATGAAGAAGCCCACCCCTGTCACTACGCCCAGCATGGTCAGTGACAGGCCATCCAGCGCCAGGCTGAAGGTGGGGGTGAAGTGGCCTACCGCCATCCACTGCCACAGGTGCTGGATATAGACGCCACCCTCGGGCGGGTTGGCCAGAAAGTCCATGCCGACCCAGAGTGTGGTAAGCGCCGAGAGACCAATGGAACCTACCCCGATCAGCGCCGAGGTGCGCTCCCCCAGACGGCCGAGGGAGAAGGCCAATACCAGCCACCCCAGCAGCGGAAATAGAAAAGTCAGATATAAGAGGCTCATCCGTGCATCTCGCTCACAGTATCCACGTTAAGGGTGTGGTAACGACGATAGAGCAGCAGTAACAGGGCAAGGCCGATACTGGCCTCCGCTGCTGCCAGAGAAATCACCAGTATGTACATGATCTGGCCATCGGCCTGAGCCCAGCGGCTACCCGCCACCACAAATGCCAGTGCCGACGCATTCATCATGATTTCGATGCTCATCAGGATGTAGAGCAGGTTGCGGCGGATCAGCAGGCCGCACAGCCCGATGCAGAAGAGCACCGCGGCCAGCAGGAGGCCGTGCTCCATGGGGATTCCATTCATTGCTGACCTCCTTCATGTGACGGACGTGATTGATTGCGGGGGACAGAGAGCACTTCGCCGCTCTTGTCTTCCCGGCCCAGATGGTAGGCGGTCACCAGACCCGCCAGCAGCAGGATTGAGGCAAGCTCCACTGCCAGCACATAGGGGCCAAAGAGTTCGACACCCACCTGTTTGGCGGTGACGTCGGTCACCCCGAGCAGGCCGCCGGTCACCCCGAGGATGCCGTGGGCCAGGAAGCCCAGCAGGATCAGCGAGAGCAGGGCTGGCCCCACCCAGGTCATGGGGGTGAGCCAGTTTTTCTCCTGCGCCTGCGCAGAGCCCAGGTTCAGCATCATGACCACAAACACGAACAGCACCATGATGGCGCCTGCGTAGACGATCACCTGCAGGGCGCCGGCAAAGGCGGCACCCAGGCAGAAGAAGATCATGGCCACGGCGATGAGGGAGATAATTAGATTAAGCAGCGCATGCATGGGGTTGCTGGTGCTGATCACCCGCAGCGTGCTGTAAATGGCCACCAAGGCCGAGGCATAAAATGCCAGTTCCATGATTGACTCCTCAGGGCAGCAGGCTCTTGACATCGATGGGTTTGGCTTCGTTTTCGGCTTCCCCTTTCGGTTTGCCGTCGATGGCCATCCCGCTCATGCGATAGAAGTTGTAGTCCGGGTATTTGCCTGGCCCGCTGATCAGCAGATCTTCCTTCTCGTACACCAGATCCTGGCGGCGATACTCGCCCATTTCGAAATCCGGCGTCAGCTGGATAGCGGTGGTGGGGCAAGCCTCTTCGCACAAGCCGCAGAAGATGCAGCGGGAGAAGTTGATGCGAAAGAATTCCGGGTACCAGCGACCATCTTCCCGCTCGGATTTTTGCAGCGAGATGCAGCCGACCGGGCAGGCAACCGCGCAGAGGTTGCAGGCCACGCAGCGCTCGTCACCGTCCGGGTCGCGAGTCAGCACGATACGGCCGCGGTAGCGGGGCGGCACATAGACCGCCTCTTCCGGATAGTTCAGGGTTTCACGAGGCCGCCAGGCATGGGAGAAGACCATGGCCAGACTGCGTAACTGGGTGCCAACACCCTGGATAATGCTAAAAATTTTCATCTCGTGCCTCACTGCACATTCATCAGCACTACTGCCGCGGTGACCAGCATATTAAGCAGGGTCAGCGGCAAGCAGACTTTCCAGCCAAACGCCATCACCTGGTCAAAGCGCGGGCGAGGCAGGGAGGCCCGCAGCAGAATGAAGAACACCATGAAGCAGGCGGTCTTCAGAGCAAACCAGATGAAGGGGGGCAACCAGGGACCATGCCAACCACCGAAGAAGAGGGTCACGATGAGCGAGGAGATCAGCACGATGCCGATATATTCGCCCACGAAGAAGAGACCCCATTTCATCCCCGCATACTCGATGTGATAGCCATCGGCGAGCTCCTGCTCGGCCTCCGGCTGGTCAAACGGGTGGCGGTGGGTTACGGCAACGCCGGCAAACAGGAAGGTGACAAAGCCAAGGATCTGCGGGACCACGTTCCACAGACCAGCCTGAGCCTCGACGATGTCGCGCAGGTTGAAGCTGCCGGTCTGGATCACCACTCCCATCAGGGATAGGCCGAGGAACACCTCGTAGGAGAGGGTCTGGGCCGAGGCGCGCAAACTACCCAGCAGGGAGTATTTGTTGTTGCTCGACCAGCCGGCGAACAGCACCGCATAGACCGCCAGCCCCGCTATGGCCAGGATGTAAAGCAGACCCACGTTGAGATCCGCTACGCCCCAGGTCGGGCTGATCGGCACCACCGCAAACGCCAGAATAAAGGCGGTGAAGGCAATGATGGGAGCCAGGATGAAGATCCGCCGATCGGCGAACGGCGGGATCCAGTCCTCCTTGAAGAACATCTTGACCATGTCGGCCGCCAGCTGCAGCAGGCCGAACGGGCCAACCCGGTTGGGGCCGTAACGATCCTGCCACAGCGCCAGCAGGCGGCGTTCGATGAAGCTCATGAAGGCGCCAGCCCCCACGATCCCCACCAGCACGAGCAGTGCCTTGCCGACCTCCAGCAACAGATCAATCAGCGAGTCGCTCATGCGATGACCTCCTGCAGGTTACTGATATATGCCTGCTGCAGCGCAGTTGGCAGGCCGTTGACGCCAAGGGGCAGACCGACCAGACCGGCTGCCAGCTGCTCGCTCAGACGCAGACGCAGTTGCCAGTGGCTGCCACCCCAGGAGAAAGAGACCTGATTGCCTGCATGCAGGGCCAGACGCTGCGCATCTGCCGGATTCAGCACCAGCTCGGGCTCGTTCATCCGGGTCTGGATGACCGGGCTGCGGGCGGAGAGCTCCTCGCCACCAAACAACTGGACATAGTTGACCACTTGCAGCGCATCCTCTGCCTTGAAGGGGGAGGGGATGGTGGCAAACCAGCCAAGGGTATCTTCGCTTGCTTCCAGCAGACGGCGACCCGGATCACCGGCGCGCAGTTTGCCACCCACCTCATCCTGGAACTTGTTCCAGGCTGAAGGAGAGTTCCAGCCCGGTGCCCAGGCGAACGGTACTTGCGGCAGCGGTTGACGGGCCCCGGCATACCCTTCCATGGAGAAGTTGAAGGGGGAGTCCGGATCCTGAGCTACCCGTGGTTCGCTGACGTTCTGGTTGGCCAGCATGGAGGTGCGGCCACTGTAGCGGTGCGGTTCACGAGCCAGACGCATGCCGCGGATGCGCAAGCCTGCGTTGGGGGCAGCTTCCAGCATGGTGGCCAGCAGCGGATTGCTGGTGGCGCAGTCATGGTTGATCTGGTCGAAGTTCTGCCAGCGCAGAGATGTGTGCTCAAGAGCACCTTGCAGCGCCGCCAGCCAGCGCCACCCTTCACGCACCTGAATATCGGCGTTGTAGAAGGCTGGGGAATAGACCTGGAAGAAGCGCTGGGCGCGACCTTCCATGTTCACCAGGGTGCCATCGGCTTCGGCAAAGCTGGCGGCCGGCAGGATCAGATCTGCCTTTTGTGCAGTCCGGGTGTCCTGATGATCGATGACCAGCAGGTGCTGCAGTCTTGCCAGTGCAGCATCCACACGGTTGCGCGGTGCACGGCGATAAAGATCGTTCTCCAGTGTCACCAGCGCCAGCTTCTCTTGCGCTTCAATGCGCTCGAAAGCAGCTTCAAGCGGCTTGCCACCCAGCATGGCCAGGCCGAGCGAGTTGGCCTCCTGGGCAACCAGCGCGATGCTGGCTTCCAGACCACGCCCTTTCAGGGCACGAGCAATGTTGCTGGCAGCTTCAATCAGCGCCACGCTGCGTGCGCTGGAGCCGGCGATGATGAGCGGCTTTTTGGCGTTGCCCAGCAGTTCGGCCCAGCGTGCAGCCTGAGCCTGCTGCTCGGCAGAGAGGTCGGTGATAGCTGGCGCCGCATTGTCGAGCAGATTGGCGATGGCAAAGCCGAGGCGCGCCTGATCGGCGTAAGAAGAGTGCAGTTTGTCGGCAGCTACGTCATCGAGACGGGTGGTGTCGAGACTTGTGATGAGCAGCGGATAGCGCTCGTTCTGACCTAGGGTCTGAACGGCAGCGACTTGCCACAGATCCACCTTCATCTTGCGGGCCAGTTCGCGGGCCTTGCCCTTGACGGCTTGGCGCAGGGCCAGTGCAATTCGAGCCGCACTCATGGTGACATCTTCGCCGAGAACCAGAATGGCGTCGGCCTCTTCCATGTCGCGCAGGCTGGGGGTAGATACGCCGCCATGCTGCAAAATCTGCAGGATCTTCTGCTGGCATTCCCACTCGGCCTGCTCCATGCCGCAATAGAAGTTCTCTTCACCCACCAGTTCGCGCAGAGCGAAGTTGCTCTCCAGCGACGCGCGGGGCGAACCGATACCGATCACTCCACTGGCGGTGCGCAGGGCATCGGCGGCGCGGTTGAGAGCACCATCGACCGTGATGGCCAGCTTGTCGTTTCCTTCACGCAGCAGCGGCTGGCGCGGGCGATCAGCCAGGTTGACATAGCCATAGCCAAAGCGGCCGCGATCGCAGAGGAAGTAGTGGTTGAGGCTGCCGTGGAAGCGGTTTTCGATACGGCGCAGTTCGCCATAACGCTCGCCCGGGCTGATGTTGCAGCCCACGGAGCACTGCTGGCAGACGCTCGGGGCAAACTGCATGTCCCATTTGCGGTTGTAACGCTCGGAGTGAGTCTTGTCGGTGAAAACGCCGGTAGGGCAGACTTCCACCAGATTGCCGGAGAATTCGCTCTCCAGCGTGCCATCCTCGACCCGACCGAAATAGACGTTGTCGTGGGCACCGTAGACGCCAAGATCCTCGCCACCGGCATAATCCTTGTAGTAACGGACGCAGCGGTAGCAGGCGATGCAGCGGTTCATCTCGTGGCTGATGAAGGGGCCGAGATCCTGATTCTGGTGGGTGCGTTTGGTGAAGCGGTAGCGACGGCTGTTGTGGCCGGTCATCACCGTCATATCCTGCAGGTGGCAGGCACCACCCTCTTCACACACCGGACAGTCGTGGGGGTGGTTGGTCATCAGCCACTCCACCACGCTCTTGCGAAACTCCTTGGCCTCTTCATCTTCGATGGCGATATAGGTGCCATCGGTGGCCGGTGTCATGCAGGACATCACCAGACGGCCACGCTTGTCATCGGCATTTTGATACTGTTTCACCGCGCACTGGCGGCAGGCTCCCACGCTACCAAGCGCCGGGTGCCAGCAAAAATAGGGGACGTCGAGACCGAGGGACAGACAGGCTTGCAGCAGGTTATCTGCCCCGTCTACCTCGTACTCTTTACCGTCTACATGAATGGTCGCCATACAACTTCCCTGAAACCTGTTTTGTGAATTCGGCTATTGTCTGATGCGCTTGGCGTTTACCAGCGTTCACCCAAGAGATTGGGCTGGATCCCTTTGACCGGCTTGCGGTTATCGCCGCTGCCCTTGATCCCCGCTTCGAACTCGGAGCGGAAATACTTGATCGCGCTGGCAAGCGGTTCGACGGCGCCCGGAGCATGGGCGCAGAAGGTTTTACCCGGGCCCAGGAAATTGCAGAGCTGCTCCAGCGTAGCCAGATCGCCTGATTGCCCCTCACCACGTTCCAGCGCGCGCAGCAGCTTGACGCTCCAAGGCAGGCCATCGCGACAGGGAGTACACCAGCCACATGACTCGCGGGCGAAGAACTCCTCCATGTTGCGCAGCAGGGAGACCATGCTGATGGAGTCATCCACCGCCATGGCGAGGCCGGTCCCCATCCGGGTGCCTACCTTGCCGATACCTGCGGTATACATCTGGGCATCGAGGTGCTCTGGCAGCAAGAAACCGGTTCCCGCGCCGCCCGGTTGCCAGGCTTTCAGGCGATAGCCGCTCTTCATGCCGCCGGCGTAGTTTTCGAACAGCTCGCGGGCGGTGATGCCAAATGGCAGCTCCCACACCCCGGGGTTGTTTACCTTGCCGGAGAAGCCCATCAGCTTGGTACCGTGGTCTTCAGAGCCCGGCAGCGCCAGCCCGTGATACCAGGCCACCCCGTTGCCGATAATGGCGGGCACGTTGCAGAGGGTCTCGACGTTGTTGACGCAGGTGGGTTTGCCCCAGACACCGGAAACGGCGGGGAAGGGCGGTTTGGCACGCGGGTTGGCGCGGCGCCCTTCCAGCGAGTTGATCAGTGCTGTCTCTTCGCCACAGATGTAGCGACCGGCGCCAGTGTGAACAAACAGCTCGAAGTCAAAACCCGAGCCCAGAATGTTCTTGCCAAGCAAACCGGCGGCTTTTGCCTCTTCTACCGCACGGCGCAGGTTGATGGCGGCATCGACATACTCGCCGCGCAGGAAGATATAACCGCGATAGGCTTTCAGCGCCCGGGCCGAGATGATCATCCCTTCGATCAGCAGGTGGGGCAGTTGCTCCATCAGCAGACGGTCTTTCCAGGTGTTGGGCTCCATCTCGTCGGCGTTACAGAGCAGGTAGCGGATGTTCATGCTCTCGTCTTTGGGCATCAGCCCCCACTTCACGCCTGTGGGGAAGCCCGCGCCGCCACGCCCCTTGAGACCGGCATCCTTGACGGTGCTGACGATCTCGTCCGGACTCATCTGGCCGAGCGCTTTGCGCACCGCTTCATAACCCTGCTTGGCCTGATACTCCTCCAGCCATACCGGCTGGCCGTCGTCACGCAGCCGCCAGGTGAGCGGATGGGTCTCGGCCGCACGCGGGGTGCGGTTGGCAGTGCCAAAGGAGGTGAGGATCTTGCTCTGTTGCAGGCTCATGGGTAAGCCTCCAGGGTTTTCAGCAAGGTAACGGGGTCGAGCCCGCCATAGGTGTCGTCATCGATCATGATGGCTGGCCCTTTGTCGCAGTTGCCAAGGCAGCAGACCGGCAGCAGGGTGAAGCGGCCATCGGCTGTGGTCTGGCCGGGTGCGAGGTTCATCACCTCCTTGAGGCCAGCCAGCAGCTCTTCGTGACCGTTGATATAGCAGACCATGCTGTCGCAAACGCGGATGACATGGCGACCAACTGGCTGACGGAAAATCTGGCTATAGAAGGTGGCAACCCCCTCCACGTCGCTGGCGGGAATGCCAAGTTCGGTGGCAATCGCTGAAATGGCGCCGTCAGGCACCCAGCCACGGGCCTGCTGCACTATCTTGAGCGCTTCGATGCTGGCAGCACGGGGATCTTCGTAATGGTGTTTCTCATGCTCGATGGCGTCGCGTTCAGCCTGACTCAGGACAAAGTCGTCCCGTTTGCTGCTGCAAGCCCCTTGCCCCTGCGGGGTCTGATTATTGTGACACTGACATTGCTGGCTCATGACTTGACCTTTTGTGGCTTGTCCTTTTACTGCGAGTCCTGTTGTCTCGTCATTGCGGGTCACTCGCCTTGGCGAGCAACCCGTGATGAGTTAACGGTCCACATCCGACATAACAAAATCGATACTGCCCAGATAGACGATGAGATCAGACACCATGCTGCCTTTGATCACCGAGGGGATCTGTTGCAGGTGAGCAAAGCTCGGGGTGCGGATCCGGGTCCGGTAGCTCATGGTTGAGCCATCGCTGGTCAGGTAGTAACTGTTGACCCCCTTGGTCGCCTCAATCATCTGGAACGACTCGGCTGCCGGCATGACCGGGCCCCAAGACACTTGCAGGAAGTGGTTGATCAGGGTCTCGATGTGCTGCAGCGTGCGCTCTTTGGGCGGCGGAGTGGTCAGCGGGTGATCTGCCTTGAACGGGCCCTCCGGCATGTTCTTCATGCACTGCTCAATGATGGAGAGGCTTTGGCGGATCTCCTCGATGCGAACGGTGGCGCGATCATACGCATCGCCGTTGCTGCCGACTGGCACTTCGAAGTCGAATTGATCGTAACCGGAGTAGGGACGCCACTTGCGCACGTCGAAGTTGAGGCCGGTAGCGCGCAAGCCCGCCCCCGTAGTACCCCAGGCCAGTGCCTGTTCGGTGGTGTAGGCGGAGACCCCGATAGTACGACCACGCAGAATGCTGTTGCGCATCGCGGCTTTCTCGTAATCCATCAGTCGCTTGGGCAGCCAGCTCAGCAGGTTGTCCTGGATCAGACGTTGCCATCCGTTGGGCAGGTCGTGGGCAACACCGCCGATGCGGAACCAGGCCGGATGCATACGGGCGCCGGTGATCGCTTCGATGATGGTGTAGATCTTCTGGCGGTCGGTAAAGGTGAAGAAGACCGGGGTCATGGCCCCGACGTCCTGGATATAGGTACCGAGGAACAACAGGTGACTCTGGATGCGGAACAGCTCCGCCATCATCACCCGGATCATGTCGACCCGCTGGGGCACCTTGATGCCGGCCAGCTTCTCGACTGCCAGCACGTAGGGGAGGTTGTTCATCACCCCGCCCAGATACTCGACCCGGTCGGTATAGGGAATGTAGCTGTGCCAGGACTGGCGCTCGCCCATCTTCTCGGCACCGCGATGGTGGTAGCCGATATCGGGCACGCAGTTGCGGATCTCCTCGCCATCGAGTTGCAGTACCAGACGGAAGGCACCGTGAGCCGAGGGGTGGTTGGGGCCGAGGTTGAGGAACATGTAGTCCTCGTTCTCGTTACCACGTGCCAGACCCCACTCTTCCGGTTTGAACAGCAGGTTCTCCTGCTCCATGTCCTGCTTGGCCGCATCGAGCATGAAGGGATCAAATTCGGTGGCGCGCGCGGGATAATCCTTGCGCAGCGGATGTCCCTGCCAGCTCTTGGGCATCATGATACGGGTCAGGTGGGGGTGACCATCAAAGGTGATACCCAGCAGATCCCACACTTCCCGTTCATACCAGTTGGCATTGGGGAAGTGGCCGGTGACGGTCGGCAGATGTAGATCGCTTTCGGCAAGCGGCACCTTCAGCATCACATCGGCGTTACGGTCAATGGAGATGAGGTGATAGAAAACAGTGAAGTCGCTTTGCGGCAGACCTTCACGGTGGGTGCGCAGCCGCTCGTCAGTGGCACTCAGATCGAAGAGCATCACGAACGGGGAGGGCACATTGCGCAAAAAGCTCATCACATCGAGCAGCAGCTCTCGGGCAAGCCAGACGACAGGCACGCCGGTACGGGTAGTCTGCACGGTGAAATGCTGCGCCCCGAAATGGGCGAACAGTTCACCAATGACCTTGGCATCCTTATGATCGGTGGGTTGCCACTGGGCCATTGCATAATTGCTGGGAAAATCGCGAGTCAGTTTCATGGTCAGATCTCATCCGGCGTGCGCAGGTTGGTCACATCGATGCGCTCGCCGCGCTTGCGGTCCTTCTCGGCTGGCATCTCGGGACGATAGATCCCCTGATCGCCAACCACCCAGGAGAGGGGGCGACGCTCCTTGCCGATAGAGTCTTGCAGCAGCATCAGGGCTTGCAAAAAGGCTTCGGGACGGGGCGGGCAACCCGGAATGTAAACATCAACCGGCAGGAACTTGTCGACGCCCTGAACCACTGAGTAGATGTCGTACATACCACCCGAGTTGGCACAGGCACCCATCGAGATCACCCATTTGGGCTCGAGCAACTGCTCATAGAGACGCTGGATGACGGGGGCCATCTTGATGAACGGAGTTCCGGCAATCACCATGAAATCGGCCTGACGGGGAGAGGCTCGGATAACTTCGGCCCCGAAGCGGGCCACATCGTGGGGTGAGGTGAAGGCGGTACACATCTCCACGTAGCAGCAGGAGATACCGAAGTTGTAGGGCCACAGGGAGTTCTTGCGACCCCAGTTGACGGCATTTTGCAACACCTCCTCGACCCGTCCCATCAGGATGCCGCGCTCGGCTTGCTGCATCAGAGGGTCATCGACGGTTTGGCTCTGCTCCTGGGGATAGCGTTCAACCGGTGCGTCCGGGTCTATCCGGGTAAGGGTGTACTTCATGGTGCAACCTCAAGGAAAGGGTCTGTGATTCAGTCACTGTTTTTGTTGTTCAGCTGCGGTTTGCGCGGCGACCACTCCAGCGCACCGATGCGCCAGAGGTAGACCAGACCGATCAACAGCAGACCGATGAAAATGGTGGCTTCAATGAAACCGACCCAGCCGCTTTCGCGAACGGAAACTGACCAGGCGAACAGATAGAGTGCCTCGACATCGAAGATGACGAAGAACATGGCGACCAGATAGAACTTGGCGGAAAAACGCAGCCGGGCACTGCCGACCGAGTCAACGCCCGATTCGAAGGGTTTGTTTTTGGTGCGGCCATGAGCACGGCCACCCAGCACGGCCGCGAGGCCGATCATCCCCAGGCAGAGGCAAATAGCTGCAATGACGTAAATGGCAAAAGCCCAATGTTGAACAGCAATATCAGCAAACATAGAGGTTTTCCCTAACCGAATTAATCATGCGGTGTAACAATGATGTCACGCATTATGACACTTTAGTACTGATTTACATGTCATTTTTATGGATTAATTATTAATCGGTTAAGTGGAAATTAAATTTTGTTACGGAGCTCAATTTTATTGAGAAAAATGTATGTAATTGACGCTGGTCAGATCAGATGACATGTCTGAAATTTGAGCTTTAGAAGGTTGATTATTATCCAGCGACAAGTGGCTGCATTTCTGTCTGGAATAGCCATTTCAAATAAGTGGCTATATGTCTGTGCTTTTTGAAAGGAGTAACCCGCCGCCCTGTATCAAGTCAGGGCGGTGGTTTTATGCGGAGGGTGTTATCGCTCAGGGTTTGAGCAGGGGAAGAGCCTGTTCGGCGGCTTTGCCTTGAGAGAGGGTGATCTCGACCCGGCGGTTGGCCTGCCGGTGATCTGCTGTGTCATTGGCATAGCGTGGCTGGGTATCAGCTACGCCCTGGGCAATAACCCGCTTGGCATCCAGTTTGGGATTGCCAAGCAGTGTCTGCACTATCGCGGAGGCGCGCAGTACTGACAGTTCCCAGTTGTTGCGGTAGAGCTCTACCGGAGCCTGTGAATCATCGGTGTGACCAGTGACGACTATGGCCCCCGGAATATCGGCAAGAATGCCCGATATCTTGTTGACCAGCGGTACAAACTGGGGCTGCAGAAATGCCGAGTCGGCCGGGAAGAGCGCCTTCTCGCCGATGCGGATCACCAACTGACTGCCAAGCTGCTCTACTTCCAGATCCTTGGATTCAATCTGTGCCTTGAGTTGCTGTTCAAGCTTCTTCTTGGTGACCTGAACCCACTCCTGCTCTTTGGTCTTGTGTGGCCAGGATTCGGTGGCGCTCGGCTTCTCCGAGGCGCCTATGGTCTCGTTGAACG
The DNA here is from genome assembly GCF_038739755.1 of Aeromonas sp. SE22. Taxonomy (NCBI): domain Bacteria; kingdom Pseudomonadati; phylum Pseudomonadota; class Gammaproteobacteria; order Aeromonadales; family Aeromonadaceae; genus Aeromonas; species Aeromonas sp. SE22. Next base: position 63,383 of record NZ_JBCGFD010000004.1, read on the forward strand.
GGTCAGATGCCGCCATCGGAGCATCTTTCTCCAGCACCGTCTCTTTCTTCGGGCTGCTCGGTGTGGTTTTGGATTCCGGCTCGAGGATGCCTGTCCCCCCCTGCATAACAGGTGAACCGGCGGGAGGGGAGACCAGACCAATTTTACCCAGCGACTCGATAAAGCCCTGGATCAGCACTCGGGTCTCGGACTGTTTGGCCATCGCAAAGGAGTAGAGCACCACGAACAGGGCAAACAGCAGAGTCATGAAGTCGGCATAGGAGACCAGCCAGCGTTCGTGGTTCTCTGGCGCTTCAGCCTTTTTCTTTTTGGCCACCATGACCTCCCAGATAGGGTTCGAGGGTTACTTGCAGTCTGGCTTGAGACTCGCCATCCACGATGCAAAGAATGCCGGTGAGGGTCATCTCCTTGTAGTGGCGGATCTGGTGAGCAAACGCCTTGTAGCGGTTGCCAAATGGCAAAAAGATGAGGTTGGCGGCTGATACACCGTAGATGGTTGCGATAAAGGCTACCGCGATGGCTCCACCGAGTTTGTCCGGGGCATCCAGCAAGCCCATTGCGTGGATGAGGCCGAATACCGCACCCACGATCCCCATGGTCGGGCAGTAGCCCCCCATGGCTTCATAGAATTTGACGGTTTGCTCGAGATCTTCCTGTTCAAATTCGATCTCGTTTTCCAGCACCTCATGGATCTTGGTCTTCTCGTAGCCATCGACCATCATCTGTACCCCTTTTTTCAAAAAGGGATCCTTAATCTCTTCAATCATCCCCTCAAGCGCCAGCATACCGCTGCGCCGGGCATTGCCTGCCAGAGTTTCGAGCAGCTGGGCTTGTTCCAGCATGTCGAGTTTGAGAGGGGCAAGCAGCCATTTGAATCGTTTCAGGCTGTTACCTACTACGGAGAAGGGAAACTGGGTCAGTGCGGCGCCGATGGTACCGCCGATTACGATAAGAAAGGCGGGCAGGTCAAGTAGCGCACTGGGATGGCCGCCCTCGATCATGTTACCGCCCAAGATGGCGATCAACGCCAGCACCAAGCCGATTAAGCTCATTTTTTACACATCCCTGAATGTTGATAATGGCTAGTTTAGCTATTTAAGTATCAGTTTTTCAAAATGATATCCAATCTGCGAGCAATAAATTAGAGCTCTGGCCAAGTCTGCATGGCATGGATATCGAGGGCGCTTAAAAAGCAGGCAGTGCAGGATAAATAATAGGGAAGATAGAGCGAGCAAGCAGTAGAAAAGCAAAAAGCCGACCCTGAGGTCGGCTTTTCTAAATTTGGCGGTGAGGGAGGGATTCGAACCCTCGATACGTTGCCGTATACACACTTTCCAGGCGTGCTCCTTCAGCCACTCGGACACCTCACCAAATTTTCGTTCGTTGCGCCGTTGCGCTGGAACGGGGCGTAATTTAGGGGAAATGGCTGGGCGGGTCAACCATTTTTCCCCTTATTTTTCATAATCTTTCTCGAGTGCCTAACCCTTGAACAGAAAGCCGTTTTTTTAATCCGATTCAGGGCTTGTCGAGGATGATCAGGCTGTCCGGCAGCTCGTTCTGGTCACGGGTTGCAGGGAAGGCGTCGGTCAGAATGGCGCTGGTGCGCTCCACACACTCCAGAAAACCTTGCTCGATCTCGTTGTTACGTACCCGCATCACGAAGTCGTTGATGATCTCCTGCCACTGGCTGTTATCGATATGCTGGGCAATGCCGTCATCCACCAGGATCTCGACATAGTGCTCGGCAGCCGAGACAAAAATGAGCACACCCAGACGATCGCGGGTGCGGTGCAGCCCCTGCTCGACAAATTGCAGGCGAGCCATCAGGGCGGCCCTGTGCTGGCGTAACTGTTTCGGGATCAGCCGCATCTTGATGGGTGTCCAGTGGAATAGCAGACTCAGCAGCAGCCAGACCGACCACTGCACCAGCAGGATCTCGTACCAGCCGAGCCAGAAGCCAAGCTGGAATACCAGCAGCGGGGTCAGCATAGCCAGTAGAGCGGCCCAGAGGGTGGGAATATAGCGATATCCATCGCTGGCCGGGGCCAGCACGGTCACCAGTTCGGCATCCGTGGCCTGTTCGGCTTGTCTGACCCTGGCCTGAAGCGTGTGATAAAACTGTTTGGAAATCATGTTGTCGTCTCTTAATCCCTGTTACCAACCACCAGAGGCACCACCGCCTCCAAAACTGCCGCCACCGCCGCTGAAGCCACCGCCAGAGCGGTTGCCAAAAGAGCCTGCTCCAAATCCCCCTGCCATGTAGGCCGAACGACGTCGCCCGCCTGGGCCACCGCCGCCGCCCCGCAGGTTATGGAGCACGATCATCGCAATTACCATCAGGATGAATAACCAGGGGCCACCGAGTTTGTCCTCCTTGCTGGCGTTGTCGGTCGGCTGATACTGGCCACCCAGCGCCTGCATGATGGCCTGACTGCCGGCAACGACCCCGGCCACCATGTCACCCCGTTTGAACGCTGGCAGGATCCGGGTCTGAATGATGTTGGCGGCAATGGCATCGGGCAGATCACCTTCCAGCCCATAGCCCACTTCGATGCGAACTTTGCGCTCGTCCTGAGCGATCAGCAGCAGGACGCCGTTATCCTTGCCCTTCTGCCCGATCCCCCAGTGCCGGCCCAGCTGATAGCCATACTCTTCGATGGTCTCGCCCTGCAAGCTGTCGACGGAGACCACGACCAGCTGGATGCCGCTGCGCTTTTCAAAAGCGGCCAGCTGCTGGGTCAGCTGGTGGGCCTGTTTGCGGGACATCAGACTGGCTTCATCCACGACTCGTCCGCTCAGCGTCGGGAAGTCCGGTGCTGCTTGCAGGGCACTGGCCCAGAGCAGCAGGCAGGGAAGAAACCAGCGCAGCATCATTTTCATTGGAAGCTCACCTTGGGCGCTTCATCCGCTCCGGGTTTGGCACTGAAGCTGGGTTTTGCCTCCAGATCTGAGTAGAGCATCTTGTGCCAGATCACTCCGGGGAAGGTGCGGATCTCGGTGTTGAACTGGCGCACCGCCTCGATATAGTCGCGGCGGGCTACGGCGATACGGTTCTCCGTCCCTTCCAGCTGGGCCTGCAGGGTGAGGAACTGTTGATCCGCCTTGAGCTCCGGATAACGTTCCACTACCACCATCAGGCGGGAGAGGGCGCTGGTGAGCTGATTTTGTGCCGCTTCAAACTCCTTGAGCTGGGCCGGGTCGCTCACCTGCAGGCTGCCAACCCGGGCGCGGGCATCAGTGACCGCCTTGAGGGTCTCCTGTTCATGGTTGGCATAGCCTTTCACGGTTGCAACCAGATTGGGGATGAGATCTGCCCGGCGCTGGTACTGGTTTTCAACCTGTCCCCACGTGGCCTTGACCTGCTCATCCAGCGTCGGGATGTTGTTCATGCCGCAGCCGGTCAGGCTCAGCAGCAGGGTCAGAGTCAGGAGGCTCTGCGTGGTTTTGCGCCAGATTGATATGGCCATCTTGTCGTTCTCCATCATTAATGGCTTGCGAAACAGGGAACCACCATAACAGCTTGGGGTCAGTTGCGACAACGCGCGGGCAGCACAGGCATCTTGTTGATACTGGACACCTTGGGCAGCTGAGGTTTGTCTTTCAGCCAAGAGGCCAGTTCGGCTCCGCAGCCGTTGCCGGGGGGAATAGGCGCTTGCTGCTCGCAATCAGGACTGCCCGCCGGGCAGTGCAGCCGCACGTGAAAATGGCTGAAGTGGCCAACCCAGGGGCGAAGCTTGGCAACCCAGGGTTCATCACCAGCCTGCTGGCAGACCGCCGACTTGATCACCGGATTGACAAAGATGCGGGCCACCTCGGGTTTGCTGGCCGCCAGCCGCAACAGGGTGAGCTGTTGCGGCCCGAAGCGGCCCGGCAGCATCTTGTAGCTGGGCTCGTCGATGAGCGCCCACTCCTTGGGAGCATCCTGCTCCCATTTGCTGATGGGGCGGTTGGCCATGCGAAACCAGATATCGGCATCAAGGCCGGTCTGGTGGCTGCGATGGCCGGTGGTAAAGGGGCCACCATGGGCCATCGCCAGATCGGCGATGTAGAGATCCGGCAATCCGGCCATCCGGGTCTGGTTGGCCAGTGTCTGCAGATAGTGGATGAGATCGGGATGGCCGTAGTAACGTAGCCGCTTGGTGCGGATCACCTGATAGCCAGGGCCCTCCAGCGGCAGTGCCATTCCGTTTTTGAGGCAGCCTGCGGTGTATCCGCCGATCGCTTCGGCTTGCAACACAGTAGCCAGTAACAGGGACGTCAGCATTTGCGTGCTCCTTGTCTTGCTTCGAGTCGGCTGAGCAGAATAAACAGACTCAAACATATCAACAAATAGGCAGCCGCCACCAGCAGCCAGATCTCGTAAACCAGCCCGCTCGAGTTGGCCATCTCGGTACCGACGAAGGTGAGCTCCTGCACCGAGATAAGCGAAACAATGGCCGTATCTTTCACCAGTGCGATGAGCTGGCCGGTGAGGGGAGGCAACATCAACAGCATCGCCTGCGGCAGGATCACATGGCGCAACCGCACCCAGGGGGATAACCCGAGGCTGTGGGCCGCTTCCCACTGTCCTTTGGGGATGGCGGCAAGACCGGCGCGGACGATCTCGGCAACGAAGGCGGCGCTGATCATGCCGACGCAGAGGGTACCGGAGATGAGGTTCTCCCAGCGAGCCGGCGGGCCAAACAGCACTTCCAGCCAAGTGGGAAATGAGATGTTGCCGAGCCAGCTTGAGAGACCACTCGCAGGCAACAGTTGGTTGGCGATAAAGAAGTAGAAGATGAAGATAAAGACCAGCGGCGGCAGATTGCGGATGAGCTGGATAAAGAGGGTGGCTGGCAGCACCAGAAACGGGCGGCGACTGAACGCCGCCACGCCCAGCACAGTGCCGAGAAGCAGCGCCAGCACCATGCCAAGCAGCGCGATACGCAAGGTAGTAAGCAGACCGCTGAAAAAGTAGGGCATCTCGCCATGGGGGCCATGCGTAAAGAGCAGCGCGAAGGCATCGTGCCAGTGCCACTCATAGGCGACCCCGATGTGGATGCGGCTGGCCAGCCAGAGTCCCGCCAGTGCCAGCAGTAGCACTATGACTCCGTCCAGCCAGCTGAATCGTTTGATAGTTCGGCTTATCAAGCGTTGCATCAGGGGTTGGCGACCTGTGATTCCCATGCCAGCGACTTGAACCAGTAGTCGTGACGGGCCTTGAGCCAGCCATCGGCCTGACGGGCGGCGATCCACTCGTTGAACTGTTCGGCCAGCGCGTCATCCCCCTTGCGCAGGGCAAACCCCTCATCGCCCTGAGCCAGCTGCTTGGCAAAGGGCATGAACAGGGCATCGGGGTGGCGCAGCGTCTCCTGCTCCGGTTTTGGCGAGGAGGAGAGAGCGCCGTGGGCGCGACCGTTCAACACTTCCTGAAATACCTGAGATTCATCGTCAAACTGGCGCAGGGTTGCCTTGGGGAAGTTGGCCTTGGCCACCTGTACTGGCGATGCGCCCCGGCGTACCGCCAGGATCACCCCGCGCTCGTTGAAGTCGGCAATGGTTTTCTTCTCTTTGGCCAGCGTGCTGGAGGCGGCCAGCTGGACGCCCGAGTGGGAATAGGGGTGAGTGAAGCGCACGCTCTTCTCCCGTTCCGGGGTGATGGTGAGGCCACCGATGATGACGTCGTACTTTTTCGCCAGCAGGGAGGGGATGATGCCATCCCAGGCGGTGGGTACAAACTCCACTTGCCAGCCGAGATCGGTGGCGAGGCGCCGGGCGACATCGATCTCAAAGCCGATAAGCGCCCCTTGCTTGTCTCGCATCGCCCAAGGGGCGAAGGTGGACATGCCGACCCGCAGGGTGCCGCTCTGCTCGATTCGGGCCTGGGTAGCGGAAGGGGCCGTGTCTGCATGTGCCGGTGTCAAGAGGGTCGCCAGCAGCAGGGCGGCACCCGATAGCGCGGTTTTGATGGAAATCGTCATGATTGGCGTCCTTGTTGTTCCGGATCCAGATGCCGGGCGAGCAGCCGGGCACAGCCGGAGAGGGTCAGCGTTAACAGCAAATAGAGGGCGGCTACGGTGAACCATACCTCGAAAGTCAGAAATGTATCGGCCACCAGAGTACGCCCTTCGTTGGTCAGATCGAAGATGGCGATAACGCTGACCAGTGCCGAATGTTTGATCAGCGATACCAGCTCGTTGGTGAGGGGCGGCAGCGTGATACGCACCAACTGCGGCAGGATCACCTTGCGCAGGGTAATGGCCCGCGACAGGCCGAGGGTGCGCGCCGCCTCCCACTGGCCTTGGGGGATCGCCTTGATCCCCGCCCGCAGCACTTCGGCGGTGAAGGCGCCCTGATAGAGAGAGAGACTCAGCACGGCGCAGGTCAGTGGCGCCAGCCCCAGCATGGGGCCGAGCAGGAAGTAGAGAATATAGAGCTGTACCAGCTGTGGTGTGGTTCGCACCAAGCCCAAATAGGTGATGGCAAGCAGTGGCCCGAGTCGGGAGGGGAGCAGACGCAGACTCACCACGCAGATCCCGACCACCAGCGTACCGAGCAGACTGAGCAGCGCGACCTGCAAGGTCACCAGCAAGCCGTTTAGCAGGGGACCGGCATAAAATGTCCCTTCATCCCACTCGCCTAAAAAAGGCAATACCCGTGGCCATTGCCACTCATATCCCATCGCTTGCGCACCGCTATATATGCTCCAGCCGAGCAGCAGAGAGAGCACAAGAGTGCCACAGAGCCAGCCGAGCAGCCGCACGGGTTTTGCGTTAGTCATGGTAGCTGAGTACCTGCTCCAGAAAGGCTCTGGTTCGCGGCTGGGCCGGGTTGCCAAACAGCTGGGCGGGTGGCGCCGATTCGATGATCCGCCCCTCGTCCATAAAGATGACCCGATCGGCCACCTGGCGGGCAAAGCCCATCTCGTGGGTAACGCAGATCAGGGTCATGCCTTCGTCCGCCAGCTCGCGGATCACATCCAGCACTTCGCGGATCATCTCGGGGTCGAGGGCCGAGGTGGGCTCGTCGAACAGCATCAACTCTGGCTGCATGCAGAGAGAGCGGGCGATGGCGACCCGTTGTTGCTGACCGCCGGAGAGCTGGTGGGGGTATTTGTCAGCCTGTGCCTGAATGCGTACCCGCTCGAGCAAGCCGAGGGCGCGATCCCGCGCTGCCTGTGGCGACAATCCCAGGGTATGCATCGGTGCCACCATCAGGTTTTCCAACACCGTCATATGGGGAAAGAGGTTGAATTGCTGAAATACCATGCCGACCCGCCCCTTGAGGCGGCGCACATAGGCGGGGCTTACCGGTTCGCCAAAGAGGGATAGCTGGCCGCTATCGATCCCCTCCAGCCCGTTGATGGTACGGATCAGGGTCGATTTGCCGGAGCCCGAGGGGCCGCAGATCACCCACTTCTCTCCCCGCTCTATGGTGAGGTCAATCTGATTGAGGGCTTGAAAGTCGCCGTAGAATTTGTTGACGCCACAAAAGCGTACGCAGGGTTGCGAGCTGAGCAAGGAGCAGGTTCCACTGAGAATCATTTACGCCATGGTATTGATTTTATAGGAGGATGACAAAGAAAAGCCCCTTGTCAGCCGCGCTATGGCTATTCACAATGGCGCCATTTCGTGATGACAGGAGCTTTTCATGCCTATTACATCCTTGCTGGCCAACAAGCAGGTACAACTGCTGATGCCGCCGGCACTCAGCTATCGCTGCGTCATTTTTCTGCTGTTGCTGGTGAGCTGGAGCGTGGTGGCGGTCTCCTTGTGGGATGGTCGGGAGGGGATGACGCTGCTCAACTGGGTCGGTACCCTCTTTGGCGGCATCATAGCGCTGATGGTGGCCCTGCCGCGCAGCTGGCAACCGTGGCGGCTGGCAGAGCTTGGCTGGGATGGAGCTCACATCTATCTGCTCAATGGCAACAAGAACGAGGCATTGGCTGTGCCGCGCAGCCAGCTGGTTGCTCTCGAACAGGAGCGGCGGGTAGGCCACGATGGCCAGTGGCTCGATTTCAGTCTGGATCTGCAGTTGAGCGAGCCTGAACTTGCCGCTGCCGTGGCACTGCTGGATCTCAAGGCGGGTGAGCTGCATCTGGTCAGCCCCTCTGTCTATCGCTTCGGGTTTAAACGGGCTTGGCATGGCCGTCGTGCTCTGCTGCGGCAGCTGGCGGCGTTACAGCCAGCCTGAACAGACTATTTTCTCGACAATTCCCGGTAAAGCTCGGATACTGCCAGTGACTCGAATTGATCTTGTCTGCACTGTTCACCCAAGAGATCAATCACTTGAAAACAGTGTGGAGAGAGCCACGGCATGAAGCCATGGCAGGGCTGGCATAGGGGTTGTGCCCTTACCGTTATGCTGGTGATTGCATAGAGAAGGCACCTTGAATCGAGAGTGGATGGCATGAAGATTTACGTAGGTAATCTGTCGTACCGCATGACGGCCGACGAACTGAAAACTCTGTTCAGCCAGTTTGGACAGGTCGACAAGGTTGATATCATCATCGACCGCGATACAGGCCAGTCAAAGGGGTTTGGTTTCATTGAAATGCCGGCCAACGCTGACGCTGAAAAGGCGATTGCGGGCCTGCATGGCACTGAAGTTGGTGGGCGCACCGTAACGGTCAACCAGGCCAAACCGAAGACAGATGCCCCCCGTGGCCGCCCTCAGCAGCGCCATCGCTAAGGTGCCTCAGTAATGCAAAACGGCATGGGTTATCCCCATGCCGTTTTTGTTTCTGCTGGCTTTCGCCCGGATCAGGGTACGTCGTAACCGAGCGCAGCCTTGCGAATGCGGAACCACTGTTGACGATCAAGTTTGATGGACTCCGATGCAACGGCGGCAGCAATCCGTTCCCGCTTGCCTGAACCGATCAGTGGCAGCGGCTGGCTTGGCAGCATCATGACCCAGGCATAGACCACCTGTTCGATGGTCTGGGCCCCCACTTCAGTGCGGATCCGCTCAAGCTCAGCCCGCAGCGGCTCGCAAGCGTGATCGTTGAACAGCCGGCCACCGCCCAGGCATGACCATGCCATCGGTTTGATATTGAGCTGTTGGCATTGGTCCAGAGTGCCATCGAGCGTCCCCTCCTGATGCAGCGGCGAGATCTCCAGCTGATTGGTTACCAGCGGGAAGGGGAGGCGGGATTGCAGCAGTTCAAACTGGCGCGCGGTGAAGTTGGAGACACCGGCATGCTTGATCTTGCCAGCCTGCTTCAGGGTGATGAAGGCATCGGCTACCTCATCGGCGTTCATCAGGGGATCCGGACGGTGGATCAGCAGCAGATCCAGATAGTCGGTGCCGAGTTTGTGCAGCGAGGCGTCGGCACTGGCGATGATATGGGCCTTGCCGGTGTTGTAGTGGTTGAGAGCGTGCTGCGGTTTGGCAGTGAGGGCGATACCGCATTTGGTGACGATCTCCATCCGGTCGCGCAGGGAAGGCTCAAGACGCAGGGCGTTGCCAAAGGCCTCCTCGCACTGGTAGCCACCGTAGATGTCGGCGTGGTCGACAGTGGTAACGCCCAGATCCAGATGGTATTTCATCAGATCGAGCAGGGCGGCCGGGGTGAGATGCCACTCCATCAGGCGCCAGTACCCCATGATGATGCGGGAGAAGGTGGGGCCTTGCGGATGCAGGCTGACGCGGGATACAGACATGGTTGACTCCTTGAAAGGTCAGAAAGATAAATTGCGACTGCCGGCATCTTGGCCCTATGTCGCTGGCAAAGCAATAATGTGGGTTGGCACGGTTCGTACTTTAGTTCTGATTGGAGAGTGATAGATGGATGGGTTTGCCGAGCGGCTGCAGAGTCTCATCGGAGAGGGGAGCATCAGCGCCTTTGCCCGTAAGGTAGGATTGAGCGAGGCGCTGATCCGCAAGTACCTGAAGGGGGCCGAGCCCGGGTTGGCGCGGGCCAACCAGATTGCGATGGGGGCCAACTGTTCGCTCGAATGGCTGGCAACCGGCTGCGGTTATCTCTATCGACAGGCTGAAGTTGTGGATAGAGAGGCGCTCGGGGCGGCGCAGCAACTGCTCCAGGAGCAGCAACCCGAGGTCGTGCTGCCGGATGAGGAGGCGCTGGTGATCCTGCTCGCTTACTACCAGTTTTTGCGCACCCATAAAAAGGGCGACGGTTTTCTCGATCTGGCGCTGGCCCGCGAGTTTGGTCGGCACATTGGAGAAGCTTAGGTGGGTTAACGAGCTGTGTTCAGGCCGGGTCACGGGCCGCGATTATTCTGATACGCTCTAAACAAATTCATGAACCAGGGAATGGCGATGAGTTATCTGATCCTCGGAAGCGGTGCGCTTGGCTCGGCGCTGGCAAGAGAGCTGATGGCAAGGGATGAGACTTTTCTGCTGGCTGGGCGCGACTATCCAAAAGGGCTTCCTGTCGGATCCTTTTTCCCGCTGCAGGAGGTTGACGTCATCTCGTTTGATGCGCTGTTTACGACCTATGATGTGGATCCGCTCCCCTCCGTCGTCATCAACACCATAGGCCTGCTCCATGATGCCCGCTCCATGCCGGAGCGACGGGTGGAGGAGGTAGTGCCCAAGTGGTTGTGTGACAGCCTGCTGGCCAATGCCTGGCCAACGCTGGCTTTGGCGGCGCGCCTGAGCAGGATGATGAAGGGTGATCACCAGGTCTGGCTCTGTGCGATCTCGGATCTGGCGGGCTCTATTACTGCCAACGAGTCGGGGGGGCGTTACAGCTATCGGATGAGTAAGGCGGCGCTCGATATGGGGGTGAAGACCCTTGCACTTGAGTGGGCGGGGCGTTTTGCACAGGCGGGTGTGATTGCGGTCGCGCCCGGCTTGATGGACTCTCCGATGAATGCTCCCTTTCTGGCTGAACTGCCTGCAGACCAGCTGCAGGATCCTGCCGAAGTGGCGAGCAAGCTGCTCAACCTGATCGATGGCTTGTCTTTGTCTCAATCGGGTCAGCTACTGGATCTCAATGGTCAGCAACTTCCCTGGTAAAGGGAGTTGCATGGCTATCTGTGCCCCCGTTTACCTCACATAATCCGGCCTCTCCCCTTGCCAAACAGGGGGGCCATGGCTAACGTCACTCTCCTGTTTCAGGAGGGATCTCATGCGCTATATCGATTTACGAAGTGATACGGTTACCCAGCCGACTGATGCCATGCGTCAGGCCATGCTCCATGCCGAAGTCGGTGACGATGTTTACGGCGAAGATCCGAGCGTCAATGCGCTGGAAGCATATGGGGCCAAGTTGCTTGGCAAGCAGGCTGCTCTGTTTGTGCCATCGGGAACCATGTCCAATCTGCTGGCGGTCATGGGCCATTGCCAGCGGGGTGAAGGCGCCATTCTTGGTGCTGGCGCCCATATCTACCGGTTTGAAGCGCAGGGGAGTGCGGTGCTCGGCTCTGTGGCGCTGCAACCGCTGCCCATGCAGCGTGATGGCACCCTGGCCTTCGACGACATCAAGGCTGCTCTGGCGCCAGACGATGCACATTTTGTCCAGACTCGGCTTATCTGTCTTGAGAACACCCATAACGGCAAGGTGCTACCACTCTCCTACCTGCAAGAGATGGGAGCCTTCGTTGCCAAGCATGGTCTGAAACTGCATCTCGACGGGGCCCGGCTGTTCAATGCAGCCGTTGCCAGCGATATCCCGGCGGAGGTTATTGCCGCACCGTTTGACAGCATCTCGATTTGTCTTTCCAAGGGGCTGGGTGCGCCGGTGGGATCTCTGCTGGTCGGTGATCGTGACTTTATCGCCCGGGCACGTCGTCTGCGCAAAATGGTAGGTGGTGGCATGCGTCAGGCGGGGATGCTGGCACAAGCAGGCCTGTTTGCCCTCGAGCAACATGTTGCGCGCCTGGCTGATGATCATCGCCGAGCCAAACGGTTGGCCGAAGGGTTGGCTGCGCTGCCGGGCATTGAGCTCGATCTCTCGCTGGTACAGAGCAACATGGTATTTCTGCGCCTTGCCAAAGGGGAGCCGGCACAGCTGCTCGCTTTTATGAAGGAGCGGGGCATTCTCTTCTCCGGTTATGGCGAGCTGCGGCTGGTGACCCATCTGCAGATCAATGACGACGATATCGAAGAGGTTATCGACGCCTTCACCGAGTATCTCGGGGCACGTTAATAGCGCTTGGTGATACTGACTCTCGTTTATAGCGGGGCTTGTTCATATCGAAATAAAACAGGGCGCCACGGCGCCCTGTTTTATGAGCCGCACGCTCAAGCCTGTCGCTGGCCGCTCATCAGCATGGCTTCATCGGTGGCATCGTAGATCATCACCGCGATGTGGGTCACCTGACCACCGAAATCGGCGAGTGGCACCAGAGTCAGATTCTGGAACATATGGGGTGCCGAGCCGGTGATGGGGCGGTAGTTGGAGAAGCGCAGCAGATAGGGTTTCTGTTCCCAGGTGCTGAAGGCGCGGTTGTTCAGCTTGAATACCATATTGGCCTTGCGCTCGAACCAGGCCCGATCCACATCGGGGAATAGGTCGAACAGCACGCCATCACGGACTTCGCCTGCCAGCCGTCCGCTGTGGCTCTCCATAAAGCCGTTCCACACCTGAACCTTGTACTCCTTGTCGAGCACCACCAATCCGACGTCCAGGTTCTGGACTATGTTCATCAACCAGTGAAATTCGCGGATTTCCATAGTCACTCCTAGAGCATGTGCATGATTTTGTTGTTCATGGTGGCGATGGAATCTTCGGTAAACAGCAGCAGCAGATCGCACTGTACCGCGTAATCCTGGATCCGGTAGTTGATCTCGATGGCCAGCGTGCGGCGCCAGCGGCTCTTGTTGGTGTTGATGAGCTCGTTGATGGGTCTGTGCTGGCCGAGTACCACCGGATGGCCCTGACTGAAGGGGGTGTCGAGCTGGTTGGCGTAGCCGCGCAGGAAGGCACCGATCAGCACGTTGGCGGTATCCATCAGCAGCTCCAGCTCAGCAGTGCGATCCAGCGTTCCCTGATGGTTCATCAGCTTGGCCAGATCCTTGAAGCTGGAGTCATGGAACAGGATCAGCGCTTCGCCGGCGATCCCCGCTCCGATAAAGCCCTGACAGACGGCGGAGAGGGTATCCGAGTCGGCGGCGGCAGAAAGTGCCATATGCAACTCTGATACTTCCAGCACGTTGACGTTGGGGATCGGCAATACCACGAAGGCGTTGAGCAGCCGGGCCAGCAGGTCGGCTGCCTGGCCCATGGAGACGTTGGCCAGCTCCTGATAAACGTCGCGGATCTCCGGAGTGATCTTGACGCCTGCATCGGCGACGACGCCACCGGTTGGCGCCGCAGCCGTTGCGGCCGTGTTGCCTGGCTCTGCACTCCAGAAACCGTGCTGTTTGAGCAGGGCAAGCAGGGTTTCGGGGGCCGCAGGTTTCTTGATGAAATCGAGCGCACCCAGCCCCATCACCCGTTGATAGGCCTCTGGCTGGATGTCGCCGGAGACGACGATGACCTTGTTGCGCAGCCCTTCCCGCTGGAGGGTCTCCAGCACGCCATAACCATCCATTTCTGGCATGGTGAGGTCGAGAAAGATGAGGTCACCATGGCCCATCAGCACCTGCTCGATCCCTTCGAGACCATTGGCTGCATAGTGCAAGTCGACTTTCCAGTCGGCGGGGAGGGCCCGCGCCAACTGTTTGCGGGCGAACCCGGAGTCATCACAGATCAATACATTCATGGTGTTAGGCAGGCTCTGTTGGCAAGGAGTGCTATTAAGTGTGGCCCGCTAACGGTCAGATGCAATGGGTGAGGGTATCACCTTGTGAAAATTGATTGTCCCACTGTCTGTTGCGATAGCGCGCGGAATATTTTTCAACAAATTCAGCAAACATCTTAACACGCAACGGGGCGAACTGGTGCTGGCAGCAGAGCATGTAGAAGGGGCGATTGCCGGTTTGCCAGTCGGGCAGCACCGGGCGCAACTGCTCATCCTGCAAGAAGCTATGCACGTAGTGGAGCGGGGCATTGACGATCCCGAGGTGGCGTCTGGCGGCACGCACGGCCGCCTGGGTCTGGTTAACCGCCAGCTTGGCCCCCCGTTTGATGCAGACAAGCTGCCCCTCTTTGTCGGTCAGCTGCCAGTGCTGGTGAGGCCAGCAGTAGATGAGATCGTGCTCTTCCAGCTGATTGGGGTGGGCTGGAGTCCCTTTTTTGGCCAGATAGAGCGGTGAGGCAAAGAGCCCGTACTCGATGTGGCCAAGACAGCGCGCATTGGGCAGTGATTGGGGCAGCTCACCGTTGAAGAAGACCAGATCCCGGTCGTTATCGAACAGGTGCTGGTGATCGTTGGTCTGGGAGATCTCGAATTGCACCGCGGGATAGTGCAACCCGAACTCGGCCAGCATATCGATCAGGATGGTATTGGAGAGGGCGATGGGCGCAGCAATCCGGATAATGCCGGAGATGTCGGCCTCTTTGCCCCGGATCTCGCCGGTGGCCTGTTCGATTTCGCCAAGCGGGGTGCAGAGGCGCTCATAGTAGCGCAGCCCCTCGTCGGTCATTCGAAGTTTGCGGGTCGAGCGGTGTAGCAGGGAACATCCCAGATGCTCTTCAAGCTGGGATATGCGTCGACTGATGGTGCCTGTTGGCATGCCCAGTGCGGCTGCGGCGTGGGAGAAACCTCCCTCTTGCACCACCTTGACGAACAGGTAGAACTCTTCGATGTGCTTCATAAACGCTGTTCTTGGTGTAACAAGGGGGCCACCTTAAAAAGAGCATTCAGGGTTGGCAAGCGTAATTCAGCGTTTAATTGATCTGGGTTCGATTTCTATTGATACTATTTTGTTACTCACTTATAGGTAGTGTGAAGGCTGGCTGCTGGTCCGGGCAGGAGAGGTTAGTTTCGCAGGGTGCTGATTGGCGATACAAGGAGGTGCTGATCTGAAAAACAGCCTTATCTCTTGCCAGAAACTGCAACCGGTGGGTGACAGAGGGGATGATCGCTCCCTCTGGTCGGCTATTTTCCGTTGCAAGAAAATGTGAGCCAGGTCATATATTTGCAGTTTTGTCTCTTTTCAAACATCACCTGAATTTATGAACCGACATTTTGCCGTCATTGCTTCATTTTTGCACATGCTGGCGTCTTTTTGTCTGTTTAACCATCCGCTTGGTTAATTAATGAAAGTTTTATCGCAGAGTAGAGCGAGAGTTATTGTTTTTGATTAGTTTATTGATAGTAAAGATATTGTATTGAATTGAAAAATTGACCTGTATGGTCTCGAGTGAGCAACTCTTAGTGCTTGTTTTATCTGAGAAAAAAAGATAAAAATCGAGCAGACAATGTTTTTTGACAGAGTGAGCTTCGGATTGCGTCATTGTCAGTAATTCAAGATATGCAGCTCTGTCGTCGATATATGAAATGGTTTTCCTGCTCTTGACCAGGTTAGTGAGATACGAGTCGAGAGATATTTGCATCTTGCATTCTGCCTGTAGCAGCTTGCGTGATCCGTTTTCCGGTGGCCAGTGACCCTTCCGCATGAATGACATTAACCAGATGAATACGCTTGATGAACGGTTACTGAAAACCATGGACGTGCTGCATACACCGATCTGGGTGTATGACATCGAGCATCACCATATTTTCTGGGCAAACCGTGCCGCACTCTTGGTGTGGGAGGCTGCCTCCCTCGACGAGTTGTGCGCGCGGGATTTCTCTGCCGATATGGCAACCGCCATCGATCTGCTGCTGCAGCGCTATCTCGGCGATTTTCAGCTGGGGCGCAGCTACAACGAGTGGTGGACCCTCTCTCCAAAGGGGATCAAAAAGCAGATTTATCTGCGTCTTTCCGGGGTGCAGATCGCGGGGCGTTTGATGATGATGACCGAGGCGGTGCTCGACTCGGATACCCTCTATCAGGAATCTTCTCTGGCGACTGGCGATACCCTGGCCTGTCTGTTTGACAGCAAAGGGGCGTTCGAGAGTGGCAATTACCACTTCGAGATGTGCTTTGGCCACCGGATCACCCAGCTCTCCCAGGTTTTTGCCAACAAGGATGGCGGCTTTTACCAGAAGCTGTCCCGTCTTGATGAGGTAGTAACCGAGGGGGAGTGCCGAACCCTCAAGGGGATGCGCTGGTTCCAGTATCAGTTCCGTTATATCCAGCAAGGGGCGCGGATCCTGCTCACCATGCGGGATATCACCGATCGCAAACTCGAAGAGCTGGAGCATCGCCACCTTGCCTGGCACGACTCCCTGACCGGATTGCTCAACCGCTATGGCTTGATGAAATCCCTCGAGGCCTATTGCGGCCTGGGCGAGCGTTTCGCGCTGGTCTTCATGGATCTGGACAACTTCAAGCTGGTCAACGACAACTACGGCCACAAGGCGGGCGATCGCCTGCTGGAGCGGGTCGCCGGTCGTCTCAAGCAGATTTGCCCGCGAGACGTGGAGCTGGCGCGCCTTGGCGGGGATGAATTTACCGCGCTGGTGCCGCTTGGCAGCAACGGCGAACGGGCTCAGGAAATCGCCGATCAGATGCTCTCCCAGATGACGCGCCCGCTGCAACTGAGTGGCCTGCCGGAAGTGACCATTGGCGGCAGTATCGGTATTGCCATCTATCCCGATGACGCGGATGACGGTGACAACCTGATCACCCGGGCCGATATGGCCATGTATCAGGCCAAGCAGATGGGACGGCTGCGTTGGCAGCGTTTTACTCCCAGCATGCAGCAGACCCTGCAGCGCAAGTTGAACCTCAAACAGTTCCTGGCCAAGGCAATTGGCCGACAGGAGCTGAGTCTCTGTTACCAGCCGCAGGTGGATACAGCAAAAGGCGCGCTGATTGGCTACGAAGCGCTGCTGCGCTGGTACAACCCGATACTCGGTCATGTCTCGCCTGTGGAGTTTATTCCGCTGGCCGAGGAGATGGGGCTGATCCGCGAGATCGGCAGCTGGGTGCTTGGCACCGCGCTGGCTCAGGTGGCGCAGTGGGAAAAGCAGTTTGGCAAGCGAGTGCCCGTTTCGGTGAACCTCTCCGGTTTCCAGCTCTCTTCCTCGTTGCCGGTGCAGGTGCATCAGCTGCTTGAGCTGTATGGCGTTGAGGCATCGCTCCTGACTCTGGAGCTGACCGAAACCGTATTGATGCTCGATATGAAGGGGTGTCTCGGTATTCTGGATGCCTTGAGTGATCAGGGGATCAATATCGCCATCGACGACTTCGGCACCGGCTACTCGTCACTGGCCTACCTCAATCGGTTGCCTATCGACACCATCAAGCTGGATCGCTCCTTTGTGGTCGGGCTCAATCTGCCGGTGATCCGGGCGACAGCCGCCATGGCCACCAGCCTTGGTCTCGGCATCATGGCCGAAGGGGTAGAGGAGCCACATGAGCTTGATGCACTGCAGACTCAGGGGTGCCATGTGTTCCAGGGCTATCTCTTCAGCAAGCCGCTGACTGTGGCACAAGTCGAGGAGAGCGGCTTTGTGGTCGAGTGTCCGGTAGGGCGTTATCCACTGGTCAGCATTTGAATGGCAGGATAGTGAATGTGCGTCAGGCCACAATTTGGCATTTTATATTGAATTAATTAATCTAAATTAATCGATTCTTTGCAGTGCGTCATAGGTGTTAACGGTAAGGATTGCTAGCATGCGGCCTCATTTCTAGGGAAAGGAGAATCGCAATAATGAGTCATGCTGCAACCAAGGCCCGCCCGGCCAGCCCACCCAGTGGCTGGCTGAACCGTTTCCTCAATGGCGTCGAGAAAGCCGGGAACAAGTTACCCGACCCCGCCATGCTGTTTCTCTACGCCCTGCTGATCGTCTGGGTCGGCTCCTGGGTGTTGTCCCAATTCCAGTTTGATCTGGTCAATCCCCGTACTGGCGAAGCGGTAGTGGTCAACAACCTGCTGACTGGCGCCGGTCTGGCCGAGTTTCTCTCCACCATGGTCACGACCTTTACCGGCTTTGCCCCGTTAGGCATCGTGCTGGTGGCTATGCTGGGGGTAGGGGTGGCCGAGCAGTCCGGTTTTATCAATACCGGCCTGAAAAAGCTGCTGAAAGTGACCCCGGCCCGTTTCCTCACCCCCATGTTGATCCTGGTGGCCATCGTCAGTCATACCGCAGCGGATGCGGGGTATGTGCTGGTGATCCCCATTGGCGGCATCATCTTCCACGCCGCGGGGCGTCATCCGCTGGCGGGTATCGCTGCCGCGTTTGCCGGTGTTTCAGGCGGTTTCGCCGCCAACTTCCTGCCATCCGGTGGCGATGCCTTGCTGCAGGGCTTTACCCAGTCAGCTGCGCAAATCCTTGACCCCGAGTACATGGTCAATACCCTGTGCAACATCATCTTTACCGGTGCATCCTCCCTGCTGATCATCTGCGTCGGCTGGTTTGTCACCGAGAAGGTAGTGGAGCCCCGTCTCAAGCATGTCGAGCTCAATGACGATCTGGAGAGTGCCGACGAAATGGGAAGCTACACCGCTCAGGAGAGCCGTGCTTTCAACTGGGCCGGGTTTGCCATGCTGGCTGCCATCGTGCTGCTGGCGCTGGCGCTCTCCCCGAGCGATTCCCCGCTGCGTGCTGCCGATGGTTCGCTGACCACTTTTGCCGCCCCCGTGATGAAATCCATCGTGCCGCTCATCTTCCTGCTCTTTATCCTGCCCGGGATTGTCTACGGCTTCGTGGCGGGCAACTTCAAGAGCGGCAAGGATGTGATCGATGCCATGTCGGCCACCATGAACAAGATGGGCTCCTACATGGTGATGGCCTTCTTCTGCGCGCTCTTCATCAAGGCGTTTGGCGATTCCAATCTGGGCACCCTGCTGGCCCTTTCCGGTGCCGAGGTGCTCCATGCACTGGCGCTGCCCGGTGAAATCACCATTGTCGGGATGATCCTGCTGACCGCGACCGTCAATCTGGTGGTGGGGTCGGCATCCGCCAAGTGGGCGCTGATCAGCCCCATTCTGGTACCTATGCTGATGGCTGTCGGGATCTCCCCCGAGCTGACCCAGGCGGCATACCGTGTCGGTGATTCCGCTTCCAACATCATCACCCCGTTGATGGTCTTCTTCCCGCTGGTGGTGGTCTATTGCCAGCAGTATGTGAAGAGCACCGGGATCGGCACCCTGGTCTCCATGATGCTGCCTTACTCGCTGGCCTTCCTGGTGAGCTGGACCATCTTCCTGCTGCTCTACTGGGCACTTGGCTTCCCGCTCGGGTTGCAAGCACCGTATGTCTATCCGGCCCCCTGAACGGGGTATGCGAGGGAGCCTTGGGCTCCCTCGTTTTTTTCGTTATGGTGTTACCTCACTCTGGAGGTGCCATGAATCAGACCATCGATCTTATCCTTTCCCATCGTTCCATTCGTCAGTTCACTGCCGAGCCCATCAGCTCGCAGCAGCTGGATGCCATTCTGGCCGCCGCCCAGTCGGCATCGACCTCAAGTTTTCTGCAGGTGACCAGCATCATTCGGGTGACCGGGCCTGAAGCGCGCAAGCAGCTGGCACAACTGGCGGGCAATCAACCCTATGTTGAACAAGCGGCGGAGTTTCTGGTGTTTTGCGCCGATTACCACCGCCACGGCCAGATAGTGCCAGATGCCCAGACCGGCTATGCGGAGCAGCTGCTGATCGGTGCCATCGACGGTGCCATCATGGGGCAAAATGCCCTGCTGGCGGCGCAGTCGCTGGGGCTCGGCGGGGTTTATATCGGTGGTCTGCGCAACCATCCGGCCGAGGTGAGCGAGCTGCTGGGCTTGCCTGATCGGGTGATCCCGCTCTTTGGCCTCTGCCTCGGTCATCCTGCCCAGCAGCCTGAGCAGAAGCCCCGTTTGCCACGGGCACTGGTTGTGCATCAGGAGTGCTATCAGCGCGAGCTGGATCGCGACTTGCTGGCTCACTACGATCAGCAGATTGAGGCCTACTATCAGGCTCGCAGCAGCAACAACAAGCAGCAGACCTGGAGCGGCCAGATCCGTGCCATCCTGACCAAGGAGTCCCGTCCTTTTATGCTGGGCTTCCTGCAATCCCGAGGCTTTAACCTCAAGTAATGAGCCTGATGGGCGATACTAAAAGGGAGCGTGCATCTTGTGCGCCCCCTCTTGATCCTGCTATCTCTCCGGGAGCTGCCGCCCAGCTTGGTGACAAATCGTGGGCAAGGGGGGATCTGCAGGCTACCTTAAGTGGGTAAGCTGTTGTAGGATCACGCAATTGGATTGGGACAGGGGTTTGAACATCCTATGATTTTAACTTTGGTATTGCTGTCGATTGGCGCACTCCTGTTTTTGGTTATCGCCTATAACGTGGTGCAGCAATATAAGCAGAAAGCTGAGTCGGACAAGCGCCACGCGGTTGCCAGACACAAAACGGTGGCTGACGAGACCGAAGAGGTGCTGCTGAACGTCAATCTGGTGCCCTTTTCCAAAAACATGGTGCTGCTGATGCAACACCGCATTCTGGATGCCTATCGCGCCATTGCCCAGGTGATGCCAAACAGCCAGATCAAGCAGCGCATCATCGATGTTCAGACCCAGATCAAGAATGTGCAGGAGAACTACAGCGCGCAGGATGAGGGGCACTTCAAGACGCCCGAGTCCGATCGCCAGGCCATCCAGATGCTGCAGCTGGTCAAGAAGATGCGTGCCGTGCTGCGGGTCGAGCACAACAAGGGCAAGATTGATCCGCAAGGGTTTGCCCAGGAAGATCGCCGCCTCGAGCTGATGCAGCTGAAGATCAATATCTCGAATCTGGTCAAGCGGGCGATGGATGCCCGCATTCAGGGCCAGTACGGCACTTGCCGCCAGCTCTACACCAAAGGGCTCTCCGCCATGGCCAGCGTAGTGGACAAGGATCCCTATCTGCTGGCTCGAGAAGAGGATATGCGGCAGGGGCTCAAGGAGCTCGAAGAGCTGCAGCAGCAAAACAGTGCGCAGGATCTGCAAAACATCAAGGACAAGGAAGCCGACGAGCTCGATGTCCTGTTTCAACCCAAGAAGAAATGGTAAGCATGTCTCACCCACTCGATTCTACTTTGGGGCCGATGGCCCCTTTTGTTTCCCGGTTGCTGGCTGAATTGGCCAAATGTGGCCTCTCTTTCACTGAACCTCACATCGATCACCTCTGCTATCGTGCCGCTACCTTGCCCGAATATCAGCACCTCAACGAGTTGCTGACGGGGGCAGGGGAGTTGTTGGTGGAGGGGATGATAGGTGGCCGTCCCATCGCTACTTATCAGCTGCATCAGCCAGTGCAGGTCGGAGCGGTACGCGTTCCCTGCATCGAGCTGGCTGCGCCCAAACCGGGCCGCACTCATCAGGCCGGGCTTGAGCATATCGAGCTGGTGGTGCCTTCCCTTCAGGCGCTGGTGGAGTGCCATCCCAAGCTTCCCTTTAAAACCGGCAACATGCTGGATAGTCGCAATCCCGATGTGGCGCTGATGCTGCCTTCCGGGCAGATCAAGTTTCACCTGCGCCCGCTGGCGGAGGTGATCGCCGAAGAGGTGGCCACTGGCTCGGTAGTGGCGGTACCCGACGACTATTTCGAGACCCACTAAGGGCTTGGAAGATTGATATCGGATGAAGAGAGGGGCACCCGGGGGCCCCTCTCTTTTTCTTTGTTTACGCAAAGTGGTGAGGCGTCAGCTCATGCTCGCCGCGTTGTTTCAGACGGCCTAGCCAAATCCCAAGGCCTGCGGTCAGGAGCAGCACCAGCTCGATCCCCAGCACCAGACCGCCCAGCCCTCCCTTCTCCCAGAAGGGGTGGAGGTAGAGCCCGCCCAGACTGGCGCCCAGATAGTAGGCCACCAGATAGAGGGAGGAGGCGAGCGCCCGATTGTGTTCGACATGGTGGCCGACCCAGGCGCTGGCACAAGCGTGCGCCATGAAAAAACCGAAGCTCGAGATGAGCAGGCCGCTCAAAATGGCGGGCAGAGTGCCTTGCAGCAAGCAGAGGCTACCGAGCGCCATGAGGGCAATGCCGCCAAGCAACATGCGCTGTGCACCCCAGCGATTGGCGCAGCGACCGCTGAGAGAAGAGGCGACCGTACCCGAGAGATAGGTGAGAAAGAGCATGCCGAGCCACTGGGTCGGCAGGGAGAAGGGGGGCTTGGCCAGCAAAAAGGTGAGATAACTGAACTGGTTCAAAAAGACCATGAAATTGAGCCCGCCAATCAGATAGGCCCCCACCAGCAGCGGGTTGGTCAGATGACCACGCAGGGCGCGGGCAAACTGGCCCGGGGCCGGATTGACGGGAACAAAGCGGGCCTGTTTTGGCAGTAGCCAGAAGACCAGCGGCAAGAGCGACAGGCTGATCACGCCAACCCCGAGGAAGGTGTGTTGCCAGTCGCCAAACCAGCCGGCCAGCAGCCCGCCCACCACGCGCCCCGCGATCCCACCAAGGGAGTTGGCGGCGATATAGACTCCGACCGCCGAGAGCAGTGCCCGCTTGCTGAACTCCTCGCCCATATAGGCGATAGCTGTTGCCGGCAGGCCCGCAAGCAGCGCGCCTTGCAGCACGCGCAGTATGAGCAGGGTGCGAAACTGTTCGACGAGAGGGATCAGCAGGGAGAGCAGGATGGCCAGGGTGAGGGTTCCCAGCATGATCTGGCGACGGCCATGGCGATCCGCCAGTCGGGCACAGAGCAGCAGGGAGGTAGCCAGCCCGGCGGTACAGCCCGCCAGCGTCCAGCTGGCGGCGAGCGAGTTGACCGAGAAGACCTGAGCCAGCAGCGGGAGCAGGGGATGGGTTTGATAGAGATTGAGAAAGACCAGAAAGGATCCCAGGCTGAGCGCCAGGGTGGCGCGTATCCATTCACGACTACCGGCTTCGATCATTGCATATCGTCCTGACCATTTTTCATCAGGGTAAGGCACGCATAGATATAAATATAATATATTTAAGTTATCCATCTCATAAGATGAATTGATACATGGACCTGAAACAACTCACCTATCTGCTGGCGGTCAGGGATGCCGGCTCTTTTACCCGGGCGGCCAACAGCCTGCATGTGGCCCAGCCCGCCATCAGTATGGCCATTGCCAAGCTGGAGCAGCAGCTTGAGCTGCGCCTGTTCGACCGTCAGGACAGGGCGGTACGGCTGACGCCGGAGGGGGAGGTGCTCTGTCGCCACGCCGAGCGTCTGTTGTTGCAGATGCACCAGGCTGAGGCCGAGATGGCTGAGCTCAAGGGGCTGGAGCGGGGGGAGGTGCGTATCGGGATCCCCTACATGATGGGCTCTTACTACTTTCCTTCGCGCCTGATGGCTTTCAAACACCGCTATCCCGGGCTCAAGATCCGGGTGGAGGAGGCGGGCACCCGGGAGCTGCTGAGCCGGATGGTGGATGGCACTCTGGATCTCGCCATCCTGATCACCAGTGATCTGCCCCCGGCCATTGAAGGGGCCCATCTGCTGAGCGAAGAGATGTTGATGGTGGTGGGGGAGGATCATCCGCTGCGCGGCGCAGACTCCGTCACGCTCGCCCAGTTCTTTACCCAGGAGCTGGCACTGTTCCGGCGTGGCTTTTACCACCGGGAGCACATGGAGGCGCTGGCGCAGAAGCTGGGGGTTGAGCCCGACATCGCCTTCGAGAGCAACCTGATCCCCCTGCTCAAGGCTGTGGTGCGTCAGGGTTTTGCCGTGACCACCTTTTTGCGGATGGTGCTGGAGGAGGAGCCGGACTTGTGCGGCGTGCCTTTCGAACCTCCGATTTTTCTCGATCTCTGCGTAGCGTGGCGACGGGGTGATCCGCTCTCCATGGCCAACCGTGCCTTGCGCGATTTCTTGCTCAAAGATCGCCCGGCCTGATGGGGCCGGGTCGTATCGACAGTGGGCTGGCAAAAGTTGTTTACTATTAGTGGTGTCTCCGCCAGAGGATTGCGCCATGAAGCTGCAGCAACTGCGTTATATCGTCGAAGTGGCGAATCACGGCCTTAATCTGTCGGCGACAGCCGAGAGCCTCTATACCTCCCAGCCCGGGATCAGCAAGCAGGTACGAATGCTGGAAGATGAGCTTGGCATCCAGATCTTCGAGCGAAGCGGCAAGCATCTGACCCGGATCACCCCGATCGGTCAGGAAGTGCTCAAGGTCGCGACCGACGTGCTGGAGAAGGTGGCAACCATCAAGACGATGGCGAGGGCTCATATCCACCCGGAACAGGGACAACTCACCGTCGCCGCGACCCATCTGCAAGCTCGCTATATTCTCCCCGACCTTATCAAGGGATTTACCGCCCGTTTTCCCAAGGTGACGTTCACCCTGATGC
Source organism: Aeromonas sp. SE22 (assembly GCF_038739755.1). Classification (NCBI taxonomy): domain Bacteria; kingdom Pseudomonadati; phylum Pseudomonadota; class Gammaproteobacteria; order Aeromonadales; family Aeromonadaceae; genus Aeromonas; species Aeromonas sp. SE22. Next base: position 87,552 of record NZ_JBCGFD010000004.1, read on the forward strand.
AGGGAGATGCAGCAACATGTTGCAGTGCCCTGCAAAGCGGTAGCGCTCACCTGATGTTGCTTGATGATATCGAAGAGCATCACGACGAGGTGTTGCTGATCCTGCCGAGCTTTCGCTGGCTGCGGGGGCTGGTGGTGCCAGCGGGCCATCCTGTGGCGGCACGCTCGCCGAGTTCACTGGCTGACTTGGGCAATGTGGCGCTGATCAGCGACGGACGATCATTGGCTCCAACGTCAGCCCATCATGAAGAGCATCGCATAGCCTGTCTGGCCAGTGACAGCGACGTGCTGAAAACCTATGTCAGGCAGGGGATGGGGTTTGGGATCATGGCAATGCTGGCCCGGGAAACGGGCCGCGATGATGATCTGGTGATGAAGGCGCTGCCCGATCTGCCGGCCGGTATGGCGGCTATTGGTCTGCGCAGAGGGGCATTCGTGCCAGCCTATCTTTATGATTTTATTGCACGGCTTGCTCCGACGCTCAGCCGTGAACGGCTTGATGCGTATCTTGCCGCACCGAATCAGCGGGAGTGGCAGGCGCTGCTGGCCACCTTGCCCGAGCGCTGAGAGGCCTGTAGTACAAATAAAAAACGCCTCCACAGGGAGGCGTTTTTCATTGCCGGTCAGCATCTCTGTCAGCCAACATCACTTTTTCAACATGTGATCCAGTTTGCTGGCCTTGGTCGAGAGGTAGAATTCGTTGTGGGGATTGCGCCCCTCCTGCAGGGGAACTCGCTCGGCCACCGGAATGCCAAAGGATTCCATCGCCTTCATCTTGCGCGGGTTGTTGGTCATCAGCTTGAGGGATTGCACCTCCAGCTGTTTGAGCATGTCGGCACAGATGGTGTAGTCGCGCATGTCGGCGGCAAAGCCGAGCGCTACGTTGGCCTCAACGGTATCAGCGCCCTGATCTTGCAGGTGATAGGCGCGGATCTTGTTCAACAGGCCGATACCGCGACCCTCCTGACGGACATACAACAGCACGCCGCGGCCCGCCTTGGCGATGTTCTCCAATGCGGCCTGCAGCTGGAAACCGCAATCACAGCGCAAACTGAACAGGGCGTCGCCGGTCAGACATTCGGAGTGAATACGCCCGAGAACGGGTTCAGCACCAGTGATATCGCCCATCACCAGGGCTGCGTGATCCTTGCCTGTGCCGGTTTCCTGAAAACCTACCAGCGTGAAGGTGCCCCAAGGGGTTGGCAACTTGGATTTGGCCACTAGGGTAACGCTGCTCATAGGTTGCTCCTTACTACAACTGCTCAGAAAAAGGGGCCCAGTTTAGCGCGCCTTCTGGATGACGACCATAAGAACAAGTCCCCGCATTGATTAATGAAATAGTGAAGCAAATCAACAGATGGCGTCGTTGGTATCCCTATTTTCCCCTTTTGCGCAAATCTGGTGACAGATAACTGCCAGCGCCGGCACATTCGGGTATAATCGGCGCCCATTAACTCGCTCCAAGGAGCGGGAGCAACATTGTGCAGGAGAGAAGTTATGCCTCAGATGGCCCCCGTAATGACAATTGATGGCCCAAGTGGTGCGGGCAAGGGCACCTTGTGCCAGTTGCTGGCAGAAAAGCTGGGTTGGCACCTGCTCGACTCCGGCGCCATCTATCGGGTGTTGTCACTGGCTGCCCTGCATCATGATGTCGAGCTCGATTCCGAAGCCGCGCTGGTGCCGCTGGCCGCCAATCTGGATGTGCAGTTTCAGGTGGAAGGTGATCTGGTCAAGGTGATCCTGGAGGGGGAGGATGTCTCCCGTACCATCCGGACCGAGCAGGTCGGCAACGCCGCCAGTAAAATCGCGGCATTCCCGCGCGTGCGTGAAGCGCTGCTGCGCCGTCAGCGGGCATTTCGTCAGGCGCCGGGGCTGATTGCTGATGGCCGTGACATGGGTACAGTGGTTTTCCCTGAAGCCGAAGTGAAGATTTTCCTCGACGCAAGTGCCGAAGAGCGGGCTCAGCGCCGCTATAAGCAGTTGCAAGATAAGGGCTTTGATGTTAACTTTGAGTGTCTTTTAACCGAGATCCGTGAGCGTGACGATCGCGATAGAAATCGCGCCGTTGCCCCCCTGAAACCGGCAGAAGATGCTCTCGTGGTGGATTCAACCACCATGACCATAGAAGAGGTACTGGCAACAGTGCTCGCCTATGCAGAGCAACAACTCGGAGATGCCAGCGCAAGCTGACATCCGGTCGTCTGCACCATGGATGGCGCAGATTATTAAAAACAACCCCGCTTGTGCTGGATGACAAGTGGATGTTTCATTTGTGACATAAACTAATGATCGAATCTTTTGCTCAACTCTTTGAAGAGTCCCTGAACGCCGTTGAAACCCGTCAAGGTTCCATCGTCAAGGGTACTGTCGTTGCTATCGAGAACGGTTTCGTACTGGTTGACGCCGGTCTGAAATCCGAGTCCGCTATCCCGGCTGAAGAATTCAAGAACGCCATGGGCGAGCTGGAAATCAACGTAGGTGACTCCGTTGACGTGGCTCTGGACTCTATCGAAGATGGTTTCGGCGAAACCAAGCTGTCCCGCGAAAAAGCCAAGCGCCACGAAGCCTGGCTGCAGCTTGAAAAAGCTTACGAAGAGCAAGCTACCGTTATCGGTATCATCAACGGCAAGGTCAAGGGTGGTTTCACCGTTGAGCTGAACGGCATCCGTGCCTTCCTGCCGGGTTCTCTGGTTGACGTGCGTCCGATCCGTGACACCGCTCACCTGGAAAACAAAGAACTCGAGTTCAAAGTCATCAAGCTGGACCAGAAGCGCAACAACGTTGTTGTTTCCCGTCGCGCAGTGATCGAAACCGAGAACACCTCCGAGCGTGAAAGCCTGCTGGCTAACCTGCAAGAAGGTCAAGAAGTTAAGGGTATCGTCAAGAACCTGACCGACTACGGTGCATTCGTAGATCTGGGCGGTGTTGACGGCCTGCTGCACATCACCGACATGGCGTGGAAGCGCGTTAAGCATCCTTCCGAAATCGTCAACGTTGGCGACGAGATCGCTGTCAAGGTTCTGAAGTTCGACCGCGAGCGTACCCGTGTATCTCTGGGTCTGAAGCAACTGGGCGAAGATCCGTGGGTTGCTATCGCCAAGCGTTACCCGGAGACCACCCGTCTGTCTGGCCGCGTGACCAACCTGACCGACTACGGCTGCTTCGTTGAAATCGAAGAAGGCGTTGAAGGCCTGGTACACGTATCTGAGATGGATTGGACCAACAAGAACATCCACCCGTCCAAAGTTGTTAACGTTGGTGACGTGGTTGACGTGATGGTTCTGGACATCGACGAAGAGCGTCGTCGTATCTCCCTGGGTCTGAAGCAGTGCAAATCCAACCCGTGGCAGCTGTTTGCTGAAACTCACGCCAAAGGCGACCGTGTTTCCGGCAAGATCAAGTCTATCACTGACTTCGGTATCTTCATCGGTCTGGACGGCGGCATCGACGGTCTGGTTCACCTGTCTGACATCTCCTGGAACAACCAGGGCGAAGAAGCAGTTCGTGAATTCAAGAAAGGCGACGAGATCGAAGCCGTTGTTCTGCAAGTTGACCCGGAGCGTGAGCGCATCTCCCTGGGCGTCAAGCAGATCGAAGAAGACCCGTTCAATAAGTACCTGTCTGACAACAAGAAAGGTGCTATTGTGAAGGGTAAGGTTACCGAGGTTGATGCCAAAGGTGCCGTTATCGAACTGGCTGACGGCGTAGAAGGCTACCTGCGTGCCTCCGACGCTGCTCGTGACCGCGTAGAAGACGCCACTCTGGTGCTGTCTGTTGGTGACGAAGTTGAAGCTAAATTCATGGGCGTTGATCGTAAGAACCGCACCGTAAGCCTGTCTGTCCGTGCTAAGGACGAAGCTGACGAGCGCGTTGCTATCGATAACCTGAACCAGCAAGAAGAAGTTGTGTTCAGCAATGCTATGGCTGAAGCGTTCAAAGCCGCCAAGGGTGAGTAATCCTTGATGCAAGAAAAGGGCGGCATTGCGCCGCCCTTTTTTATCCTGGCAAAATGATTATTGCATGTGATCGGGGAAGGAGATTTAACGTTATGACCAAATCAGATCTCATCGAACAACTGGCAGCCAGCCGCATGCATATGCCGGCCAAGGATGTCGAAGCCGCCATCAAGGAGATCCTTGAGCAGATGGCGTCGACCTTGCAAAACGGCGACCGGATTGAAATCCGTGGATTCGGCAGTTTTTCACTGCACTATCGTGCCCCTCGTGTGGGCCGTAACCCCAAGACCGGGGACAAGGTTGAACTGACCGGGAAATATGTCCCGCACTTCAAGCCTGGCAAAGAGTTGCGCGAGCGCGTCAACATCATCGAATAATGCGAAAATGGGCATACCTCGGGTATGCCTTTTTTGTTTTTGGCACACAAATCGTGCCAACTATCTTGTTTATCAAACTCTTTTCCCATTCACTCTAGAGTCTGCCTGTGATTTTAAGGATAATCAGCCTCTCATTAGATACTGACAGGGAGCTCTTATGAAGCGTATTTTGGCCCTCATTCCGCTGGTGCTGGTGTTTGTCCTCACCCTGGCGTTAGGCTCACAAAATGGCCAACTGGTTCAGTTCAATTACCTGATTGCTCAGGGCGAATTCTCCCTCGCCATGTTGCTGGGATTCTTTTTTGCCGGTGGTTTCATGCTGGGCTGGCTGGTATTCGGCTTGCTTTTCCTGCGCTTGAAGCTGCAAAACCGCACCCTCAACCGCACCATGCGTCGTCAAACCCGCGAGTTGGAGCTGGCCCGTTCAGCGGGTAAGGAATAATGTTCCTCAATGCTTGAACTGCTTTTCCTGCTGCTGCCCATTGCCGCCGGTTATGGCTGGTACATGGGGCGCAGGAGTGTTCGCCAGGACACCCAGAAACAGAGTAACCAGTTTTCCCGCCAATATGTGGCGGGCCTCAACTATTTGCTGTCCGATGAATCTGACAAGGCGGTGGATCTCTTTATCCAGCTGCTGGAAGTGGACAGTGAAACCATCGAAACCCATATCTCTCTCGGCAACCTGTTTCGCCAGCGTGGTGAAGTTGACAGGGCCATCAAGATCCACCAGAACCTGGTCACCCGCCAGTTGACTCGCGAGCAGCGCCAGCTTGCGCTGCAGGAGTTGGCCCGTGACTTTCTTGCCGCTGGTTTGCTGGACCGGGCCGAAGCGCTCTGGAACGAGCTGTGTGAAGACAGTGACTTCGAGGAGACGGCGCTGGCCCAGTTGTTGATCATCCATCAGCAACTGCGTGACTGGGACAATGCCATCTCGGTGGCGGTTCGCCTGCAAAAGTATCAAGGCAAGAAGCTGGCCGAACCTATCTCCCACTTTTATTGCGAGCAGGCTGAAAGCGCGCTGCGTGACGGCGACAAGTCCACTGCGCTTGCCAAGTTCAAGCGAGCGCTCAGCGTCAATTCGGGCTGTGCCCGCGCCAGTCTGCGTCTGGCTGAGCTGGCAATGGAAGAGGGGGAGTATGAACAGGCCAGCAAGGAGCTGCTGCGGGTATTTGAGCAGGACATCGATTTTGCCTCGGAAGCGATGCCCAAGCTGCTTGAGTGCTATCAGCAATTGGGGCGTACTTACACCCTGATCCCGCTGCTCGAGAAAGCGGTTGAAGAGCATGCTGGCGTGACGGTTACGCTGGCTCTGGCCCAGCTGGTCGAGGAGCGCGATGGCTTGAGTCAGGCTCGCGCCCTGGTGCTACGCCAGTTGCGCCGTCACCCCTCCATGAAAGGGTTCTATCAACTGGTCGGCTTTCAGCTGGCCAGTGCAGAGGAGGGGCCTGCCAAGGAGAGTCTCGAGCTGTTGCAGCAGCTGGTTGGCGAACAGATCAAAATCAAATCAACCCACAAGTGTCGGCAGTGCGGCTTTGCCACTCACTCGTTGTTCTGGCAGTGCCCATCCTGCCGGCAGTGGGGTTCCATCAAGCCGATCCGTGGTCTGGACGGTGAATAACCATCAATAGGAAGTGAGATGCTCGATCCAAAAGTACTGGTAGCGCTGGATTATCAGAACGAAGCTGATGCCTTGGCGTTCATTGAACGTATTTCTCCGGCCGAGTGCCGTCTCAAGGTTGGCAAGGAGATGTTTACCCTGTTTGGCCCGCAGTTTGTACGCCTGCTGGTTGCCAAGGGATTTGATGTCTTTCTGGATCTGAAATTTCACGATATTCCCAATACCGTCGCCAAGGCGGTAGCCGCCAGTGCCGAGCTCGGCGTCTGGATGGTCAACGTGCATGCCAGTGGTGGCGAGCGAATGATGCGGGCAGCCGTCGATGCGCTGCAGCCTTATGGCGACAAGGCGCCACTGCTGATTGGGGTGACTGTGCTGACCAGCATGGAACAATCCGACATGGCGCCGCTGGGCCTTGATGTGACCCCTGCCGAGCAGGTGATCCGGCTAGCCAGGCTGACCAAAGAGTCCGGGCTTGACGGTGTGGTTTGCTCGGCCAACGAAGCGCGCGAGCTGAAGGCGTTGCTGGGCGCTGATTTCAAGCTAGTGACCCCGGGGATCCGTCCAAGCGGCTCAGAAGCAGGTGATCAGCGCCGCGTGATGACGCCAAAAGCCGCTGTGGATGCGGGATCCGACTATCTGGTGGTTGGCCGTCCCATCACTCAGGCCGCAGATCCGGCGGCCATGCTGGCTGCCATCAATCGCGAGCTGGCGGGGGCGTAATCCCGGCCGTCACCGAGACCGGTGCAGGCCGAGTAGCAGGCCTGCACCTGCACCAATCAGATGAGATTCTATGTGGACTCTGGCACCGATCAGCGTCGATATAGGACTCTCGCCCGCATTGTAGAAATCCATTGCCAGCTTGAGCCCCACGCCAGCCAGCAACAGCCAACCCGATGTACGGCGACCATGGCGGATATCCTGGATGGCTCCCCAGACAAACAGTCCGTGCAGTGAGCCCGACAGCCCCATATACCACTGGGTGTGCGGGCACCAGAACCAGATCCCGAGCCCCACGGCACTCCAGAGCAGCAGCATCAGGAGTGGCAGCCGGTTATTGCCCAGGTAGTCGCGAAACAGGCAGTAGAGGATAATTAAACCTGCCAGATTGAGCAGCAGATGCCACAGATTGGTATGAGCCAGATTGCCTGTTATGATCCGCCACCCTTCACCGTGAGCAATCTCTGTCCGGTCGAAGGAGAGCTGGAGATCAGGCACGGTAAAAAAGAGCAGCAAGCTGGTGAGAGAGAGCGTGATAACCCAGAGCAATCCAGATTTTTCTGACGACATGAAACAGCCCAACGACAAAAACAGTCGATACTGTACACGCTGTGCCCGAGCCCTCAAAGCGTGCCTGTGTGAATATATCGTGCCACTTGAAAACCGTACGCCTCTCTTCATTCTTCAGCATCCCTATGAAGTGGCCCACCCAAAGGGCACCGCAGTACTGCTGGCTGCCTCGCTGCAGCAAGCAGAGATCCGGGTCGGGGAGGATTTTTCCGGCGATAGGTGGCTCAACGACCTGCTTGCCGACCCCTCTTTGCGCTGTTATCTGCTCTGGCCGGATGAAGAGTCCATTTCACCTGCTGAACTCAGAGAGAAGATGGCGAGCGTCTCACCAGCTGCGACCGCCGTAGCGTTTATTCTGCTCGATGGCACCTGGCGCAAAGCCTTTCGGATGTTGCAGAGCAACCCGGCACTGGCCCGCTTGCCGCGGATTGGGCTTGGCGCCATCGCAGGGCAATATGCGATTCGTAAAAAGCCGTTTCCTGAAGCCCTCTCGACGATAGAGGCGGGCTACCATCTGTTATCTCAATGGGAGGGCGAGCCCGAACGCTATGCCCCCCTGCTTACCCTTTTCGAACGGCTCAATACCCAGTGGCAAGCCTTTGCCGAGGGGCGCCGGACATGACATTGCAAGGAGTTCTCAGTATGAAAAAAGCAGTTGTGGTATTTAGTGGCGGTCAGGACAGCACTACCTGTCTGGTGCAGGCGCAGGCCAATTATGACGAAGTTCATGCGATCACATTCGACTATGGCCAGCGTCATCGGGAAGAGATCGATACCGCCCGCCATCTGGTGCAACTGCTGGGTGTCACCGCTCACAAGGTAATGGATGTTACCTTGCTCAACGAACTGGCTATCTCTGCACTTACTCGTGACGATATCCCGGTGAGCTGTGATCTGCAGGATAATGGCCTGCCCAATACCTTCGTGCCGGGCCGCAATATCCTGTTCCTCACGCTGGCCTCTATCTATGCCTATCAGGTCGGTGCCGAAGCGGTGATCACCGGGGTATGCGAGACCGATTTTTCCGGTTATCCCGACTGTCGCGACGAGTTCGTGAAGGCGCTCAATCAGGCGGTCTCCCTAGGGCTGGATCGCGGCATCCGTTTTGAAACTCCACTGATGTGGCTCGACAAGGCCGAAACCTGGGCGCTGGCGGATCACTATGGCCATCTCGATACGGTGCGCCAGCAGACGCTGACCTGCTACAACGGCATCGCTGGCGATGGCTGTGGCACCTGTCCCGCATGTAATCTGCGTAGCCGCGGACTGGACGGTTATCTGGCAGACAAAGCGGGGATCATGGCCAAAATGCGTGAGAAAACCGGACTGGGTGAGAAAAGCGGAGCATGAGCCTGCCTCTGGCTGATGATTGGGGTATAATCCGCGGCTTTTGCAACAAGCTGTGACCAAGATGCACTACCCAATCAACGAGATATTCCAGACCATCCAGGGGGAGGGGGTCTTTACCGGCCTGCCCGCCATCTTTGTTCGCCTGCAAGGGTGCCCGGTGGGCTGCCCCTGGTGCGATACCCGACATACCTGGGTGGTCGATCCTGCTCGTGAAGTGGGCAGAGTGCGTGTGCTGGATCGCTCCAACGAGTCGGATTGCTGGAGCCAGCTCACAACCGAGCAGATCCTTGCCAGCTTTGTCGAGCTTGGCTATCAGGCGCGTCATGTGGTGATCACCGGTGGTGAGCCCTGTCTCTACGATCTGACCGAGCTCTCGTCAGCGCTGTTGGCTGCGGGTTATCAGGTTCAGATTGAAACCAGTGGTACCAGCGAAATCAAGACTCATGAGCAGACCTGGGTCACGGTATCACCCAAGATCGGCATGAAAGGCGGGTTGCCGGTGCTGGTCTCTGCGCTTGAGCGGGCCAACGAGATCAAGCATCCGGTGGCAACAGAACATCATATTGAAGAGCTTGACGCTCTGCTGGTTACCGCAAACCTGCGTCCGGATGTTGTTATTGCATTGCAGCCTATCAGTCAGAAACCACGAGCCACCCAGCTCGCGATGGCAACCTGTATTGCACGTAATTGGCGACTCTCTATTCAGACCCATAAATATCTGGATATCGATTAATATGGAGTGGCTATCCGATGAGCAGGTGCTGCTTACCCTGAGCCATAAAATGCCTTACGGCAAATATCAGGGGCGGCGCATCATCGATATTCCGGAGCCTTATCTGGTGTGGATGGCCCGCAGTGGTTTTCCGGCGGGTAAACTGGGCCAGACATTGGCTCTTGCATACGAGATCAAGCTCAACGGGCTGGAGTCGATGATTATTCCCATTATTAACAGGATGTCAGAATGAGAATATATACCCGGCAGGGTGACAAGGGGATGACCCGGTTGGCAGATGGTACCCGTTTGGCCAAGGATCATTTGCGGGTAGAAACCTATGGCTATATTGACGAGCTCAACTCTCATATAGGTCTGCTGATTTGCGAGATCCCCCAGCAAGAAGCCGGTTTATTGGCGGATCTGCAGTTGTTGCAGCAAGAGCTATTTGATCTGGGCGGTGAATTGGCATTTTCCAGCGCAGCCCAAAATGAGTCAATTTGGCAAGTCAATGAGAGCTGGATTGTCAGACTGGAACAACAGATCGACAGCTACAGTGAACATTTGCCGCCGTTGCGCCAGTTTATTCTGCCTGGCGGTTCCCGTGCGGCTGCGCAGGCCCATGTGGTGCGGACGCTAGTTCGTCACTGCGAGCGCCTGCTGTTGACCCTGAGTCGCGAAGAGTGCGTGAATCTCGATGCGCTGGCCTATCTCAACCGGATGAGCGACTGGTTCTTTACTATTGCCCGTTATCTTATCTGCCGGTCAAAGGGACAAGAAGTATTCTGGATCAAAGCCACGGATCGCAGATAAACATTCAGAACATAGCCAATAAAAAACCTCGCAATAGCGAGGTTTTTTATTGGTATCTATCACTGAAATCAGATAGCGAAATCTTCCAGTGATTTACCTGCTTCAACTGCTTTGGCAATAGCAGAAGGCATACGACCCTGACCGGTCCAGGTCTTCTCTACGCCGTTATCATCATAACGATATTTGGCAGGGCGAGGGGCGCGCTTGGCTTTTTCTGCCTTGGCTGGAGTAGCTGCAACAGCGCTGACCAGCTCTGCAGGATCAATACCGGCAGCTTTCAGCATTTCGGTATATTCATTGATTTTACGCAGATGCTCTTCACGAGCCTGACGCTCAGCGGCTTCATCCTGCTGACGTTCGGCAACGATTGCTGAGAGTTTTTCCAGCGCTTCTTCCAGCTGCTCCAGAGAGAGTTCACGGCAGGTGGCACGCAGACTGCGGATATTAAGCAGCACTTTCAAAAATTCATTCATAGGATTGTCCACGTCAAGTCAGAAGGAAATATTATGTTCATCCTGATTTTTACGTGTCACTTTAAATAAGTCAAGAAGGGCAAAAATAATAAGTAGAAGATAAATCGTCATCACGAGAGATTATATTCGGCATTCAATCATATTAATGGATGCTTATGAGGCTTTGATTGGTTAAATGTGTCGCAAAAAGAAGCGAAGCTGCATCAATTGACTACCTTTTTGGGTGCTAACGTCATACATCATGATTATTTAATCAAAAAACTTGCTATAAGCTGCCAGCTGGATAAAATGTCTCTCGAATACCTTTAAGTAGAGGCGCGCTGCCTATGACTACTTGTGCGGAGGGTGATGCCGATGATGCACAAGGAAAGGAGTCAGCGCCGAAGTGGCCAGGCCATCATACCGGGCTGCTGGTTCTGCATCTAATAGGTGCAGGACTGCCATAGTCATCCACTATGGAGCGCTACCTGAAGGGGCTGAGGAGTATAACCTCCCCATAGGTTTTGTTTCTTTAGATCCTCTCGGTAGATCTCCACCTGTTTTCTTTAGGTGAAAAGAGATCATGGACATTAGTCATTTTGCCGACTCCGGTTGGTCCGTACTTCCCCCCTTATTGGCTGTCGCCTTGGCGATCCTGACCCGCCGCGTGCTGTTGTCGCTTGGCGTCGGTATTTTAACCGGCAGTCTGTTGCTCAATCAGTTTTCTCCTCTCGACTCCCTGCAATATCTGCTGGGTACCGTGCTGAAGATTTTCTGGGTTGATGGCGCACTCAACCGTGACAACATCAACATGCTGCTCTTTATGCTGCTGCTTGGCGGTCTCATCAGCCTGATGAGCGTATCCGGTGCAACCCGTGCCTTTGCCGAGTGGGCCGCCAAGCGCGCCAAGACCCGCAAAGGGGCCAAGACCCTCACCGGCATGATGGTGTTTGCCTTCTTTATCGATGACTTCTTCCATAGCTTGTCGGTGGGTGCTATCTGCCGTCCGGTGACCGACCGCTTCCAGATCTCCCGTGCCAAGCTGGCTTATCTGCTGGACTCAACCGCTGCGCCAGTCTGCGTATTGATGCCGATCTCTTCCTGGGGCGCTTATATCATCGCGCTGGTTGGTGGCATCATGGCGGCCCACGGTCTGACCGATCAGAGCCCCATCTCTGCGTTCGTCGAGATGATCCCGATGAACCTCTACGCTGTCTTCACCCTGATCATGGTGCTGGTCGTCATCGCGTTTCAGCTCGATATCGGCCCGATGCGTCAACACGAACAGTGGGCGCTGGAAGGCAAGCTGTGGGATGAATCCAAGGGGCGTCCCATCGGGCTGGATATGGAGAGCCCGGAGGAGAGCAATGGCGGCATGATCGACATGGTGCTGCCGATCCTGACTCTGACCACCGCCACCGTCTATTTCATGATTGACTCGGGTGCCGCTGCCCTGAGCGAAAAGGGCCTGCCTTTCAGCTTGCTCGGTTCGTTTGAAAACACCAATGTGGGCTCCTCGCTGGTCTATGGCGCGATCTGCAGTCTGGTGGTCTCCATCGGTTTGGCGATGCGTCTGAAGCTCGGCGCCAAGAACTGGATCAAGGCCGCCCCGCAAGGCGTTATGGCCATGTTGCCGGCCATCAATATCCTGCTGTTTGCATGGACCATCGGTGCCGTAGTGCGCGATGTGGAGACCGGCAAGTACTTGGCATCTCTGGCCAACGGCAATCTGCCAATCGAGGTGCTGCCGGCTGTGGTCTTCATCCTCTCCTGTGCCATGGCGTTTGCCACCGGCACCAGTTGGGGCACCTTCGGCATCATGTTGCCGCTGGCCGGTGACATGGCTGCAGCGAGCGATATCAGTCTGATGCTGCCGATGCTGGCAGCTGTTTTGGCGGGCTCGGTGTTCGGGGATCACAGCTCTCCCATCTCCAGTACCAGCATCCTCTCTGCGACGGGGGCAGGTTGCCATCACATCGATCACGTGATGACCCAGCTTCCCTATGCACTGGCCATCGCCTTCGGTGCCGCTCTCGGTTATCTGGTGATGGGGTTGATGCACTCCGGTTTTGCCGGTTTCAGCGTCAGCGCCCTCTGGTTTGTGCTCTTTACCAGTTACCACCTGAAAAAGGCCAAAGCGCAGCCAGCGCTCGCGACGGCATAACATTAATAGAGCAAGGGGCCCACGGGCCCCTTGGTTTTGGCGGGGGCTTTGGTTAGCATGCGCCCCATAAATTCAGTTTCGGAACAGTATCATGGCTTCACTGCACTACAAGTTTGCCACCATGAATTCAGGCAAATCGACCCAGCTCATTCAGGCACACTTCAACTATCTGGAGCGGGGGATGCACCCGCTGGCCATGACCCCTGCCATCGACGATCGTTTCGGTGTCGGCGTGATCAGTGCCCGGGTGGGTCTCGAGCTGAGAGTGGAAGTGTTCAGCGATACCTGCGATCTGTTCGAGATGGTCAAAGAGCGCCATGCCAACAAGCACATCGATGTGTTTATCGTGGATGAGGCTCAGTTCCTGACCAAGGAGCAGGTCTATCAGCTGGCCCGTATCGTTGACGAGCAGGATATTCCGGTGATTGCCTATGGCCTCAAGACCGATTTTCGTGGCGAGTTGTTTCCCGGCTCCTACCATCTGCTCTGTCTGGCTGACAAATTCGAAGAGCTGAAGAGCATCTGCTGGTGTGGCAACAAGGCGCATATGAACTCCCGGGTCAATGAAGCCGGGCAGGTGATGCGCGATGGCGAGCAGGTAGAGATCGGTGGTAACGATCGCTATGTGTCGCTCTGCCGCAAACACTATCTGGAGGGGCGGGCGTTCAAATAACCCGCGTTTGGACAAGGTATGAATAAAATGGGGCGCCAATCTGGCGCCCCTTTTTCTCTATTTGCCGTTCAGTCGATCTCGATATCGACGGGGGCAATGATGGGATCAGCCACTGGCAGGCGGTGAAACAGCTGACGAAAGTGCTGCTGTACTCGGCCGATATCGACCAGCGACATGCCGGAGGCAAAGCCAAACCAGACATAGAGGCCGGTGAGATCGCGAAACATCGGCGGCAGGTAGCGGGGCGCGGCGATCAATCCCTCCAGATAGTGCTGATAGATCACCGGAATATCGTCCAGCGTCACCTTGCCGACAAACAGCATCGGCAGGATCTCGGGCACTCCTTCCAGCACGGCGCTGCGGATGAAGTTGACCGTTTCCACATAACCCCGCACATAGGAGAGGTCCTTGGTAAAGCAGGCGCCCCCTTCGACCATGCCGCCGCGAAATACCCGCTGGGTGATCTTGTAGGCATCGTGCTCGCTGGTACCCTGGCCTACAAAGTGCTGAAACACCTCGATAAAGTCGGCTCCATGCTCGGCCATGTCGATGGCCATAACCCGATCGGAGATGCGCTTGGCCCGATCCGGGAAGGAGCTAAAGGTGAGGGTCTCTATCAGGACGGCCAACCCCTCCTGACAGGCGGTAATACGCGGCGAACCTGCGCTCAGCCAGGTAGCGTAGGGCTGCTGGCGGCCGTTTAGGGTGGTGCCCACATGTACCCACCCCTCATGCACTTCCAGCACTTGCAGATCGAGCTCGGAGAAGCGGGCGTGGGAGTTGAGCTTGATGTAATCGCCGCCGGCCGCTGCATCCGACACGATGCCATCGCTCAGCTTGACCTGTACTGTGCCGTCACTGAAATAGCTCGACAGCTTGCCCTGCAATTTGGCCACCGCCGCTTCCCCTTCGAACTCCTTGGGGTAGGGGCGTACCAGATGGCGAGCGCCGGGCAGGGAGAAGATATCGCACAGGCGAGCACCCAGCTCCTTGAGGGTCTTGCGATCGCCGCGCAGATGATCGCTGGCCGAGCCGTAGAGCAGCTGGCTATAACGCTGAAAATCGGACTGGCCGCGCTGGCGCAGCATCTCGATCACCACCATGTATTGATCGACCGTCTCTTGCAGAATGAGCCCCAGATCATCTTGTGGTCCCAGTTTTCTGCGGATCCTGTCTCGCAGCTCCTTGAGTTCGAGGTATTTGTTGCGTGGCTCAAAGCCAAGCGGGAGGGACTCGTAGAAGCGGCGGTCGATGGCGGGCAGGGTACGCCCCCCATCGGCCAGAAAGCGCTCCTGGGTCTGTCGTGGCCACTTGATGGCATCCAGAATGCGAATGGGTTTTTGCAGGGCGAGCAGCTCATCCGAGAGGGATTTCAGATGGAGGCGATACTTTTCTTGGATGGTCATGGGGCCCCCTGTGGGGCAAGCGTAGCCGTGGATTGGGCTGAGTATATGCATAGCGCTTGCCAAAAAGAAGCAAGCTGCGCGGTTATTGGGCTGGCGTGCTTTTGGTTGCCGGAAAATTGGTTTAGACTGCGCCCCTCGATCCCAATCTTGTCGTGGAAATAATGAATATCCCCAGCTCCGAAATGATCATGCGTTGGTTGCAACAGGCTCGCATCGAGCACTACGTTTGCGATCAGTGCCATGGTATCCACATTGTCTCCTTGCAGTCGGTCGATGGCATTCAGGAGAGCCGGATCTTCGTGGAAGAGGAAGGTCTGCTGTTCTCATCCGAGCTGGAAGTGCGTCCTTCGGCCCTGTTGCCGCTGGTGGCTGAACTCGGTCGCTTTAATATGCAGTACCCCTCGCTCAAGGTATTCCTCGATATCATCGACGACAACCTGCCGCGTCTGGTCATTGGCCACACCGTGTTTACCAAGGCGGGCCTGAGTGTCGAGCAGTTCCTGCTGTTTGTGCAGAGCACCATTGCCGCGACCCATGAAGTGGTTTCCGAATGCGAGCGTTTGGGCTTCCTCAACCTGCCTGAAATGCAGGTTGCGCCGGAATCTGTACATTAATTCCGCGAACGTTCTGTTTTGCCAAAAAAGCCGTTGACGCGGGCGGGGCTTTCCCCTAAATTACGCCCCGTTCCAGCGCAACGGCGCAGCGAACACAGTGTTGGCTGAACACGATAAACAACAGACCAAAATTTGGTGAGGTGTCCGAGTGGCTGAAGGAGCACGCCTGGAAAGTGTGTATACGGCAACGTATCGAGGGTTCGAATCCCTCCCTCACCGCCAAATTGCAAAGCCCTGACGGAAACGTCAGGGCTTTTTGTTATCCGCGTTTTTTGTGGACTCTGTTGGCAAGCCGATAGCGATGGGCGGCGGGCTCGGGTATAGTCCTGCGCCAGTTGTGTTATCCAGTTCAGCTTACCCGCGGTTATCCAGAGAGTTGTGCGGGTTGGCCAGTGTGAGGTGTGTTATGAAATTCAGTCCCCTGCTCGACGAGATGATGAAAGCCCTGCAGGTACTGCCGGGGGTGGGGCCCAAATCGGCACAGCGGATGGCCTTTACCCTGCTTGAGCGCGAGCGCAGCGGCGGCTTGCGGCTGGCTCAGCTGCTCTCCCGCGCCCTGACCGAGATTGGTCACTGCAGCCACTGCCGCACCTTTACCGAGAACGATCGCTGCGATATCTGCGCCAATCCCAAGCGGGAAGAGAACGGTCTGCTTTGTGTGGTGGAGAGCCCGGCGGACGTGGCTGCCATCGAGCAGACCGGCCAGTTTTCCGGTCGTTACTTTGTGCTGATGGGCCATCTGTCGCCGCTCGATGGTATCGGCCCCGAGGAGCTGGGGCTCGATATTCTGGAGCGCCGCCTGAAGGATGAGGCGATCAGCGAACTGATCCTCGCCACCAACCCCACCATCGAGGGGGATGCCACCGCCTGGTATATCGCTGATATGGCCCGTGCGGCCGGGGTAGAGGTGAGCCGCATCGCCCATGGCGTGCCGGTGGGGGGCGAGCTGGAGCTGGTGGATGGCACCACGCTCTCCCACTCCCTGATGGGGCGTCAGCGCCTCAAATAAGGGGCGGGCATAGGGCTGTATCATTGCGGCTTGATCAGAAAATCGGCAGTTGAATGGAAAAAGGGGGCGAATGAGCAGGATTGCGCATTCGCCCCCTTGATATTTGGATCGCTGTCCCCATCTAGGTTGGGCGTATGTTCAACCCGATGTTTCTGAGGATTGGTCCATGACCCAAAGTGTTCATGCCGAAACCCACGGCTTTCAAACTGAAGTCAAACAACTGCTGAGCCTGATGGCTCACAGCCTCTACTCCAACAAAGAAGTATTCCTGCGCGAGCTGATCTCCAACGCATCCGATGCGGCGGACAAGCTGCGCTTCAAGGCGCTTTCCGATGCCTCTTTGTTCGAAAACGACGGCCAGTTGCGTGTGCGCCTGGTGGTGGACAAAGAGAAGCGTACCCTGACCATCTCCGATAACGGGATCGGTATGACCCGTGATCAGGTGATCGAGCACCTGGGTACCATCGCCAAGTCCGGCACCGCAGAATTCTTCAAAAACCTCTCCGGCGATCAGGGACGCGACTCCCAGCTGATCGGCCAGTTCGGGGTCGGTTTCTACTCCGCCTTTATCGTTGCCGACAAGGTGACCGTGGTTTCCCGCGCCGCCGGTACTGCTCCGGAGCAGGGCGTGCAGTGGGAATCGGAAGGCGAAGGTTCCTTCACCGTGGCTGACGTGACCAAAGCCGGTCGCGGTACCGACGTTATCCTGCACCTGCGTGCCGAAGAGGACGAGTTCCTCGACGACTGGCGTCTGCGCTCTGTGGTGAGCAAATACTCCGACCACATCAGCGTGCCGGTGGAAATGTACAAAGAGGGTACGCCGGATCGCGAAGAGGATGGTGAAACCATCGTCGGCACCCCGGGTGAGTGGGAGCAGGTCAACCGCGCGACTGCACTGTGGACCCGCAACCCGAAAGATATCAAGGACGAGGAGTATCAGGAGTTCTACAAGCACGTCGCCCACGACTTTGAAGATCCGATGCTCTGGGGTCACAACCGGGTGGAAGGGGCGCAGGAGTACACCAGCCTGCTCTACGTACCGGCCCGCGCACCGTTCGACCTCTACAACCGCGAGCAGAAGCACGGTCTGAAGCTCTACGTACAGCGCGTCTTCATCATGGACGACGCCGAGCAATTTATGCCGACCTACCTGCGCTTCGTCAAAGGGGTGCTGGACTCGAACGATCTGCCGCTCAACGTCAGCCGTGAAATCCTGCAGGACAACAAGGTGACCGCCTCTCTGCGCAAGGCTTGCTCCAAGCGCGTCCTGACCATGCTCTCCAAGCTGGCGAAAGATGATGCCGAGAAGTACGCCAAGTTCTGGAGCGAGTTCGGCAATGTGCTCAAAGAGGGCCCAGCCGAGGATTACGCCAACCGCGAAGAGATCGCCAAGCTGCTGCGCTTTGCCAGCACCGCTGGTGAAGGCGAGGCCCAGACCGTCTCTCTCGAGGATTACGTTGGCCGCATGAAGGAAGGTCAGCAGAAGATTTACTACATCACCGCCGACTCTTATGCCGCTGCCAAGAACAGCCCGCACCTCGAGATCTTCCGCAAGAAGGGTGTCGAAGTGCTGCTGATGTGGGAGCGGGTGGATGAGTGGCTGATGAGCCACCTGACCGAGTTCGACGGCAAGCAGCTCATCTCCGTCACCCGTGGCGAACTGGATCTCGGCGATCTGGAAGATGAAGCATCCAAGCAGGCGCAGGAAGAGGCCGAAAAAGCCAACGCCGGTCTGGTTGAGCGGGTCAAGAAGAGCCTCGGTGAAGCGGTGAAAGAGGTGCGTGTCACCCATCGTCTGACCGACTCCCCCTCCTGCATCGTCACCGACGCCTACGGCATGAGCACCCAGATGATCAAGCTGATGCGTGCCGCCGGCCAACCGGTACCGGAGCAGAAGTACATTCTGGAGCTCAACCCCGACCATGCGCTTGTGAAGAAACTCGACACCATTCAGGACGAGGCACTGTTTGGCGAGTGGGTCACCCTGCTTCACGAACAGGCCCAGCTGGCCGAACAGGGCGGGCTGAACGATCCGGCGAGCTTCGTCTCCCGCATCAACCGCCTGTTGCTGCAAGCCTAAGCCGCGACTCCGATAACAAAAAGCCCACTGCATGCAGTGGGCTTTTTTGATCCTGCCGTGTGAGAACGGTGAAACACAGCGGCAGGGGAGGCGGCCGGCTCCTCTCTATTTGCGATATTCGTTGTTGTAGTTCTGGATGAGGCGGCGGGTCACCTCGTGCTGGGGGTCGGCAAACACCTTGAGGGTCTTGCCGCGCTCCACCACGCGCCCTTCATGCATTACCAGCACCTCGTCGCTGATATGGCTGACGATACCCAGATCGTTGGCGACCAGCACATAGCTCAGCCCCATGGTCTCCTGCATCTCCAGCAGCAGGTTGATGATCTGGGAGCGTACCGAGATATCCAGAGTGGTGAGTGCTTCGTCGGCCACCACGATTTTGGGGTTGAGGATAAGCGCCCGGGCCAGTGCGACCCGCTGCTGCTGACCGGAGGAGAGCATCTGCGGGTAGAAGAGGGCGTGATCGGGCAGCATACCCACCATGCGCAGGGTCTGCACCACCTTTTCACGGCGCTCCTCTTCGGTCATTTCGGTGTTGAGACGCAGCGGTGTCTCCAGAATTTGGCCAACCCGGATCTTGCGGTTCAGCGAGGTATTGGGATCCTGAAAAATCATCCGCAGCAGCTTGCAGCGAGTCTGGTAATCGCCATGCACCATCAGCTGGCCGTCGATGGCGATGTCACCGCTGGTGGGCTCAATCATCCCGGCCAGAATGCGGGCCAGGGTGCTCTTGCCGGAGCCCGCTTCACCGACGATGGCCAGGGTCTGGCCCACTTCGAGATCGAACGAGAGGGGCTTGATCGCCTCCACTGCCTGACGACGGAACAGGCCGGTGCGGTTCTGGTAGGTTTTGCTCAGGCCCCTCACTTGCAGCAGGGAGGGCTCAATCACATGCGCCTCTCTGGCGGGGGCGTTGCTGGTCATCATTTTTTCGGCTCCTCCATGTTCAGCGGGAAGTGGCAGCTGAACTGGTGTCCCTTCACCTTGTTCATCACCGGGGTCTGTACGCACTGCTTCTGGGCATAGGGGCAGCGCGGGCCGAGCCGGCAGCCGATGGGCAGGTGCTGCAGCGGCGGGATGACGCCGGGCAGGGTTTCGAGGCGCGACTTGTGGCGCACCAGCTTGTCAAAGTCGGGGATCGACTTGAGCAGCGCATCGGTATAGGGGTGATGCGGCGTCTCGAGGATCTGCTCGCGGGTACCTACTTCCACCATCTGGCCGCAGTACATCACGTTGATGGTATCGGTCAGGTTGGCGATGGCGGCGATGTCGTTGCTGATGATCAGGATGGTGGTGTTGCCCAGCTTGTTCATCTTGTCCAGCAGCCGCAGGATCTGGGAGTGGGTGGTGGACTCCATGGCACTGGTGGGTTCGTCGGCAACCAGCAGGCGCGGCTGGTTGGCAATCGCCATGGCGATCATCACCTTCTGGCACATGCCATCCGACAGCTCATGGGGATAGGCGCGCATCACCTTGCGATGATCCTTGACCCCGACCCGGTGCAGCAGGGCAATCGCCCGCTTCTTGCGCCACTGGAAGCGCTGCCAGAACTGTCCCTCGAACGAATCGGTCGGGATCGCCTCTTCCAGCTGGGTGCCAATCTCCTCGGAGGGGTCGAGACAGCTGATGGGATCCTGGAAGATCATGGCGATCTCGCGGCCCATGATGCGGCGCCGCTCGCGGGGCGCCATGGTCAGCAGATCCATGTCGTTGAAGCGCATCCGGTCGGCGCGCACCGTCCAGTTATCCTTTTCGATGCCGACGATCACTTTGGCGATCAGGCTCTTGCCCGAGCCGGATTCGCCGACCAGTCCGCGGATCTCCCCCTCGTTGAGGGTGAGGCTCACCTTGTCTACCGCCTTCACCTTGCCCTGCGGGGTGTCGATCTCGATGGTGAGATTGCGTATATCTAGCAACGGCATCAGTCATTCCCCTCTTTGAGCGCTTCGCGGATGCCCTCACCAACCAGGTTGGTCACCAGCACGCTGAACAGGATGGCGATGCCGGGTAGGGTGACGGTCCAGGGGGCGAGATAGATGAGATCGCTCGAGTCTGCGAGCATGGCGCCCCACTCCGATTGGGGCGTCTGGGCGCCGAGGCCGAGAAAACCGACCGCGGAGATATCGAGGATGGCGGCCGAGAGGGTGCGGGTGGTCTGGGCCACCAGGGTCTCGACGATATTGGGCAAAATGGCCAGCCGCATGATCCGCAAGGGGGGCGAACCATCGAGTCGGCTGGCGATGATGTACTCCTTCTGCATCTCGGCATGCACTGCGTTGTAGGTAGCCCGGATAAACGGCGGGATCAACGCGAGGGTGATGGCGATCAGGGTGTTGCCAAGGCCGGGCCCCATGATGGCAACCATGATGATGGCCATCAGCAGGGAGGGGATGGAGAGCAGGGTATCGAGCAGATGGTGCAATACGCTCGATTTGAGCCCCTTGCTCATGCCGCCGAGGATGCCGATGGCAGAACCGACCACCATGGCGATCACCACCACGATGAGGGCGCAGCCGAAGGTGAGCCGCGCGCCGACCACCAGCCGGGAGAGGATATCCCGTCCCAGATCGTCGGTGCCGAGGAAGAAGTCGATATTGCCGTTGTTGGCCCAGGAGGGGGCCAGCAGCAGATGCTCTGCGTGCTGCTCATCGATGCCGTAGGGCACCACCAGCGGGCCGAACAGGGTGATGATCAGCAGCAGCAAAAAGCCCCACAGTCCGGCCATGGCAAGCGGATTGCGGCTGTAGGAGGCCCACGTTTGCTCCAGCGGCGAGAGGATCTTGAGCTCGGGATAGATGTTCGATTTATCTTGCATAGGGTACCTGGCTCCTGGTCACGCCATGAGCGCGTTCAATCTTGTTTGGCATAGAGCTCTTTGCGCCGTGCCGGATAGATAAGGGTGGTGAGCAGCTCGGTGCTGACACTGATCAGGATGACGAAACTGGCGATGACCAGGGTCGCGCCGCGAATGGCGGCATAATCCTGCAGGGCGATGCTGCTGACCAGCCAGCGGCCGATGCCATGCCACTCGAACACCACCTCGGTGATCATGGCGGAGGTGAGCACACTGCCCAGCTGCAGACCGAGCAAAGGCAGTACCGGAGGCAGGGCGTTTTTCAGACCATGGCGCCAGACAATCTGCCACTTGGAGAGGCCACGGCTGGCTGCCGCTCTGATGTAGTTCTGCTTCATCACGTCGATGAGCGAGCTGCGCACATGGCGGATCACCTCGGTCGTGGGCACCACCGCCAGCACCAGCGAGGGGAGGATGAGGTGGCGAAGGGCATCGTGCAGCGCCGCCTGACGCCAGGGCTCCTGACTCAGCAGCACGTCGATGACGGCGATCCCGGTAATGGGGGGCACGTCATAGAGCAGGCTGATCTGGCCCGATGCCGGCAGCCAGCCGAGATCGAGCGAAAAGAGCATCACCACCAGCAAAGCCAGCCAGAACACCGGCACCGCATAGCCGATAAGGCCGGCGGTCATGATGGAGAGATCCAGCGGCTTGCCCTGTGACAGGGCGGCCAGGGTACCGAGCGGGATCCCCACCAGCAGCGAGACGGTGAAAGCGGCCAGACAGAGGATCAGGGTCGCCGGGAAGTAGTGGCGGATTTCGTCCAGTACCGGCAGGCCGGAGACGCTGGAGAGGCCGAGATCCCCGGCCAGAATATGGCGCAGGAAGTCGGGGTAGCCGCTCCAGAAACTCAGCTGATGGCCGAGCAGGCGATAGTCCAGCAGGTAGGCGACAAAGGTCAGGGCCAGCAGGGTGATGAGCAGCAGGTTGATGCGACGCAAGGTGTATAGAAGCATGCTTACTCCCGATGAGCCTGATTGAAGGAGGTGCCGCCAAAGGGCATCAGGATCAGCCCCTCGATGTCACTGCGGCTGACCTGGGTGCGCAGGGCATGGGCCAGCGGAATGAGGGGCAGCTGCTCGTTGAGCAGGGTCTGGGCGTAGTAGTAGTTGCGCAGCCGGAAGGCCAGCTGGGGCGTGGTGACCGCATCGTCCAGCAGCTGATCGAAGGCCGGGCTGCACCAGCGGCTGTAGTTGTTGCCCCGCTCGACCGCCGAGCAGCTCAGCAGCTGGCGGAAGAAGTTGTCCGGGTCGGCGTTGTCGGCAATCCAGCCAGAGAGCAGGCTGTCGTACTGACCGGCGGCCAAGCGTTTCTCGATGACGGGCCACGCCTGCTGGACGATTTTGAGCTTGATGCCCACCTTGGCCAGATCGCTTCGCATCAGCTGGGCGGTCTTGAGCGCATCCGGGTTGTAGGGGCGGGCGTCCGGTTGCACCAGCACCTGCATCTCGAATCCCTTCTCGAGCCCTGCTTCCTTGAGCAGCTTGCGGGCCAGCGTCAGATCCGGCTTGCGCATTGGCAGGCTGGGGTTATAGCCCCACGAGAGCGGTGGCAGCAGGCTGTTGGCCGGCAGACCGGTATCGAAATAGACCGCCTGCAACAGGTTGTCGATATTGATGGTGCTGGCAATGGCCTGACGCACCTTGACGTTGTTGAACGGCGGCTTACGGGTATTGAGGGCCAGGAAGGCGACGTTCATCCCCGACTGTACCGAGAGGCTGAGGTCGGGATGTTGCTTGATCACCGAGAGCTGGCTGGCGGCTGGTGTGCTCATCACGTCGCACTCGCCGGTCAGCAGTTTGGCCAGCCGCTTGGACGAGCGCGGAGTGATGTCATAGACCAGTTGCTCGATCTGGGCCGGGCCGTTCCAGTAGCCGGGATGGCGCAGATAGCGGATGAACTCGTTGTGGCGATACTCCTTGAAGCTGAACGGGCCGGTGCCGATGGGGCGGGTATCGAGCAGCGCCGGGGTTCCCGCCTTGAGCATCTGCTCGGCGTATTCGGCGGAGAGGATCACCGCATAGTCGCTGGCCAGGGTCGCGAGGAAGGAGGCGTTGGGCTGGTTCAGCTCGAACACCACCTGCTGCGGCCCCTTCTTGTAGACCCGCTTGATCAGCTGATCCTGTCCCAGGCTGTAGAAGAAGGGGTAGTCGCCACCGGAGACGTTGTGATAGGGGTGGTGCTCGTCGAGTTGACGGGCGTAGGTAAAGACCACGTCATCGGCATTGAGGGTGCGGCTTGGCTTGAACCAGGGGGTGTGGTGGAAACTCACCCCCTTGCGCAGGGTCAAGGTATAGGTGAGGCCATCCTCGCTCACATGCCAGTTGGTGGCGAGCGCCGGCTCCAGTGCCAGAGTATTGGGGTTGACCTCCAGCAGACGGTCGTAGAGTGGACGAGCGCTGGCATCCAGCGTAACCCCGGTGTTGGAAACATGGGGGTTGAAGGAGAGGGGAGAGCCCTCAGCGCAGTAGATGAGTCCGGTCTTGGAAGCTTCGGATTGCTTGTTGCAGCCGGTGAGCAGAACCAGCAGACCGAGCAGCAAGGGTGTGAGCATTCTCATTGTTGAACCATGTTTTTGATACGCATCTGTTTTTATATGAATACGCCAGCACTGTGCTGGCTTTGTTGGTACCGGTGTCAGTCGGACTCTTTCTGGTCTTGTTCCGTATCGTTGTCGCCATCCTGCAGCTGATACTTGCGTAGCATGCCACGAAACTGGTGATAGCTTAAGGCCAGCAGTTGGGCGGCTTTGCGCTGATTATACTGGGATTGCTGCATCGCCTGCTTGAGTAAATTAATCTCGAACTCCGCCACCGCCTGCTTGAGATCGAGCGGCAACGCCCCGGTTGTCACACCTTGCGGCTCGCTTTTACTCTCCTGACTGCGAGCGGCTACGGGCCGCCAGGGGGAATCAAACGGATTGATCACCAGCTCGGCCAGCGGCAACTGGGGGTTGCCCTGGCGGTAGATGCTGCGCTCCACCACGTTTTTCAGCTCCCGCACGTTGCCAGGCCAGGGGTAATCGAGCAGCAGCTGGGTTGCTTTACGCGAGAAACCGGCAAAGAGCGGATAGCCCAGCTCCCGGGTCATGCTGTGGGCGAAGTGCTCCGCCAGCATCAGGATATCTTCCCGTCGCTCCCGCAAGGGGGGGAGGGTAATCACATCAAACGCGAGTCGGTCCAGCAGATCGTGGCGAAACAGTCCTTTATCTGCCAACGCAGGGAGATCCTCGTTGGTAGCGCAGACCAGCCGCACATCCACCTTGAGGGGCTTGGCCCCGCCCACTCGCTCGAACTCGCCATACTCGATGACCCGCAGCAGCTTCTCCTGCACCCGGGCGCTGGTGGTGGCCAGCTCGTCGATGAAGAGGGTGCCGCCATCGGCCCGCTCGAAGCGGCCCTGATGGCGCTTGGCTGCGCCGGTAAAGGAGCCCGCCTCGTGACCGAACAGCTCGGTCTCCAGCAGACTCTCGCTCAAGGTGGCGCAGTTGATGGTGACAAAGCTTTGATCCCAGCGCGCCGAGAGATAATGTAGGCGATGGGCGATGAGCTCCTTGCCCGTTCCCCGCTCACCGATGATCAGCACGGGTTTGCGCAGCGGGGCGAGCCGTGAGGCCTGCTCGATGATCTCGAGGAATGCGTTGGATTCCCCCAGCAGGCTTTCCGTGGCCGTGGTCATAGTGATCCCTGTCGGTTGTTAAAGCTGGTCAATCTTACCAAAAGTTGGTGATTTTTATCACCACCTGCATGGCATCTATTGAAACGGGGCAAAGCAGCCCCATATAAATCAACAAGTTAAATTTCGCTCCAGATTGGCACACAAGTTGCCATTGTCAATGGAGAAACAACGCCATGCCATTAACAGGAGTGCAATCATGAGTATTTTTTCCCGTCTGGCCGACATCATCAATTCCAACCTGACGGCCCTGCTCGACAAGGCAGAAGATCCCCAGAAGATGGTGCGCCTGATCATCCAGGAGATGGAGGACGAGCTGGTCAAGGAGCGCTCCAATCTGGCCCGCTTCCTCGCCAGCCAGAAAGAGATTGGCCGTCAGGTCGCCCGCCATCAGGAGCGGGTCGACGAGTGGCAGGCCAAGGCCGAACTGGCTCTGACCAAGGGGCGTGAAGATCTGGCCCGCGCCGCCCTTATCGAGAAGAAGAAACAGAGCGAGTTGTCAGAGACCCTCTACCGCGAGCAGCAGGCGGTCGACAGCGGCATCGAGAAGCTGGGTGAGGAGATCCGCCAGCTCGAAGCCAAGCTGGAAGATGCCCGTGCCCGCCAGAAAGCAATGGCCATTCGCAGCGAAGCGGCCAGCAGCCGTCTCAACGTGCAGAGCCAGGTTGCCCGTGGTGACAGTCAGGCGGTGGTGAGCAAATTCGAGCGGATGGAGCGTCGCATCGACGAGATGGAGGCTCGCGCCGATCTGGGTCAGTCCGACAAGGCGCTGGCGCAGCAGTTTGCCGAACTGGAAGTGGACGATCAGATAAGCAAAGAGCTTGAGGCGATGCGCCAAAAGCTGGGTCAGCGTGACGGCCAGCAGGGGGAGTAAGCGATGGAGAGTCTGCTGGGTGTATTGATGGTTCCCATGGTGGTTTTCATGGTGGTGGTGGCACCCATCTGGCTGGTGCTGCACTACCGGGCCAAGGGGCGCATCGGCGCCGGTCTTGCCGATAGCGAGCGGGAACAGCTGCAAGGGTTGCTGGCCCGTACCGAAAAAATGCAGGAGCGAGTCGGTGCGCTCGAATCGATTCTGGATGCGGAAGTGCCCGGTTGGAGGAACAAGGTATGAGCAGTGTCAATCGTGAGGGGCGCAACCTCTATCGCGATCCCCGGCAGGGCAAGATTGCCGGAGTTTGCGCCGGTTTGGCAGAGTATTTCGGGGTGGAGACCTGGATCGTGCGGCTGCTCGCCATCAGTGGCCTCATCTTCGCCGGGTTCATCACCTTCACCGCTTACATTGCCGCCTGGTTTTTGCTCGACAAAAAGCCGGTTACCCTCTATTCCCACGAGGATGCCGATTTTGCCGAGGTGCGGATGAAGGCGCGCAGCTGGCAGGCGGGTGTCACCCCCCAGCAGGCGCTGAGCCGTGTCGCGCAGGAACTGGATGCGCTGGAGCCTCGAGTTCAGCGCATCGAGAAGCTGGTGACCTCTCGCGAGTTCACCCTGCAGCGGGAATTTCGCAAGCTGTAGTGCCTGCTAAAGCACTCAATGTCGATGGTGGCGCTTTCTGTGGTGATCCATCATCGACGCCACTCAGGCTGATTGACCAATCCCGATGCGGATAGCCAGTTTGCCTTGTCGCACGGCCAATCACGCCGGATGCAACCACCAAGGGAGAACGGGTCAAGCCTTGATACTCAATAAACTGGAACAGAAGTTGACTCGCCTGCAGAGCAAGGCGAACGACGTGGTGAACCGGGTGCGGGATCGCCATATCCGGCTGGCGGTGACCGGCCTCTCTCGCAGCGGCAAAACCGCCTTTATCACGGCGCTGGTCAACCAGCTGGAACACGCGGCCATCGATGGCCGCCTGCCGTTGTGGGATGCCCTGCGTCAGGGGCGTATTCTCGGTGCCCGCCGGGTACCGCAGCAAAATGCCCATATCCCCACCTTTGCCTACGAGCGCGGCCTCGACTCCCTGTTTGGCGAGCCGCCAGCCTGGCCCGAGCCCACCCGCGGCGTGGCCGAGGTGCGCCTCGAAATTCGCTACCGCACCCGTCACCCCCTGCGCAAGCATCTGGGGGAGATCTCCACCCTCTACGTGGATCTGGTGGACTATCCCGGGGAGTGGCTGCTCGACTTGCCGCTCCTTGAGATGAACTACGAGCAGTGGAGCGAACAGGTGCGCGAACAGCTGCGTCGTCCCGAGCTGCAGGCGCTTGCCGCCAGCTGGCTGACCCCCGGGTGGCAGGCAACGCAACCTTTTGCCGAGCGACCGGTGGCTGAGCTGGCCGAGCGCTACACCGTCTATCTGCACGCCTGCAAACAGGAGCTGGGACTGCACCTGATCCAACCCGGCCGCTTCGTCTTGCCGGGGGAGTATGCCGGTGCCCCCATGCTGCAATTTGTCCCCTGGGTGTGGGAGATGCCCGCCGGCGAGCCCGCCGATGGCAGCCTCTACGCCACCCTCAGGCAGCGCTTCGAGCAATACAAGCAGCATCTGGTGCAGGGTTTTTATGAGCAGCACTTTGCCGGCTTTGATCGCCAGATCGTGCTGGTGGATTGCCTGCAGCCTCTCAACGCCGGGGCAGCCAGCTTTGGCGACATGCAGCAGGCCATCGCTCGCATCATGGAGAGCTTTGCCTACGGCAAGAGCAACTGGTGGCGGCGACTCTTCTCACCCCGTATCGACAAGCTGCTGTTTGTGGCGAGCAAGGCTGATCACGTCACCCCCGAACAGCATGGGCCCATGGTCTCACTGCTCCAGCATCTGGTGCGCAGCGGCCGCGGCCAGGCCCGTTTCGAGGGGATCACTACCGAGTGTCTGGCGCTCGCCGCCATCAAGGCGACCGAGGTGGGCAAGGGGGTGGCCAATGGCCGCGAGTTTCCCGCCATCCGCGGCACCAGCCTAAGCGGTGAGCCGCTGCTGCTCTTTCCGGGGGAGGTGCCGCCCCATATTCCGCCCGCGCAGTGGTGGAACAGTCAGGGCTTTGATTTTCAGGCGTTTCGCCCCATGCCCATGAGCCCCCATCAGGCGCTGCCCCATATCCGGCTCGATGCGGCGCTGGAGTTTCTGCTCGGGGATCACCTCGAATAACGGTGTGCGGTCTTGGCACCTGAGCCGAAGGCTGCGCACAGGAGAACAATGCGATGAACGATCAGATAAAAGAGCGGCCACCGCTGCAGGGCAAGGTGATCCTTGAGCCTGCCTTGACGGTGGCCAGTGACGAGCTCCCGCCCGCGCCGGCCCAGCGACTGGAGGAGGCGAGTTTCGAGCGCCTCGACGAGCTGGACGAGCTCACCGAGGTGGAGAGTGCCCTCGTCATCAAACCGCGTCGCCGCCATCGGCTGTTGGCGTGGGGGCTGGGGGCGGTCGGTCTGCTCTCGTTGGGCCAATATGGCGCATTCCTTTACGATCAGTTTCTCACCACCCCGCTCTGGGGCAGCGCCTGGCTCGCGGCCTCGGCGCTGGTGGCGGCGGGTACCGCCAGCGTGGTGGGGCGCGAGTGGCTGCGCCTGCGCACCCTCAAGCGGCGCCAGGATGTGCGCTCGCGGGCAGAAGATCTGCTGGCCCATCAGGGGGTCGGACAGGGCCAGGCATTCTGTGAAGGGTTGGCGGTCAAAAGTGGCGACAAGGGGCGCGAGGGGTATCAAACCTGGCTGGCCCAGCTCGACGAGAGCCACAGCGATCGGGAGGTGCTGACCCTCTACAGCCAGCTGGTACTCGGCGAGCGCGACAAGCTGGCGCAGGCGCGGGTGGCCAAATGGTCGGGGGAGGCCGCCGTACTGGTGGCGCTAAGCCCGCTCGCCACCGTCGACATGATGCTGATGCTGTGGCGCAACCTGCGGATGATCGAGGATATCGCCGATGTCTACGCAATCGAGCTTGGCTACTGGAGCCGCATACGCCTCATCCGTCAGGTGTTTCGTAACATGCTCTACGCCGGTGCCACCGAGCTGGTGACCGAGGTGGGGATGGACTTGCTGGGGGCCGAGCTTACCGCCAAGCTCTCTGCCCGCGCCGCGCAAGGGGTGGGGGCGGGCCTGCTCACCGCTCGCCTTGGCCTGCGCACCATAGAGGCGTGCCGCCCGCTGCCCTGGTGTGCGGATGAAAAGCCGAAGCTGGGAGAGCTGCGCAAGCGGCTGGTGGGTCAGCTGGCCGGTTATCTCAAGGGGACGAGCTAACCCCGGATCGGAGCTCGGCAGTTGGCGCATCCTGATGGGGGCCAGGGCATGCCGAGGATCTACATTGTTTTACTGGTGAAACGCGCATCCACTTTTTTCGTCGTTTTTTGCAACAATCTGCGCCGAGCGGATGGGCTATCACGGCATAAACCGGGCAACGGAGCTGCTCCGCTCTTATCCCGTCTCCTTCAGGGATGAGGCGTACAACGGGTACCAAGGGCTTGGCTCACTCTGAATGAGTCAGCTCGCCATTAGGCGTGAATGTCACATTTTATTTACATCTCTCACCAGCAGCCGACCACCGGGTCAGCTGCTTTTTTTGTTGCCGGTTCGTTACAGTGATCCTGTGACCCAATGGCAAGGCGCCTCACCCGGCGCAGAGGATGGAACCGCTTATGGCAACCCTTTATACCGCTCACCAGCCGGATGCCCGGGGGATGATCCACTACTCGGCCGAAGAGCACGGCACCTGGCAGATCCTGATCGAACGCCAGCTGGCGGCGCTTGAAGGCAAGGCGTGTGACGAGTATCTGGCGGGCCTTGAAAGACTGACGTTGCCGCGAGATCGCATCCCCCAGCTGGCGGAGCTCAACGAGGTATTGCTGGCGACCACCGGCTGGTCGGTGGCAGCCGTGCCTGCGCTTATCTCGTTTGACCGCTTCTTTGCCCTGCTGGCCAACCGCCAGTTCCCGGTCGCCACCTTTATCCGGCGCCGCGACGAGCTCGATTACCTGCAGGAGCCCGATATCTTTCACGAGATCTTCGGCCACTGCGCCATGCTGACCAATCCCGCTTTTGCCCACTTCACTCACCTCTATGGCCAGCTTGGCCAGCAGGCGAGCAAGGAGGAGCGGGTCTTTCTGGCCCGTCTCTACTGGTTCACCGTGGAGTTTGGCCTCCTGGCCACGGCGGACGGACTGCGTATCTACGGCGGCGGCATTCTCTCCTCTATCGGCGAGACGGCCTATGCCCTCTCCGGCAAGCCGCTGCTGCAACCCTTCGATCTGCTGGAGGTGCTGCGCACCCCCTATCGCATCGACATCATGCAGCCCACCTACTTTGTGCTGCCCGAGCTCGATGCCCTCTACCGGCTGGGTGAGGTGGAGATCATGAACGGGGTGGCGCAGGCGCGCCAGCTTGGCCTGCATGCGCCGCGCTTTGAGCCGGTTGCAGGCAAACAGGCGAGTTGATTTATCCGTTATTTCACATCAGATATTGCACATTAAGAACAGAGGAGAGACCCATGTCCGAACTGGCCAGCCAGCAGTGTGAAGCGTGCCGCGCCGATGCCCCCAGAGTGAGCGATGAGGAGCTGCGTGAGTTGATGCAGCTTATCCCCGACTGGCAGCCGCTGGTGGTGGCGGGTGCGTTGCAGCTGCGGCGCGAATTTGCCTTTCGCAACTTCAAGGAGGCGCTGGCGTTTACCAATCGCCTGGGGGAGCTGGCAGAGGCGGAGTTCCACCATCCGGCCATTTTGACCGAGTGGGGCAAGGTAACGGTCAGCTGGTGGACCCACAAGATTGGCGGGCTGCACCGCAACGACTTCATCATGGCGGCACGCACGGATGAGCTGCTGAAGTGAAGACGCCATCACTCACCGAGTGGACGATATGGTAACGGTCAGCTGGTGGACTCACAAGATCGGTGGGCTGCACCGCAATGACTTCATCATGGCGGCGCGTACCGACCAGCTACTCAAATAAGCGGCAGCAACTGACTCGGGCCTGCCCGGCGAAAGCGGGGCAGGCCCGCATTTTTGTGGGCTAGCGCTCGCACTGGGGGGATCGAGTCTGTATTATCCGCTCATTCATAGAGTTAGCTAGGAAGTGTGTCCCGAATGCGTCTTGAAGTCAGCTGTGAAGACCGCCTGGGCCTGACCCGGGAACTGCTCGACCGCCTGGTGGAGCACAATATCGATCTGCGCGGCATCGAAATCGATACCTCAGGCATCATCTATCTCAACTTTCCCGAGCTGGAGTTCAGCGATTTTCAGCATCTGATGCCGGAGATCCGCCGCATTCCCGGCGTCTATGACGTCAAGACCATCCCCTACATGCCCTCCGAGCGGGAGCACCACGAGATTGAGGCGCTGCTCAAGGCGCTGCCGGATCTGGTCTTCTCGCTCGATGCCAAGGGCAAGGTGACCCAGGCCAACCAGTCGGCCCTCACCACCCTCGGCTTGCCGGTGGAGGAGGTGCGCGGCGTGGCGCTTGGCTCGCTGGTCAAGGGCTTCTCCTTCAGCCGCTGGCTGGAAGCGAGCGACATCCGGCCGCAAACCTGCAAACTCAGCTTCAACGGCGAAGAGTATCTGGCGGATCTGCTGCCGCTCTTTGTCGATGAACAGAAAGGTAAACAGGCGCTGGCGGGGGCCGTGGTGGTGCTCAAATCGGCCCGTCGGGTCGGTCTGCACTTCAGCGCGCTCCACGCGGTGGAGGCGGAGGGGTTCGAGCATCTGCAGGGTGAGAGCCCCAAGATGAAGGAGGTGCTGGCGCAGGCGCGCAAGCTGGCGATGCAGGATGCGCCGCTGCTCATCGTCGGCGAGACCGGTACCGGCAAGGAGCTGCTGGCTCGCGCCTGTCACGCCGCCAGCCTGCGCTCCAGCCACCCCTTCATGGCCCTCAACTGCGCCGCCATGCCGGATAACGTGGCCGAGAGCGAGCTGTTTGGCTATGCCCCCGGTGCCTTTGGCAACAATACCGAGGGCAAGCGCGGCGTGCTGGAGCTGGCGAGCGGCGGCACCCTGATGCTGGACGAGATCGGCGACATGTCGCCCCACCTGCAGACCAAGTTCTTGCGGGTGCTGCAAGATGGCGTGTTCCGCCGGGTCGGTGACGAGCAGGAGGTGAAGGTCAATGTGCGCTTTATCTGCACCACCCAGAAACAGCTGCTCGATCTGGTCAACGATGGCTCCTTCCGCGAGGATCTCTACTATCGCCTCAACGTGCTGAGTCTGGCGCTGCCGCCGCTGCGCGAGCGCAAGGCGGATGTCATGGTGCTGGCCCAGCAGTTTGTCTCGCGTTTTGCCAGCGAACTGCAGCGTCCGCGCCCGCGCTTTACCCGCAACATGGCCGACTATCTGACTGCTTATCGCTGGCCGGGCAACGTGCGCCAGCTGCGCAACTGCCTCTATCGCGCCATGACGCTGCTGGAGGGGGACGAGCTTGGCCCCGAGCAGATCGATCTGCCGGTAGCGGCTGATACGGCACCGCTTATCGACGAGTGGTTCGAGGGCAACCTTGACGATGCGGTAAAGCGCTTCGAGAGCCAGCTGCTGGCACGGCTCTATCCGGCGTTTCCCTCGACTCGCCAGCTCGCCAAACGACTGGGTGTGTCGCACACCGCCATCGCCAACAAATTGCGGGAGTACGGGATCAGCAAAAAGTGATACCCTGTCCGTTGAGGTGAACAGAGAGCCCGTTGCAAAACGGGCTCTCTGTTTTTATTTACAGCTCTGTCAGCTGAGTCTCACGTCAAGGCTTGTCAGGCTGTTGTCCGGCCACTTACTATCTGAGCTCATGTACCCGAACCGCGCTGCTGCGGTGTTGTAGAGGCGCCTATCCCCTGATCATGTCGTCACACTTCTCATTTCGACTCGTCGTTGCGTTGCTGGTGCTATTGCCCGGGCTGGCTTGCTCCCGTGCCGCGCTTGCCGACGCTCAGACCACTGCAGAGAGCCGGGCCAATGCGGTCAAGGAGCTGGTGCTCGATATTCTGAGCTACACCCGCTGGCCAAAGGAGCCGCCGGTGCTGCATCTGTGCATCGCCGCGCCCACTGAATATGCCGGTGTGCTCTCCACCATTACCCGGCAGGGCAACGGCCGGCCGGTGCAGGTCAATCGCTATGAGGTGACGGATCCGGCCATTGCCGGCCAGTGCCATGTGCTCTATCTGGGTGTGATGGACGAGTCAACCCGGCTGGCGCTCTTCTCCCGTTTGAAGGGGCATCCCGTGCTCAGCATCAGTGAGCAGAACCCGGAGTGCAGCAGCAGTCCCGTCTTCTGTCTGCAGCCGGACAGCCGTAGCGGGCGGCTGCGTTTCAAAGTGAATCTGGATGCGCTGGCGCTCAGCGGTGTGCGGGTGCACCCGGCCGTGCTCAAGCTGGCCATGGCTGATCGGGGTGTGCCATGACGCCATCGTCCGATCGCCATGACGCACGGCTGACCCTGCGCCAGAGTCTGGGGCGCACCCATCTGGTGACAGCCTTTACTTCGGCTTGCGTGGCGGGGATCCTGCTGACCCTGACCGCCCTGCTGGTGATGCGTTTTTACGCCGATCACAATCTGGAGCTGGTGGCGCGCGCCATCAGTTATACCACCGAGGCGGCCGTGGTGTTTCATGATGAAGAGGCGGCGGGTGAGGCGCTGCGGGCCATTGCCGAGCGCGAGGAGGTGGCCGAGGCGCGCATCTATCTGCCCGATGGCACGCTCTTGACCAGCTGGTCGCGCACCATGAACACCCCGATTGCCGAGCTGGAGGGTTATCTTGCCCAGTTGATCCTGCCCGGGCCGGTGCGCGAGCCCATGCTGCGTGGCAGTGAAAAGATCGGCGAGGTCGAGCTGATCGGCCATGGCGAGTCACTGCTGATCTTCCTGATTGCGGTGCTGCTGGTGATGCTGATCTGCCTGCTCTTGAGCGCCATGGGGGCCCTTTACGTGGCGGGGCGGATGCAGGTCTCCATCATAGGTCCCCTGCGCGAGCTGGCCCGGGTGGCCCACTCGGTGCGCCGCCAGCGCACCTTGGGGATGCGGGCACCGCCCGCCGGGATTGTCGAGCTCAACGAGCTGGGGGATGACTTCAACTCCCTGCTGGACGAGTTGCAGGCGTGGCAAGCCCATCAGGCGCGAGAAAATGCCAGTCTGCTTCATCAGGCCACCCACGATGTGTTGACCGGATTGCCCAACAGGGTCTTGTTTGACGCCAGGCTGGCACAGGCCATCACCGAGGCTGAACAGGGTGAGGGGGACTTTGCGCTGCTTTACCTCGATTGCGATCGCTTCAAACAGATTAACGATACCCTGGGCCACAACGCCGGTGACGATGTGCTGATAACCCTGGCAAGGCGGGTGGAGCATCAGCTGCGGCCGCAGGATCTGGTGTGCCGTCTGGGGGGGGATGAGTTCGCCATCCTGCTGAGCCCTGTGCATCTGCAACAGGATGTGGAGGAGGTGATCAACCGCATTCAGCAGGCGATGAGTGAAACCGTGGTATTGCGGGATGGGCAGCAACTGGTGGCTGGGATCAGCATCGGTTATGCCATTCATCAATCCGGGGTCAGTGCCAGCGAGCTGTGCGAGCTGGCAGACAAAGCCATGTATTTGGCAAAACGTGCGCGCCGCGAGGAGGTGGATGCCACCGAGCCGGCGTGAATTGATGTCGTTAAGGAGACATAACAATGAAAATATCCCTCTCCCTCAAGACCTTGCTGCTGGGGTTGATCTTCTCTCTGCTGGCAGGTTGTCAGAGTGCCCCGAAGGGGCTCACCCCTGAACAGCTGGCGGTATTGAAGGAGCAAGGTTTTTATCTGACCGACGAGGGTTGGACGCTGGATCTGGCCAACCGGGTGTTGTTTGCCAACAACGTCGGGGAGCTCAATCCCCAAACCCGTCAGACCGTGGAAAAGCTGGGCAAAGCCTTGCTTGGGGTAGGGCTCGACAAGGCGCGGGTTGA
This sequence comes from Aeromonas sp. SE22, assembly GCF_038739755.1. NCBI lineage: Bacteria > Pseudomonadati > Pseudomonadota > Gammaproteobacteria > Aeromonadales > Aeromonadaceae > Aeromonas > Aeromonas sp. SE22. Next base: position 122,428 of record NZ_JBCGFD010000004.1, read on the forward strand.
CGGTCACACCGACAACACCGGCGAGAGCAGCTACAACCAGCAACTCTCCCTGAAGCGGGCCCAGTCGGTGGCGGATGTGCTCGTCTCGGTCGGGATGAAGCCAGCCAACCTGGAGGTCCGTGGTCGCGGCGAAACCGCGCCGGTGGCGGACAACAAGAGTGCTGCCGGACGGGCCGAAAACCGCCGGGTGGCCATCGTTATCGCCAACCAGTAAGCGACAATCCTGCCAAGCGTGCCGTGTGCATAGCAAAAGAGCGCCAAAGAGGCGCTCTTTTTGATCCGGCCGGCGAGCTTATGATTCGCTCTGCTCGTTGGCATCGGTGTGCTTGCGCAGGCGGATGTTGATCATCTCCACCACCAGCGAGAAGGCCATGGCGAAGTAGATGTAACCCTTCGGAATGTGCAGATCCATCCCCTCCGCCATCAGGGCGAAGCCGACCAGGGTGAGGAAGGAGAGGGCCAGCATCTTGATGGTGGGGTGGTTGTCGACAAAATCACCGATCGCCTTGGCGGCAAACATCATGATGAAGACGGCGATCATTATGGCCAGCACCATGACAGGAACGTGATCAGCCATGCCGACGGCGGTGATCACCGAATCCAGACTAAAGACGATGTCGAGAATGGCGATCTGGATCAAGGTGCTGATAAAACCGGAGGCCGCTCCTGCCACCTTTTCCGGCTCAGCCGCCCCCTCAAGGGTGGCGTGGATCTCCAGCACGCTCTTGCCGATGAGGAACAGGCCCCCCAGCAGCAGGATGAGATCGCGGCCCGAGATGGCTTCGCCCAGCACGGTAAAGAGCGGAGCCGTGAGACGCATGACCCAGGCCAGCGAGAGCAGCAGCAGGATGCGGGTACCCATGGCGAGGGCCAGACCCAGAATGCGAGCGCGCTGGCGCTGCGCCTCAGGCAGACGGCCGACCAGAATGGAGATAAAGATGATGTTATCGATGCCCAGCACGATCTCGAGCAGGGTCAGGGTGGCGAGCGCTACCCAGGCAGAGGGATCCAGAACCCATTCCAGCATGATTGAACCTTGGTTGAAAAAAAGAAGCGGAACATTTTAGCAGGGGGGAACCGCTTGTCCCAGTGGGGCGAAAAGATAAAAATGGTCGCCATCGCAAGGGAGGAGTGCATGTTTCGATTAGGGCTCATCATAAATCCGGTCGCCGGAATTGGCGGCGCAGTGGCGCTCAAGGGGAGTGACGGCGTAGTGGCCGAGGCGCTGGCTCGCGGCGCCGTGCCCAAAGCACAGGAGCGCACCCGTCAGGCACTGCTGCCGCTGTGTGAAGTGACCGTGCCGTTTGAGGTGCTGACGGTGGCTGGCGACATGGGGGAGCAGGTAGTGCGTGAACTGGGCCTGCCGCATCGCATCGTCTATCAACCGGCCGGGGAGCATACCTCTGCCGCCGATACCCGCCATGCGGCAGAGCGGATGCGGGATGCGGGCGTCGCTCTGCTGCTGTTTGCCGGTGGCGATGGCACGGCGCGGGACATCTGCGCCGCGGTGGGGGAGTCCTGCCATGTGCTTGGGATCCCGGCGGGGTGCAAGATCCACTCCGGCGTCTACGGGGTGACCCCGGCCGCCAGCGGGCGGGTGGCGGCGCGGATGATCGCCGGTGAACTGCTCAGCCTTATCGATGCCGAGGTGCGCGATATCGACGAAGAGGCGTTTCGCGCAGGCAAGGTGCGGGCTCGTCACTATGGCCAGCTGCTGGTGCCCGGCGATCTGCGGTACGTGCAGGCGGTCAAGCAGGGAGGGCGGGAGTCCGAAGAGCTGGTGCTGGCGGATCTGGCAGCCGGTGTGGTCGAGCAGATGGAGCCAGATACCCTCTATCTGATGGGCTCTGGCAGCACGGTGGCAGCCTGCATGGCAGAGCTCGGTCTGGAAAATACGCTGCTTGGTGTGGATCTGGTGGAAAATGGCAGGCTTATCGGGCAGGATCTCAGCGCCGCCGAGATCCTGACCCGGATCCGTGGCCGTCGCTGCCGGCTGATCATTACCCTGATTGGCGGACAGGGACATCTGTTCGGGCGCGGAAATCAGCAATTGAGTCCTGAGGTGATTCGGAGTGTCGGGCTGGAGAACATCCAGGTGCTGGCAACCAAGAGCAAGCTGGCTTCCCTGCAGGGGAGACCACTCCTGGTCGATACCGATGAGCCTGAATTGAACCGGGCGTTGAGTGGTTATCTGCGCATAACCACGGGATACAAGGATCAGGTCATCTACCCGGTGGCCAGCCCGGAATAGGACGCCATGGAAGCTGCTGGCCTGGCGCCAGAGAGCTGCATTCAACCCGAGTGCGGTTCCATACCCCCGAATTATTTGCCGCAAATGAGGCTGCGTTACATGACGATTCACGATTTTGAGCACAAGTTGTTGGGACTGATCGACGGCATGGTTGCTACTGCGAGCGAAGATGAACTCTTTGCCGGTGGTTACCTGCGAGGCCATATTTCGCTGGCGGTCGCCCGTGCCGAGCTGGAGGGCAAGACCCTGGTGCGGGATGTCAAAAGCTATGTGTTGCGCAGCCTCAACGAGGCGATTTTGCAAGGCGAGCTCTCCGAGCAGGACGAGCAGTTGGTGCAAGCGATGTGGATTCGTTTGCAACAACAGGCAGAAGCTTGATCGGATACACATTTCAAACTGAAGTTTGAGTTTATTCTTCCCTGAAGTTAGTGAAAGGTTAATAATAAGTTTCGCCTTTTGTTTCAGGGATTAAACTATGGCTTCAGCCTCACGTATTGCCAAAAAACTGCCGCTCGAGATGCTCTATCACTGGGAGCGGCAGTGTCCTGATCGAACCTATCTGCGTCAAACCATCAACCGCGAATATGTCGATTTCACCTGGGGTGAAGTGGCCGATGAAGCGCGGCGCATGGTGACGGCCCTGCGTCATCTGGGGCTGGTTGCCGGCGATAAAGTGGCGCTACTCTCCAAGAATTGCGCCCAGTGGTTTATCGCCGATCTGGCGATGCAGATGGGGCAGTACGTGAGCGTGCCCATCTACCCGACCGCCAACGTCGATACCATCGAATATGTGCTGCGCCACAGCGAGGCCAAGGCGATCTTCGTTGGCAAGCTTGATGACTGGAAGAGTCAGGAGGCGGGGGTACCTGCCGATCTGCTGCGTATCGCCTTTCCTTACGACACCATGCCGGCCAGCTACCAGTGGGATGATCTGCTGGAAACACACGAGCCCATTCCCGACAGCCCGGTGCAGGAGCCCGATTCCCTGCTGAGCCTGGTCTATACCTCTGGCAGTACCGGCAAGCCGAAAGGGGCCATGCTGACCGTCGAGCGTTATGCGTGGTCGTGCGAGAAGCTGGTGGAGACGGTAAACCTGACCCAGGCTGATCGCGGTTTCTCCTACCTGCCGCTCGCCCACATCACCGAGCGGGTCTACATCTACGGCGGCAGCCTGTTTGGCGGCGCCACCATCGCCTTCCCCGAATCCCTCGACACCTTCGTCGAGGACGTCAAGCGCTGCCGTCCTACCGTATTTATCTCGGTACCGCGGCTGTGGGCCATGTTCCGCATCAAGATCCACGAGAAGCTGCCCCAGAAGAAACTCGAACTGCTGCTCAAGATCCCGCTGGTCTCCAGCCTTATCAAGAGCAAGCTGAAGAAAGGGCTGGGGCTGGATCAGGCACGGGTGTTGGGCTGCGGTTCTGCACCGGTCTCCCCTGCGCTGCTTGAGTGGTATCTGAGCATCGGTCTCAAGGTGACCGAAGCGTGGGGCATGACCGAGAACCATGCGTTTTCGACCATCAACTACCCGTTTCGCGCCGACAAGATCGGCACCGTCGGCAAGGCGGGGCCCGGGGTGACCATCAAGATCTCCGACGAGGGGGAGATCCTCTGTCGCTGCGAGGGGATGATGGTGGGTTATTACAAGGATCCCGAGCACAGTGCCGAGGCCATCGATGCCGAGGGGTGGCTCCACACCGGCGACATGGGCAAGCTGGACAAGGAGGGTTATCTCACCATCACCGGCCGGATGAAGGATGTGTTCAAGACCGCCAAGGGCAAGTATGTGGCGCCGGTGCCCATCGAAGGGATGCTGGGGCAGGAGCCCATTATCGAGCAGCTCTGCGTGATTGGTTATGGCATGCCCCAGCCTGTCGCGCTGGTGCAGCTGGCCGAGAGCGCTGCCAAAGGAAATCGGGATGAGGTCGTGGCCAGACTGGAGGCTGCGCGGGTGCGGGTTAACGATCAGCTGGAGTCCCACGCCAAGATCCGCGGCATTCTGGTGGTGAAAACCCCCTGGAATATCGAGAACGGCGTGCTGACTCCCACCATGAAGATCAAGCGCCATCTGCTGGAGCAAAAATATGCCCATGTCGGGGAGCGCTGGCCCTCATCGCAAGTGGTGGTGTGGGAGGAGTAAATCCCGCATTTGCCACATCGCGACAAACAACAACGGCCCTTGATGGGCCGTTGTTGTGTTTGGGGGTTATCACTCGCAGCTATGTGGCTAGATCTGCGCCAGCGCAGCTGCCAGATCGGCGATCAGGTCGTCCGCATCTTCCACCCCGATACTGAAGCGGATGAGGTCTTCATTGACCCCGGCGGCGAGACGGCTCGCCTCGTCCATGGCGGCGTGAGTGGTACTGGCCGGATGGCAGGCAAGACTCTCCAAATCGCCCAAGCTCACTGCCTGCACGAACAGTTGCAGGTTGTCGAGCAGGGTGGCGCAGCGTGCAAACCCTCCTTCAAGTTCAATGCTCACCATGCCGCCAAAGCCGCTGGCGAAGGCGCCGAGGGCATCATGGCCCGGATGGTTGGCAAGCCCCGGGTAGATCACCTTCTTCACCGCCGGATGGGCGGCCAGAAACTCGGCCACTTTCTGGGCATTGTGCAGGTGGGCATCCATCCTCAGGGGCAGGGTTTTGACCCCGCGCTGCAGCAGGTAGGCCTCCTGCGGGCCGATGGGGGAGCCGATATGCTTGAGGGCCACGGTGCGGATCGATTTCATCAGGGCGTGAGAGCCCGCCACCACCCCGGCAATGATGTCGCCGTGGCCGCCCAGATATTTGGTGCCGCTGTGCATCACTACATCGACCCCGAGCTCCAGCGGGCGCAGCAGGTAGGGGGTAAGGAAGGTGTTGTCACACACAGTGATGGCACCCACCTTGCGGGCTGCTTCCACCACCAGCCGCGGATCTACCACCTTGAGGGTGGGGTTGGTCAGGGTTTCGAACAGTACCACCTTGGTGGCAGGGCGGATGTTGGCCAGCAGATCCCGATCGCTCTCGTAAGCGGTGACCTTGATGCCGGCGCGGCTGAAGGTCTGCTTGAGGAACGCATCGGTGCCGCCGTAGAGCGGGCCGATATAGGCCACCTCATCGCCGCTGTCGGCCAGGGCATACATGATGGCGCTCACCGCCGCCATGCCGCTCGCCACCACCAGCGCTTCGTCAGCCCCTTCCAGCGCCGCCAGTTTCTGCTCCAGCTCGGCGGTGGTGGGGTTGCCAAAGCGGCTATAGATAAAGCCGGGGGCTTGACCTGCAAAGCGCTCCTTGCCCGCCTGGGCGTTGAAGTAGCTGAAGGTGCTGCTCTGGTAGAGCGGGGTGGTGAGGGCGCCGGTCTGTGGGTCGATCCGCTGGCCGCTGTGTACGCTCATGGTCTTGAATTTCATCGTGTTGCTCCGTGATGACCAGGCTCTGGCCATGACTTGTTTTGTTGTTCGTTGCTTGTTGTTTTTGTCAGCGCGGGTATGTGCATGCGGCTTATGGCTTATGCATATACCCGCCTAGGGATCTTTGCGCTGCTTAGGCCGTTATCGCTTCGCTTTCAGTGCGCGGGAGGCGAGTTGGTTCCACCGGCCCATAGTGCCGCGCCGCCACATCCGGGTGGGAGCGCAGCCGCCCTTTCAGCACGTTCTCCCCCACCTGATAGAAGAGCGGATTGGTCGGGTCACTCTCCGGCCCTTGCGCCTGTGCTGCCAGCTCGGGGGAGAGGCTGAGCAGTGGCACGGTGGCATCGAGCCGCGCCGCCATAAAGAAGGCGCAGGAGAGGCGCGAGACGCCGGGCGGCGGGCTTACCACCCGATGCAGGGTCGCCTTGAGATAGCCGTTGGAGGCCAGCTCCAGCAGCTCGCCGATATTGACCACCAGTGCTCCCTGCAGAGGGGGCGCGGAGATCCAGCCGTTGGCCGTCTCGACCTCAAGCCCCGAATGATTGTCCTGCATCACCAGCGTCAGGTAGCCGGGATCCTTGTGGGCGCCGACCCCCTGACTGCTGCCGCCCGCCTCTTGCCCCGGGTAGTGAATGAGCTTCATGTGCTGGTAGGGGGCGCCGCGGATGCTGTCGTCAAACACGTTGGCCGGTTGCTCCAGCACTTCGGCAAAAGCGGCCAGCAGGGTGAGGGTGATGTCGCTCAGCCGCTCCTGCCACGCCAGCAGATGGGCTTTCATCTCTGGCAGGGCGATTGGCCACTGGTTGGGGCCGATCAGCCGCTGCCAGGGTTCACGGATCAGGGCTGCAGGCAGGGCTTGCGCCTCATTCATGATATCGAACTGCTCCCGCAGATCCGGCCGCTGGCGGGTTAGCTCGGCACCGACCCGGTTGTAGCCGCGAAAGTGGGGGCTGTTGACCATTTGCACCGCCAGCTTCTCCTGCTCCGGCAGGGCAAAGAAGCGCTCTGCCAGCGCCAGGGTCTCTCGCTGCTCGGCGTCACTCAGGCCATGCCCTGTCAGATAGAAAAAGCCGACGTCGCGGGCGGCCGCAGCCAGCTTGGCCAACATAGGGCGACGCAGGTCGGGTGCCCCGTTGAGGGCAGCCAGATCGATGATCGGCAGTGGTGAATGTTCCATGTGCACCTCCTCACTCTTTCGTTATCTCTGGCGCCATCTCTTCTGCTGCCTCTGGTGCGGACTGGCTTGATGAGCGGCAAACGGGATGGCGCGACAGTGTGGCGGTATGCGCTTGCGGTGTGGCGCCATCTGGAATGAAGGGGATGCTACTGTTCGGTGTTATAAGACGGAAACAACAAATTATTCTTAGTTATATACAAAATTCGAAATGGAATTCGGTGTCTGATGGGCTGACGGTTTTTTGCGCAGCCATTGCAGGGTAAAAGGGAAATGATGAGGGGGAGAGTGATAACCAGAGGCAAGTTGACAGCGGCAAAAATGACCAAAACAGAAAATGGCCAAAACAGAAGGGAGGCGGATGCCTCCCTTTTGCTTGCGCGGGTGTTCACCTGACCGAAAGCGCAGGCGAGTAAACGCGTATTCTGGCCTTAACCGGTTGCTGGCTCTCAGTAACCCAGGGTAAAGCGCTGGCGCAGGTGAGCCGGTTTTTCCACCTCATTCAGCACGCCGTCGGCCAGATCACCGGCGGTGATCCCGGCAGGCTGTTCGCCACTAAAGAGCACTTGATCGCCACCAATCCGATAGCCGCCGCGCTTCTCGCCCGGCTCCAGGAACACCGGGGGAGAGACAAAGCGCCAGTCGAGAGCGGTTTCACGGCGCAGGGCGGTGAGACCGTCGCGGGCCGCCAGTGCCCCCTGTTTCCACTCGGCCGGAAACTCCGGGGTATCCACCAGTTGCACGCCGGGGGCGACCTCCAGACTGCCGGCGCCACCTACTACCAGCAACCAGCTGTTGGCCGCTTTGGCTGCTGCGACAATCGCGTTGGCGCCCTTGAGGTACTGGTCGTAGATATCCGGTGTGGTCCAGCCCGGGTTGTAGGCGCTGATCACCCGATCGTGCCCCTTGAGCACCTCGACCAACGCTTCCGGGTTTTGGGCATCAACCGCCACGGCGGTGACCTGCGGATGGGCGGCCACCTTGCTGACATCGCGGACGATGGCGGTGACATGATGGCCACGGCTGATGGCCTCGTTCAGGATGGCTGAACCGACAAAACCGCTGGCACCGATCAGGGCAATCTTCATGGGGAACTCTCCTTCACTGTTGGAATGGGGCTATCCTACGCCGCCAGTTATGATTTAATAATCACCTATAAAATGCATTCACTTATAAGCTGGATTTAATAATGGAGCAGCTCAGACGTTACGCCATCTTCGCTGCCGTGGTAGACGCGGGCAGCATGACAGGGGCGGCCAAATCCCTCGGCATGACACCCTCTGCCGTCAGTCAGCATATCAGCCAGCTGGAGAGCCTGCTCGGGCTGCCCCTGCTCCATCGCTCCACCCGTCGCCTCAGTCTGACCGAAGCGGGAGAGGTGGTGTGGCAAGGTTGCCGGGCGTTGCAGCAGACTCTGAGCGAGACCGAGCTGCGCCTCTCGGAGGTGCGCGACGCCCTGCTCGGGGAAGTGCGGATCACTGCCCCGGTGGGGATGGCGGGCCAACCGCTGGCTCTGGCCCTCTCGCCGCTGTTGCAGGCCCACCCCGGCCTCACCATCCAGATCATCGCCGACGACGAGAAACGAGATCTGATTGCCGAGCGGATCGACGTTGCATTGCGGGTCGGCAGTTTGCCTGACTCAACCCTGGTTGCCCGTAAACTGGGGCAGACCCGGATGCTGCTCTGCGCCGCCCCCGCCTATCTGGCGCGCAAGGGAGCGCCGCGCACGCCCGCCGATCTGGCCGCCCACGACTGGCTCTGTGGCGACATGCTGGGCAACGGTTTGCTGCTGCTTGACGAGAAGGGGGGCGAACACAGGGTGAGGTTCAAGGCCAAGGTGCTCTGTAACAACGTGCTGCCCCTGCGCCAGTTTGCGCTGGCGGGGCAGGGTATCTCGCTGCAACCGGAGGGGGAGATTGGCGAGGATCTGGCGCAGGGGCGTCTGCTCGAACTGCTGCCCGGTTTTCGGGTGCAGCCGATGGAGATCCACGCCATCACGCCGCAGCGGGAGATCCCGGAGAAGGTGCGACGGGTGGTCGAGGCGCTGCGCAGCTACTTTGCAGGCGCCTCCTGACACATATCAATGCGGCTTGGCCTATCTGTCAGTTGGGTTCTTGCCCGCCAACGAGCGGGCGGCGCCACAGATAGAGTCCGATTGTCAGCAGCAAGCTGCCCAGAAAGAGCCAGCGAGCGTTCCCCCATTGGCCGTTGTCCATCATCAGGGCTGCCAGCAACAGGGGGCCAAGCAGCTGACCGAGGTTGGCGAGCTGGACAAAAAATCCCTGCACAATGGCCAGTTGCACCGGCCCCTGACTTACTCCCTGTGCTGACGAGAGGATAGCCGGCGGCGCCATACCACCCGCCAGGGAGAGGACGAGGCACAATCCATAGGCCCACCACGGCGACTGGCCGGGCCAGAAGGTGATCATGCCGCACAGCGCCATCAGACCCAGTGCCCAGCTGATGAGCCGATCTCGCGCCACGCCCCGGCGCAGCAGCCATGCCCCCATCAGGTTGCCGGGAATATTGGCGACCACCGCCAGCGCCGAGAGCAGGGCGATCTGGCTTTGGCCAATCCCGGGAGTGCCTTGCAACATGGTTGGCAGCCAGACAAAGAGCGCCCATAGCATCAGGCTGTAGAGCGTGAACGCCAACCCGTAGCGCCAGAGAGCCTTCTGCCGGAGCACCGTGAGTTGGCGCAGCGGGAGGCCCGAGTTGATCGAGTTTTGGGGTGCCCTGACCCGCAGTTTATCTGCCGAACGACTGGCGAGCAGAAGCAGCAGGGCTGAGAGTTGCAGAGCCATCAGGATCAGCCAGGCCAGGCGCCAGCCACCTTGCGCCGTGAGCCAGGGGGTGAGCAGCATGCCGGCCGCCGCACCAAGGGGCAGGTTGACCGCCCACAGACTCAGGGCCAGTCGTTTATCCTCCTCCCGGGTCACCGCCACGATAAAGGCGGGCATGGCCACCGAGACCAGCAAAAAGCCAATCCCTTCGACAATGCGCGACAGCAGCATCATGGCCAGCCCGGTGGCGGGCAGCGCCAACGCGCCGCCTGTGACGACAACCAAAAGCCCGACAACCCCGGTTTGCCGTCCACTCCAGCGAGTCAGCAGCAGGCCGAGAAAGAGGCTGAAGAGGATCGCCAGCGTATTGAAAGCCGAGGCGAGATAGCTGGCTTCGACCAGTGTCAGCCCCAGCTCGCTGCGCAGTATGCCGAGTACGGCGGGCACTTTGCCAAGGCAGAGGGCGCCGCTGGCACCGGCGAAAATGGCGAGGAAGACCAGAGGCCAACAGGTTCTTTGTGGCTGGTGGCCAGCGAGCGTGTTCATGGCTGAGATTGGCCGTTGCGCAGCCACTCATCGTTGAGCTGACCAAATTCGCCGCGCTGATAGGCATGCAGCCGATCTGCAATGGCGTCGTGGCTGTTCATCACGAAGGGGCCATGTTTGACCAGGGGTTCATTGAGCGCCTGGCCTGAGAGCAGCACGAAGTGGCAGGGCTCGGTGGCCTCAAGCTGCAGAGCCACCGCCTCGCCGCCGTCGGCAGGGAGGCTTACCCCCATCCCGTGACCTGCCGGGATGAGGTGCCGCTCTCCCTCAGCCTGCAAAGTCAGCGATCCGGTCAGGGGATAGATCATGGCATTCCAGCCCGCCGCCAGCAGATGGGTGAAGCGGCTACCTGGCTCGCTATTGCCATCGAGCAGGGTAAAGGGTTGGGGGAGTTCTGCCGAGTGTGGCGCCGTTATCCCGTTACTGTGGCCTGCGACCACCCGTACTCGCACCCCTTCGCCATGAAATTCGGGGATGGTGGCAGCGGCTGCGTGGACGGCAAAAGGCGACGCCATCTTCTGACGGGCTGGCAGGTTGACGAAGATCTGCAGGGCGTGGACATAGGGCGATTCCCCCTCCGGCTGTTCGGTATGCACGGCCCCGCGTCCGGCCGCCAGCCAATGCAGCGCTCCCGGTTCGATGGGGCCCTGATTGCCGAGGGAGTCGTAGTTGACGTGGGGGCTCGTCGAATCCTCGAACAGATAGGTGACGGCAGAGATCCCGGCGTGGGGATGGGGCTCGAAGGTGGGGGCGGTCATCTGGAAGTGATCCACCATCACCACGGGGTCTATCAGACCGTTGAAAAAGTGTTCGCCAAAATGGCTGGCTGCAAAGCCGCTGCCAATGCGCAGCGGTTGGCCCTTGACGGGGGCGGAGAGAGTCAGGCGTCTGGTCATCGATATAACCTCTTGAAGACAAAAGAAGCCTTCGGTCATCTGACCGAAGGCGGGGCGAGTTACGACTTCTTGGCACCCTCTTGCATCTGCCACACCAGGGTGGCGAAAGGCATGTCGAGGGCGCTGTAGACATCGTGCGCCTTGGGGTCGACGTTGCTGCGCAGCATCTCGACCGCGGCAGAGGCGTAGTCGGTGACCGGGATACCGGCCCCCAGCAAGCGTTGCAGACCCGTGGTGCGCTTGGCTTCGTTGAAGGTGCCGGAGGCATCGAGCACCACCCGGGTATCATAGCCGGCAGCCTTGGCAGAGAGGGCCGGGAAGCTGGCGCAGATCTCGAGGGATACCCCGGCGATGATCAGTTGTTTGCGGCCGGTCTTCTCAATGGCGGCGCGCACGGCAGGATCGTCCCAAGCGTTGATGACGGTGCGGTTGATCACTTTCACATCCGGCAGGGCACTGGTCAGTTCAGGCATGGTGGGGCCCCACATGCCATCGGGCATGGTAGCGGTCACGATCACCGGCACGCCGAGGGCGCGGGCGGCGTTGGCCAGCGCCACCACGTTGTGCTTGAGCTCGCCCACCGTGGTGTCGCGCACGCCGCTCAACAAGCCGACTTGATGGTCGACCAGCAGCAGTACCGCATTGTCTCGGGAGAGCATCTCCAGATAGCGGTTGGGTGATACGGTCGGATGGCTGGTTGCCTCGGCAGCCATGGCCGGTGTCGCTGTGGTGGCCAGCGTGGTGGTCAGGGTCGCCAGACCGAGCAGGGTGGCAGAGCAGATTTGTCGCAGTTTCATGGTGAACTCCTTGTGATATCGGAACAGTCAAACGGTCCTTGCTGGTGGGGCGGATTGCCCGCGCAGCAACCGTCTGATGGGGACCGGGCCATTATGATGGCTGCAAAAATGGCGACAATCTGGTGAAATAGGTTCTTATCGTTCCATCAATGGAACGATGTAAATGCACCTCACCCTGACCAAGGCTGCCCGATGACACCACTGGAACTTGATTTGAATGATCTCTATCTCTTCACCCATGTGGTACAGCGACAGGGATTCACTGCCGCCGCGCGGGCGCTTGGCGTACCCAAGTCGCGGATCTCGCGCCGGATCAGGCTGCTGGAGGAGCGGCTGGATACCCGGCTGCTGCAACGTACCTCGCGTCAGCTCAGCCTGACCGATGCCGGTGAGGTGCTCTATCGCCACTGTCAGGCGATGCTGGCCGAGGCGCAGGCCGGAGAGGCGGCTGTGCGGCAACGGCAGCAGGAGCCGAGCGGTCTGGTACGGATCAGCGTACCCATTACCATCGCCGATGCGCTGCTCGCCCGCTTGCTGCCCGCTTTTATGGCCCAATACCCCAAGGTGAGGCTCGCCGTGCAAGCCAGCAACCGGCAGGTGGATCTGCTGGAGGAGGGGCTGGATGTGGTGATCCGCGGGGTGGCCTTCGAGCAGCCCCCCTCCAGTTTGGTGCAGGTGCCGCTCTGTACGGTCCAGTGGGGCGTGCTGGCGACCCCGGCGTGGCTCTCTCGCCACGGTGCATTGATGCATCCGCGCCAGCTGGAGGGAGAGGATGCCCTGCTTTTCAGCTCGCTGGAGCGTCAGGCCGATCTGTTGCGGCTGCGGCACGATAGTGGGGAGAGTGAGGAGGTGGCGGTCAATGTGCTGTTGCGCAGCGACAATGTGCAAACCCTCAAACAGGCGGCGCTGGCGGGGCTCGGGATGGTGGGCTTGCCACTTTACGCCTGCGTCAATGAGCTGGCGGATGGGCGGCTGCAACAACTGCTGCCCGAGTGGCGTCCCAAAGATGGCAAGCTGGTAATGCTCTATCCCGCGCGGCGCGGCCTGTCACCGGCGGTCAGAGCCCTCATCGATTTTATCAAGGCAAAGTTGCCTGCACTGTTGGTAGAGGTCGGCCAGCCCCGCTGAAGGTGTTATCCCTCCATCTTGGTGCGAATGCGCTCGAACAGGCTCTGCAGGCAGGCTTGATCCCGATCGGCGGCCCGCACCGCGCCATACATATGGCGACGAATACCGCTCCCGAGAGGGCGGGCGCAGAGCATCCCCTGTTTGACAAACTCGTCGCTGGCCCAGCGCGGCAGGGCGGCGACCCCGAGGCCGGCGGCGGCCATCTGCAGCATCACTGAGGTATTGTCCACCGGCTTGCAGCGGGCGGGCTCCACCCCAGCGGGTTGCAAAAAGCGGCTGAAGATATCCATGCGACTGCGCTCCACCGGGTAGACCAGCAGCACTTCCGACCCCAGATCGCCCGGCTCGATGTGGCTCTGGTGGCAGAGGGGGTGATCCTGCGCCATCACCAGAGTGAGATCGAAGGCGAACAGCGGCTCGAAGTGGAGATCGCCCCGGGCCTGCACATCGGAGGTGAGCAGCAGGTCGAGCTGGCCACCGAGCAGGGTATTGATGGCATCAAAGCCCGGCACCGACTCCACTTCCAGATCCACCCCAGGCCACTGGCGGCGAAATTCCGGCAAGAGCGGCAGTAGCCACTGGATGCAGCTGTGGCAATCGAGCGCCAGATGCAGCCTGCCCGCATCGCCGCTCTGCAGGGCCTGCAGCTGTTTCTCGGTCTGGGTCAGGGCGGGCAGTACCTGACGGGCGAGGGCGAGCAGCTGGCTGCCGGCTGCGGTCAGCACCAGCGGGCGGCTCTTGCGCAGATAGAGCTCCAGATTGAGGCGGGTCTCCAGCTCTTTGAGCTGGTGGGAGAGAGCGGACTGGGTGAGGTTGAGGGTCAGCGCCGCACCGGCCAGCGAGCCCTGTTCGGCCAGCGCGGTCAATGTTTTCAAGTGTTTGATCTCTATCCCTGCATTGCTTGGCACTGCCATAAGATGGCTCCTTGTGAGATTGCGTATGGCACTGATAATGCTGTCGGCGCGGCCTGACCTTTAGCCTCAGCCTCCTGCCGTCTTGCTGCTGTGCTTCTTAACACATGCAAGAATGGGCCTCTGTATCCTCGCGCTGAACCTGATTGGCGGTCAGTTGAGGATTATTTGAGAGCCAGTTGAAGAGGATTCAATAGCCAGCGTCACCTTATCTTGTCATTTTGGATGTGTAAACATCTGGACGGCTAAATCATCCAGTTTCCCATCAGATGAATGAGCATAAGGAAATGAACCTATGACACGAGCACACACCCTGGGCTTCCCCCGTATCGGCGCCAAGCGCGAGCTGAAATTTGCCCTCGAATCCTACTGGCGTGGCGAGACCACTCAGGCCGAACTCGTTGCCGTGGGCAAGACGCTGCGTGAGCGCCACTGGCAGGCACAGCACGGCGCCGGGGTCAATCTACTGCCGGTGGGCGACTTTGCCTGGTACGATCAGGTGCTTGGCACCAGTCTGCTGGTGGATGCAGTGCCTGCCCGCCATCGCCATGGCGAGACCGATCTCGACACCCTGTTCCGGGTCGCCCGCGGCCGTGCGCCGACCGGCCCGGCGGCGGCCGCCGCCGAGATGACCAAATGGTTCAACACCAACTATCACTATCTGGTGCCGGAATTCAGCCGTGATCAGCGCTTCAAGCTGGGCTGGAGCCAGCTGTTTGACGAGGTCGAAGAGGCCAAGGTGCTGGGGCTGCCGGTCAAGGCGGTGCTGCTGGGGCCGATCTCCTATCTGTGGCTTGGCAAGGAGAAAGAGAGCGGCTTCTCGCGCCTTGAACTGCTCGATCGCCTGCTGATCGTCTATCAGGAGATCCTGGCGAAACTGGCTGCACAAGGGGTGGAGTGGGTGCAGATCGACGAACCGGCGCTGACGTTGGACTTGCCGGACGAGTGGCGGCTGGCCTACCTCAACGCCTACGAGCGCCTCGCGGGCCCCTGCAAACTGCTGCTCACCACCTATTTCGGCTCAGTGGCCCATCAGCGCGATATCATCACCAGCCTCAAGGTGGATGGCCTGCATCTGGATCTGGTGGCCGCCCCCGAACAGCTGGAGACCCTGGTGCCGCATCTGCCGGCCCAGTGGGTCATCTCCGCCGGGGTGATCAACGGCCGCAACGTCTGGCGTGCCAACCTGGCCAAGCTGGCGCCGACCCTGAAGGCACTGAAAGCCAAACTCGGCGAGCGGCTCTGGGTGGCCTCATCCTGCTCATTGCTGCATAGCCCGGTGGATTTGACCCTGGAGCAGGAGCTGGATCCCCAGACCCGCAGCTGGTTCGCCTTCGCCTTACAAAAATGTTTCGAGCTGGGACTGCTCAGAGAGTATCTGGATGGGGGCGAGCTCGACAAAATCACCGCCTATAGCCAGCCCATCGTGGATCGCGAGTCTGATAGCCGCGTCCACAAGAAGGCGGTGCAGTCACGGCTCGCCAGCCTCACCAACAGCGATTTTGATCGCCACAGCCCCTATCCGGTCAGGGCCGAGCTGCAGCGCTCAGATCTCAAACTGCCGCTGCTGCCCACCACCACCATCGGCTCCTTCCCGCAGACCTCGCAGATCCGGGTATTGCGGCAGGATTGGCGTGCCGGTCGCATCGATGACAGCGCCTACGAGGCGGGCATTAAGGCAGAGATCCGCGATGCCATCGCGCGTCAGGAGGCCATCGGGCTGGATGTGCTGGTGCACGGCGAGGCCGAGCGCAACGACATGGTGGAGTATTTCGGTGAGCTGCTGGATGGCTTTGCCATCACCCGCTTCGGCTGGGTACAGAGCTATGGCTCCCGCTGCGTCAAGCCGCCGGTGATCACCCGCGATATCGACCGCCCGACCCCCATGACCCTGGCGTGGACAAAGTTTGCCCAGAGCCTGACCGACAAGCCGGTCAAGGGGATGCTGACCGGCCCAGTGACCATCCTCTGCTGGTCCTTCCCGCGCGAAGACGTGAGCCGCGAGCAATCCGCCCTGCAAATCGGGCTGGCCATTCGCGACGAGGTGGCTGACTTGGAAGCCGCCGGCATCAAGATCATCCAGATCGACGAACCGGCGATCCGTGAAGGGTTGCCGCTGCGCAAGCAGGATCATCAGGCTTATCTCGACTGGGCGGTGCGCGCCTTCCGTCTGAGTGCCAGTCCGGTGGCGGATAGCATCCAGATCCACACCCACATGTGTTACAGCGACTTCAACCTCATCATCGAGGCGGTGGCGGCGCTGGATGCGGACGTGATCACCATAGAGACCAGCCGCAGCCAGATGCAGCTGCTCGAAGCGTTCGAACGTTTCAACTACCCCAACGAGATTGGCCCGGGCGTCTACGACATCCACTCGCCAAACGTGCCGAGCCAGAGCTGGATTGAGGGGTTGCTGCGCAAGGCGGCCAAGCAGATCCCGGCCAAGCGGCTCTGGGTCAACCCGGATTGCGGCCTCAAGACCCGCGGCTGGGAAGAGACAGAAGCCGCCCTCAAGGTGATGGTCGATGCCACCAGGGCGCTGCGCGCCGAGCTGGCGTGATCAGAAGGTCGTAGCCGCCATCGATAAGGTGGTGTGCTGACAAAGCAACGAGAGAGGGGACGCCACTGCTTCCCCTCTCTTTTTTCGTTGGCCACTTTCTCCACTGGATCCTGAGCCTTGCCGCAGCCCGCTTTGCACTAGGCTCAGAGGTGGCAGGAGTGGATGGAGTCGCGGCCATGGGTGTTGGTATGAGGATCGCAATCCTGTGGGGATTGCTGATGTGGCAGAGTGTCTGGGCGGCGCCAGCGTCCGAGTTGAAGATGGTCTATTTTGACGACTTTGCCCCATATTCGTGGCGTGACGAACAGGGCAAGATGCGCGGGCTGATGATCGACGTGATGGAGCGGGTTGCGGCGCAAATGGGGCTGCGGGTGCACCACGAAGGCTATCCGTGGCAACGGGCGCAAAAAATGGTGCGTCTGGCGCAGGCCGATGGTTTCGTGACCGTTGCTACCCGCGAGCGGCGCAGCTATACCCTGGTTGTGGAAGAGCCGGTCACCATGACGACCCTGACGATATTTACGCCGCGCGCTCATCCCCATATGCCAGAGTTCCTGCAAGCCAAACGTCTGGGGGATCTCAAGGCGTTCACCTTTCTCGACTATCTGGGCAATGGCTGGGGCAAGGAGAATCTGGCCAGCTTCACCGTTCATCACACCATTAATGTTGATAACGTTTTCAAAATGCTGGCGGCGGGTCGGGGGGATCTGATGGTGACAGACCCACTGGTCGCACACTTCAAACTCAACAAGCTGGGGTTGGCCAATCAGGTGGTTGAAGTGCCACTGGTGCTTGAGTCGACACCGTTTAACCTCTGCATCGGCAAACACTCCCGCTTCAATACCCGGATCACCGAGTTCAACAGGGCTTTGCAGCAGTTGCGACAAAGTGGCGAGCTGGCGCGCATTGAAGCACGCTATCGTTGAACCCTGATGACACAAGTCGTTGCAACTTGGGGGCTAAAAACGAAAGAGGGAAGGCGCAAGCCTTCCCTCTTTATTTGCATCAACTACAAGCGCCGCATTCAGCACGCTTGCTGCAGATTGAGTGGCTGGGGGGCGGATTGTTCCATAAACAGTGGCGCGGACGGCAGTGATGGGCGCTCACGCTCCAGCACCCGACTTAGCCACTGGTGATTAAGGGCGATCTGGTCGCGATCAGTCACCACCAGATTGTGGTGCTGGGCACCGAGGCAGCCGTAGTGGCGCGGATCTGTCTGGGTAAAGAGGCCAAGACAAGGGACACCACTGGCGGCAGCCAGATGCAGCGGCCCGGTATCGCAGCTGACAAAGAGGGAAAGTCCGGCTGTGACGGCCGCAAATTCGCACAGACTGGTGAGCGAGAGGGTGGCATCACCGACCAGAGGCAGTGGCGCAGCCGGGTCGTTGAACTGGATCATCACCGCATCGGGAGCTTGCCGGCGCAATTGGGCCAGCAGTCGTTGCCACTGAATGGGGGAGAGCCCCTTGCCTTTGCGGGCGCCGGTAAAAAAGCCGATAAGCGGTTGCCCCGGGTGCGCACTGGCCAGCTCCGCCAGCTGAGGATGGCAGGTCGCCATGGGCAGCTCCAGCGCTATCTGCTGCTCGGGGCCCGCATCCACTCCCAGCAGGCGCAGCGGGCGGTAGGCATAGTGGCGATCTTCTTCGATGGGTTCCGGACGGGCGAAGATCGCATCCCCTCTGGCATCGTCAAATCCCCGTTTTTCGCAGCCGCGCACCCAGGCGGCCAGCAGGTGGTCGGTGCTGGAGGCAAACGGCACATATACCCTATCGTAACGCTGCTGGCGCAGTTGCCAAAGGGCGGGCAGGGCACTGAGCAACCCTTTCCCCTGCAATCTGATCAGATGAATGCGGTGCAACTTGAGGGCAGTGAACAGGGGGAGCAGTGGCCCCTTGCAGCAAACCAGCTCGATCTCGGCGCCGGGGTGGGACTTTTGTACTTGCTGCAGGAAGGGGAGCAAAAAGAGGTTGTTGCCAATCCGGTTGTTGCTGCGAACCACAAGAATGCGGCGAGGGGGCGCTTCACCGGGTGGCAGCAGGGAGCCTCGGGCCAGCCAGGCGAGGAGCGAGCGTTCGATGCCGGATGTCCATTGGCGACGCTGACCGTCGAAGCGGCGCAGTATGTCTCTGACTTTTTTCATGGGGGCGTACTCGGGCTGAGAAGAATGCCCCCTAAATAGACACAGGGATTCTTAAGAAATTATTAATTTTTTAATCAGGAAGGGGATTTTCCCCCGTTATGTGATCGGTAACCGTCTGCCAGAAGGCATCAGCCAGTGGCGAGTGACTATTTGGCGGACGGATGAGGCCAATCGCCCAGCACGCCTCGCTCTCCGTTAAGGGCAGGGTGAGCACATCCGGGTGCTCTATGGTGGTGGAGGAGGGCACCAGGGTCCAGGCGATCCCGGCGGCGGCGGTAGCGACGCCCGCTGCAAAGTCGTTGACATACTGGATCCCCTGAAAACGCAGCCCGCTCTGGGCCAGATAGTTCATCAAGTGATCGTAAAACGACGGCGCCTTGTCCCGGCGCAGGATAGCCAACGGCTTATCCACCAGATCTGCCAATTTCCTCACCTCCCGATAGCTGGCGGGCAGCACGGCGACGAAGTGGGCTCGCTCGACCGGCATGGCGTGCCACCCCTTGGGGGCGGGCAGGCGGCAAAAACCGAGATCCAGCTTGCCCTCGCTCAGCGCCAGCAACTGGTGGTGGGTGGAGAGATCGTTGAGCTCAATGGTCACCTGCGGTCGCTCGGCGCGAAAGCGGGCGATGACCGCAGGCACCAGGATCTTGGTGGCCACGCCAAAACCGATACGCAGGGTGCCTACGTTGCCCGCCAGCACATCGCGGGCGGTGCGGGAGAGCTGCTCGCTCTGGATGACCACAGCGCGGGCATCCTCATAAAGGGCCCGCCCCAGCACAGTGAGGCGAGTGGTGCTGGCGTTGCGATCGAACAGTTCGCCGCCCAGCTCCTCCTCCAGCCGCCTTATCTGCTTGCTCAGGGCCGACTGGGTGACATGCTGACGTACCGCCGCCTGACCGAAGTGGAGTACCTCCCCCAAGGTGACGAAGGCCTTCAGATCCCGTAGCTCCACAGTGGCTCCTTTCATTCCTGTTGGGAATATTGAATGGTCATATTTGTCATTGGACGGAATTTTAGAACTGTTCGATGCTATTGCCAATTCAATTGGGTGCCGCCAGTCGGCGCAATCTAGGTGGCCAGGACCACCGCCGCAGAAGGAGCAACACCAGATGCATCATCACAAGTTCAACGACTTCCCGAGCGATTTTCTGTGGGGCGCCGCCTCTGCCGCCTATCAGGTGGAGGGGGGCTGGAATGCCGATGGCAAGGGGCCCTCGGTGTGGGATCTCTTCACCAAGCAGCCTGGCAAGACCTTTGAGGGGAGCAACGGCGATGTGGCGGTAGATCACTACCACCGCATGGAGGAGGACGTGGCGCTGATGGCCGAGATGGGGCTCAAGGCTTACCGCTTCTCGGTGAGCTGGCCGCGCATCTACCCCACCGGTCGGGGGGAGGTGAACGAGGCGGGTCTGGCCTTCTACGAGAAGCTGATCGACACCCTCTTGGCCCACCAGATCGAGCCGGTGCTGACCCTGTATCACTGGGATCTGCCGCAGGCGCTGCAGGATGAGTACGGCGGCTGGGAAGATCGACGGATCATTGAGGATTTCGAGCGCTACTGCGTAACCCTCTATCAGCGCTTTGCCGGCAAGGTGAAGTACTGGGTCTCCCTCAACGAGCAGAACTACAACCTGACCAATGCCTATCAGCTCGGCACCCATCCGCCCGCAGTGCAGGATCGCAAGCGCTTCTTCGCCGCCAACCATATCGCCTTTCTGGCCAATGCCCGGGTGATCAAGGCGTTTCGCCAGCATGTGCCGAACGGCTTGATTGGCCCGAGCTTTGCCTACTCCCCTGCCTATCCGGCGTCGTGCGACCCGAAAGATATGCTGGCCTATGAGAACGCCGAGGAGTTCAACAACCTCTGGTGGCTGGATGCCTACTGCTTTGGCCGTTATCCGCAGGCGGCGCTCGCTTACTTACGGGAAAACGGCGAGGCGCCCGAGATCCTGCCGGGCGATATGGAGTTGCTGCGCGAAGGGACGCCCGACTACATCGGCGTCAACTACTACTACACCCTGACCTACACCGATAACCCCTTGGGTGGTCAGACCCTGCAGCGGATCAACACCACCGGCAAGAAGGGTACTACGCCCTCGAGCGGCATTCCCGGCCTCTACAAGACGGCGCCCAATCCGCACCTTGAGACCAGCAACTGGGACTGGGCCATCGACCCGACCGGGATGCGCATCGCGCTGCGCCGCCTCTCTTCCCGTTACGGTTTGCCGCTGATGATCACCGAGAACGGCCTTGGCGAGTTTGACAAGCTGGAGGCGGGCGACAAGGTGAACGATGAGTACCGCATCGATTATCTGCGCAGCCACGTCAAGGCGTGCCAGGAGGCGATGCAGGATGGGGTGGAATTGCTTGGCTACTGCGCCTGGTCGTTCACCGACATCCTGAGCTGGCTCAACGGCTACCAGAAGCGTTACGGCTTCGTCTATGTGGAGCGTGATGAGCAGGGGGGCTCCCTTCGCCGGATCAAGAAGGCGAGTTTCCACTGGTACAGCCAGGTGATCGCCAGCCAGGGCAAGCAGCTCTGACGGTTTATCGCGTCGCGTAACAAGCGGGCCCGGGCAATCCCCGGGCCCGTTTGCTTTGGTTGCCATCTTTGGCAGAGAGGGGAGAGGGGGCCGGAAGTGGGGCGCATTGCTTGGCGTTTGCTGATTTTTGTCCTGCCAAAGCCGGCGACCCCTGCTATTATCTGCGGCCAAACATGAGCCAATAAAAATCAGGATATCGTGATGACTGACCACACTTTTATTCCCGGCAAGGACGCGGCGCTGGAAGACTCCATCGAACGCTTCCAGACCAAGCTGCAAGCCCTGGGCTTTGATATCGAAGAGGCCTCCTGGCTCAACCCCGTGCCGAACGTCTGGTCGGTGCACATCCGGGACAAGGAGTGCTCCCTCTGCTTTACCAACGGCAAGGGGGCCAGCAAGAAGGCGGCACTTGCCTCCGCTCTGGGTGAGTATTTCGAGCGTCTCTCCACCAACTACTTCTTCGCCGACTTCTATCTGGGCGAGCAGGTAGCCAACGGCGATTTCGTTCACTACCCGAACGAGAAGTGGTTCCCCATCGAAGGGGAGCAACTGCCAGCCGGTCTGCTCGACAGCTTCACCCGCAAGTTCTACAACCCGGATGGTGAAGTGACCGCCGAGATGCTGGTGGATCTGCAATCTGGCAACGAGGAGCGCGGCATCGCCGCCTTGCCGTTCGAGCGCCAGTCCGATCACGAGACCGTCTACATCCCGATGAACATCATCGGCAACCTCTACGTCTCCAACGGCATGAGCGCTGGCAACACCAAGACCGAAGCGCGTACTCAGGCACTCTCCGAGGTATTCGAGCGCCACGTGAAGAACAGGATCATCGCCGAGGCACTGAGCCTGCCGCAGATCCCGAGCGACGTGATTGCCCGTTACCCGGGGATTGCCGCCTCCATCGCGGCGCTGGAGGCGGAAGGTTTCCCGATTTATAGCTTCGATGCGTCTCTGGGCGGCCGCTATCCGGTTATCTGCGTGGTGCTGCTCAACCCGAGCAACGGCACCTGCTTTGCCTCCTTCGGCGCCCACCCGCGCTTTGAAGTGGCCTTCGAACGTACCGTCACCGAGTTGCTGCAGGGCCGTGGTCTCAAGGATCTCGACGTGTTTGTGCCGCCCTCATTCGACAACGAGCAGGTGGCGGATCACCACAACCTCGAAACCCACTTCATCGACTCTTCCGGCCTTATCAGCTGGGATCTGTTCAAGGAAGAGGCCGACTTCGAGTTTGCCGACTGGGACTTCCGCGGCACCTCGCAGGAGGAGTTCGATCACCTGATCGGCATCTTCCACGAGCTGGAGCAGCCGGTCTATATCGCCGATTACGAGCACCTGGGCGTCTACGCCTGCCGCATCCTGGTGCCCGGCATGTCCGACATCTATCCGGCCGAAGACCTGCTGCTGGCCAACAACACCATGGGTGCCCATCTGCGCGAGACCATCCTGGCGCTGCCATCACTTGATTGGGATGCCGAGCAGTATATGGCGTTGTTTGATCAACTGGACGAAGAGGGGCACGACGAGCGTACCCGAGTGCGTGAGCTGCTGGGGATCGCTGCCGCCAAGGGCACCGCGCTGCACACCCTGCGCGTCGGTGAGCTGAAAGCCATGCTGGCGCTGGCTGCCGGTGAGCTGGAGACTGCTCTCGATCTCATCGACTGGACCATGGAGTTCAACCAGTCGGTGTTCACTGCCGAGCGAGCCAGTTACTACCGTGCCCTGCGTGCCTGCGTCGAGCTTTTCCTCGACGAGGAGCGCGACCCCGAGCAGTATCGCGGCGTCTTTACCCGCATGTATGGCGAAGAGACGCTGGCACAGGCGTGGGCCAACGCCAGCGGTGAAGCGTGCTTCCACGGGCTGGAGGCGGCTGACTTGTCGCTTTCCCAATTCCCGCTGCACCAGAAGCTGCTGGCGGCTTACGAGAAGCTGCAAAAGGCCAAGCGTGCCCACCAGTGGTCATAAAGATACATTGACAATGTGCGAGTAAAGGAGGGGCCGGTTGGCCCCTTCTGTTTGATGCAGATAAGCGATGTCGTTGTTATTCAAAGATGAAATAAAAAACAAAAAATACCTCTAAGGGGGTTGCAGGCAGGGCAGGGGGCATGCTTGGGAACTGCAAAGATATCTTGCCAATGCATGGTTTATGTGGCGAACTATAAATTCTTTAAAATCATTACATTAAAAATCCAACACTTCTGTTTCAGCTGAAACCTGGTGTAAACTGGCGTAGCCATGCGGCTCAAATATTTGTAGTAAAATTACAATCGCACACTGATAAATTTGATCGATGTCAATTTTGGCCATTTGGCCCTTTGTTATGATTTCAACAGGCAAAACATTCAGGTAGATCATAATTGAAAGCTGAATCCCCATTCGATTGTCTCAAGCCCGAAGCCATCGCTGCACTGGCTGAAGACATCACCTACGCCAAGGCTACCAAGCCGGCATACAAGGTCATTCCACTGGCCATTACCGCAGGCGCTTTCATCGCCATCGCATTTATCTTCTACATCACAGTGACTACCGGAACCGGTTCCATGCCTTGGGGTATGGCCAAGCTGGTCGGCGGTCTCTGCTTCTCTCTCGGACTTATTCTCTGCGTACTGCTTGGTGCCGAGCTGTTCACCTCCACCACCCTGACGCTGGTAGCCAAAGCGGCCAACCGGATCAGCTGGGCCCAGCTGCTCAAGAACTGGGGGCTGGTCTACTTCGGCAACCTGATTGGCGGTCTGCTGATGGTGGCGTTGATCATCGTTTCTGCCGAGTACACGGCAGCAGACGGCCAGTGGGGTCTGAATGCCCTGAAAGTGGCTCAGCACAAAATTCACCACACCTTCTTCGAAGCGGTGGCGCTGGGTATCCTCTGTAACCTGATGGTATGTCTGGCTGCATGGATGGCATTTGGTGCCCGCAGCGCGACTGACAAGGTAGTGGTTATGCTGCTGCCGGTTGCCATGTTCGTTGCCTCAGGTTTCGAGCACAGCATCGCAAACATGTTTATGATTCCGGTTGGCATCGCTATCCATAGCGTGGCTGGCCCGGAGTTTTGGCAGGCCATCGGCCAGGATCCGGCAACCTTTGCTGACCTGACCGTATCCAACTTCGTCCTACACAACCTCATCCCCGTGACCATCGGCAATATCATCGGTGGTGGCGTGATGGTTGGTCTGACTTACTGGTTTATCTTCCGTCGTCATCATTAAGGATGATTGCGGGATACTACATCAATACCGTGTGAGGTAATGAAAAATGGCAGAACTTAACGAACAGTTCCAAAAAGCATGGGAAGGCTTCGCGGCCGGTGAATGGCAGACCTCTGTCAACACCCGTGACTTCATCCAGAAGAACTACACCCCGTATGAAGGTGACGAGTCCTTCCTGGCTGGCGCGACCGAAGCGACCACCAAGCTGTGGGACAAGGTCATGGAAGGGATCAAAATCGAGAACCGCACTCACGCGCCGGTCGATTTTGATACTGACCTGCCCTCCACCATTACCGCACACGATGCCGGTTATATCGATCAGAGCCTGGAGCAGATCGTTGGTCTGCAGACTGACAAGCCGCTGAAGCGCGCCATCATCGCCAACGGCGGTATCAAGATGGTTAAAACTTCTTGCGAAGTGTACGGTCGTCAACTGGACCCGATGGTCGAGAAGATCTTCACCGAGTACCGCAAGACTCACAACCAGGGCGTGTTTGACGTTTACACCAAAGACATCCTGAACTGCCGTAAGTCTGGTGTTATCACCGGTCTGCCGGATGCCTACGGCCGTGGCCGTATCATCGGTGACTACCGTCGCGTCGCTCTGTACGGTATCGACTTCCTGATGGCCGACAAACTGGCCCAGTTCAAGTCCCTGCAAGCTGACCTGGAAAACGGCGTCAACCTGGAAGCTACCATCCGTCTGCGCGAAGAGATCTCCGAGCAGCACCGTGCCCTGGCACAGATGAAGGTGATGGCTGCCAAGTACGGTTGCGATATCTCCGTACCGGCCAAGAACGCCAAAGAAGCCGTACAGTGGACCTACTTCGCCTACCTGGCGGCAGTCAAGTCCCAGAACGGCGCTGCCATGTCCTTCGGTCGTACCTCCAGCTTCCTGGACATCTACATCGAGCGTGACCTGCAGAAAGGCCTGATCACCGAGCAAGAAGCCCAGGAGCTGATGGACCACATGGTCATGAAGCTGCGTATGGTTCGCTTCTTGCGTACCCCGGAATACGATTCACTGTTCTCCGGCGACCCGATGTGGGCTACCGAGACCCTGGCTGGTATGGGCGTTGACGGCCGTACCCTGGTCACCAAGAACAGCTTCCGTATGCTGAACACCCTGTACACCATGGGCCCGTCTCCTGAGCCGAACCTGACCATCCTGTGGTCCGAGAAGCTGCCGGTCGGTTTCAAGAAGTACTGTGCCAAGGTATCCATCGAGACCTCTTCCGTTCAGTACGAGAACGACGATCTGATGCGTCCGGATTTCAACAACGATGACTACGCCATCGCTTGCTGTGTATCCCCGATGATCGTTGGTAAGCAAATGCAGTTCTTCGGTGCTCGTGCCAACTTGGCCAAGACCATGCTGTATGCAATCAACGGCGGTATGGACGAGAAGCTCAAGATCCAGGTCGGTCCGAAAACCGAAATGGTCAAGTCTGAGTACCTCGACTACAACGACGTGATGGATCGTCTGGATCACTTCATGGATTGGCTGGCCAAGCAATACGTTGCTGCGCTGAACATCATCCACTACATGCACGACAAGTACAGCTACGAAGCCTCTCTGATGGCGCTGCACGACCGTGACGTATATCGCACCATGGCGTGTGGTATCGCGGGTCTGTCCGTAGCAGCTGACTCCCTGTCTGCTATCAAGTACGCCAAAGTCAAGCCGGTTCGTGACGAAGATGGCGTTGCCATCGACTTCGAAATCGACGGCGAATACCCACAGTTCGGTAACAACGACGCTCGCGTCGATGACATCGCCTGTGACCTGGTTGAGCGCTTCATGAAGAAGATTCAGAAGCTGAACACCTACCGTGGTGCTGTTGCTACCCAGTCCGTGCTGACCATCACCTCCAACGTGGTATATGGCAAGAAGACCGGTAACACCCCGGATGGCCGTCGTGCCGGTGCTCCGTTCGGCCCGGGTGCCAACCCGATGCACGGTCGTGATCAGAAAGGTGCTGTTGCATCCCTGACTTCCGTTGCCAAGCTGCCGTTCGCTTACGCTAAAGATGGTATCTCCTATACCTTCTCCATCGTACCGAACGCACTGGGTAAAGATATGGAAGCCCAGAAAGCCAACCTGGCTGGCCTGATGGACGGTTACTTCCACCACGAATCCAACGTAGAGGGTGGTCAGCACCTGAACGTTAACGTGATGAACCGTGAAATGCTGCTGGACGCCATGGAAAACCCGGAGAAATATCCGCAGTTGACCATCCGCGTATCCGGTTATGCCGTTCGCTTCAACTCTTTGACCAAAGAGCAACAGCAAGACGTCATCACCCGTACCTTCACCGCCGCTCTGTAATCGAGTCGCAGTGAGCAAAAACCGGCGCCAAGGCGCCGGTTTTTTTATGTCCCCATCTTGCCGGATTGGAGGGTTTTGTTAGTCTGCCTCTGCCTCTGCCTCTGCCTCTGCCTCTGCCTCTGCCTCTGCCTCTGCCTCTGCTTGGCATGAGTCTGATTGTGAGGGGCGGGCATGTGCATCATGCCCGTCAAATCAACGTGAATACTCTACCCGGATGGGCAGCATGTCTGGCAGAAACAACAAGGGCCGCACCATGTGCAGCCCTTGTTGTTTCAGATATTGCAGATTGAGCGCGTTAGCTGGCCCAGGTGATGATGTGGTCAATCCATTCACCCGCCTCATCTTCGTGGATCACCTTGCCACGGACGGATTGTCCCGCTTGATGCATGGCTGAACGGCTACCTGTCAGCAGGGGATGCCACTCTGGCAAGGGGTGCCCTTCGGCAAGCAGGCGGTAAGCGCAAGTGGAGGGGAGCCAGTCATACTCGGCAATCTTGTCGTGGGTGATCTGCAGGCAATCCGGTTCTTTCTTGAAGCGGTTCATATAGTCGGAGCACTGGCAGGTTTTGGTGTTGAGCAGGTTGCAGGCTACGTTGGTGAACACCAGCTCTTCGGTATCTTCATCGATCAGCTTGTTGAGGCAGCATTTGCCGCAACCATCGCAGAGGGATTCCCATTCGGATTCAGTCATCTGCTGCAGACTCTTGGTCTGCCAAAAGGGGGCTTGCATCATACCGCTCACTTAATACACCTGATAAAACGCGTGGTTATACCCCTTGTCCCCTGGCATTTCAAGATGAGCGTACCAATGGCGAGAAAATATGAGTGAACTCGATATATTGCCTGGAGCCATAAGATACCTGCGTCTGAGACTGGTTCATTGTACCGTCTGTTTTAACCATCTCTTTCCAGACTCTTTGAGTGCCTATCATCTTCACTCGAGTGGGGGTGAAAAAGGCACTATCAAGAGGAGCTCGACCCTGGCTCAGTGATTGAGATAGATATCCTGTTCGCCATAACTCATCTGTTTACCGTTCACAGCAATACGTTTGGCGCCAAAGAAGCAGGCCAATATGCCTGACTGCTGGCCAAGACGCTGCAATCTGGCGTGATCCAGCTCGATCTGTTCGGGCAGCCAGGTAAAGACCGCTGCACAATGCCCCTGACAAAGGCTACGCTCCAGTGTCTGTTGCCAGTTCTTGATCTTCGGGCTGTGCACGATCAGCACCCGTTTCGGGTCTATACCACGCTCTTGCAAGCGGTTGGCTGCAGGGCGGCCGGGTGGGGCGATTAACAGGATCCATCCGGTATGGTTGTTACCGATGCGGGTCAATTCATCCAGAAACTGTTCATCGGAGTGAATACGCACGCTGGCTGTGGCCGCACCCGCTTTGCAGAGGATCCTTGTTGGCCATGGACGGCTGATGGTGCTGCTCATTGCGATAGAGAGAGAGTGCAGAGTCTGGTTCATATCCTTTGCCCTGTATGAAAATACAAGCTGTATGTGTATACAGTAGTTGTGTTCTGGGTACCTGACAAGTTGTTTTTAAAGAAATATGTGACCGCTACGATGCAAATATCCTTTAAGCGATTGATTTTAAATAGGTACATATTCTATTGAATGGTGGTGTTTTTTTGTTCTATGGACAAACGCTGGCGTACCACCCATGGTTATACAGGTCGTCAAGAGGAGGATCCGAGATGGATATCAGCACTTTGCAGCGTCTGGATGCCAACATTTTGCTGGGCATCATCAATGAGAAATTGCGGCTTGAATGTGATGGGCTGGAGGAGTTGCTGGCTTATTACGACATGAGTGAGGAGCAGCTGGCGGTGCGGTTGGGCCAGATTGGATATCACTATGATCCTTTGAGTAATCAGTTCAAGGCACACACCTGATGGTGCAATGCAGGTTTCATATTTGCCTTGTAGCATATATCGGCGCATTGAAATCGCTTTCAATGCGCCGTTTCAGTGCCTATTTTCAAGGATTTTCAAAGCCTGGCAATCGTTGAAAACCTATTCACGTTATTTTATTTTAACTTTAAACATAACCTATTGATAAAGGTGGTTATTTTTTATGAATGGCAACGAGTCAAAGGAAAGGGTTTTCACGCTTTTGGGGCGGTTTTCATCGGTTAAAGTGTGACTTGCGTTAACTTTTAATTGTGCGGCTTTCGTTAGTATTCTCACGCCGGTACATATTTTGAGATAACAACAGCGCCGGTCCCGATCCTCGGGATAACAATTTTATTTGTAACGAAGGAATATGGTTTATGGCTACCAAGAAGAAGACAGACCAGGATCTCCAACTGGATAAAGATCAGCTCAAGGCGAGTATCGTGCGTCACCTGCGTTCTACCTTGGGAACAAGCGAACAGAAAGCCTCTCACGATGCATGGTGGAAAGCCACCGCAGCGGCGGTCAACGAACAGGTTTACGAGCGCCTGACCCGCACTCAGCAGACTCACTTCAAGAAAGATACTCGTGCTATTCACTATCTCTCTGCTGAATTCCTGATGGGGCGTCTGACCTCCAACAACCTGCACAACCTCTCTCTTTACAAGATTTGTGAAGAGGCGCTGAGCGAACTCGGTCTGGATCTGACCGACTTGTGTGAACAAGAGCCCGATATGGCGCTCGGCAATGGTGGCTTGGGTCGTCTGGCTGCCTGCTTCATCGACTCGCTGGCAACCCTGAACTACCCGGCAGTGGGCTACGGTATCCACTACGAACACGGTCTGTTCCGTCAGGAGATCCAGGATGGCCGCCAGATTGAGCGTCCGGACTCCTGGCGTGAATATGGCAACCCTTGGGAGATTTGCCGTCCGGAGTCGGTACAGGAAGTCCCCCTCTATGGCTATGTCGAGACCGTGTTTGGTGACAATGGCGGCCTGAAGAAGGTTTGGCACGCGGGTCGCAAGATCAAAGGGGTGCCTTGGGATATCCCGGTCGTCGGTTTTGGCGGGAGTACCGTCAACATCCTGCGTCTGTGGGAATCCCGAGCCTCCGAATTTTTTGACTGGGACGTGTTCAACGCCGGTGGTTACATCGACTCCCAGGCAGAGAAAGCACAGGCCGAAACCATCTCCAAGGTGCTCTATCCGAACGATGAGACCGATGCCGGTAAAGAGCTGCGCCTGATCCAGCAGTACTTTTTCTGCGCCTGCTCCATCAAGGACATCATGCGCCGCTACAAGCGGGTACATGAGAGTGACTTCAGCAATTTCGCGGCCCAAATCGCTATCCAGCTCAACGATACTCACCCCACTATCGCCATTCCCGAACTGATGCGAGTGCTGGTGGATGAAGAGGGGCTGGACTGGGCTGCCGCCTGGGAGATCAGCTATCAGGTCTTCTCCTACACCAACCACACCCTGCTGCCGGAAGCGCTGGAGAAGTGGTCTGTCAGCCTGTTCGAGAAGGTGTTGCCACGCCATCTCGAGATCATTTATGAGATCAACGCCCGTTTCCTGAACGAGCTGGTCGAACCCAAGTGGCCCGGTAATGATGCCATTAAAGCCAAACTCTCCATCATCGAAGAGGGGAGTGTACGCAAGGTGCGCATGGGCAACCTCTGCGTCATCGGCTCTTCCAAAGTGAACGGCGTTGCGGAGATCCACTCCAAGCTGGTCAAGGAAGATCTCTTCCCCGAGTATGCCGAGCTGTGGCCGGAAAAAATGTGCAACGTGACCAACGGGGTAACCCCGCGTCGCTGGCTGCTGGCGTGTAACCCGGAACTGGCTGCACTCTATAACGAAGTGGTGGGCAAGGAGTGGCCGCTTCAGCTGGACAAGCTGCGTGGTGTCGTGAAGTTTGCCGACGACAAAGCGTTCCAGAAGCAGTTTATGACCATCAAGCGGCACAACAAAGAGAAGCTGGTCAAGGTCATCAAGGCGGAAACCGGCATCGATGTGAGCGCCGAGGCGATCTTCGATGTCCAGATCAAGCGTCTGCACGAGTACAAACGTCAGCAGCTGAACCTTATCCACATCATGGCGCTCTACCGTCGTTTGCTGGCCAACCCGGACTATGACATGCATCCGCGCGTGTTCATTTTCGGCTCCAAAGCGGCACCGGGTTACAAGCTGGCCAAAGACATCATCTATGCCATCAACAAGTTGGCGGATCGGGTCAACAACGACGCCCGTATTCAGGGCAAGCTGAAAGTGGTGTTCATGCCGAACTACCGCGTGAGCTTGGCCGAAAAGCTGATCCCGGCAGCTGACGTCTCCGAGCAGATCTCCACTGCAGGCTATGAAGCGTCCGGTACCGGCAACATGAAGATGGCCCTCAACGGTGCCATCACCATCGGTACGCTGGACGGCGCCAACATCGAGATCGCGGAAGAGGCCGGTGCTGAAAACTGCGCCATCTTCGGTCTGAACGTGGATGAGGTGAAGGCCCTGAAAGGCCGCGGTTACAACCCGTATGACTTCTACTATGCGAACTCAGAGCTGAAAGCTGTGCTGGACTGGTTTGATACCGACTACTTCACTCCGGGTCGTCCGGGTGAGCTGGCTTCCATCAAGCGCTCCTTGCTGGAAGGGGGTGACCCTTACCTGACACTGGCGGACTTCCAGTCCTACTCCGATGCGCACAAGCTGATCGATACCTGGTATCGCGATCCGGCGCTGTGGGCTAAGAAGGCCATCATCAACTCGGCGACCATGGGCAAGTTCAACTCCGACCGCTCCATTCAGGACTATGTAGAGCGGATCTGGAACCTGAAACGCTGCTCCGTCAACTAACGGTTCACGGCAATAAAAAACCCCCGCAATGCGGGGGTTTTGTTTATCCGGGGGTTAGTGGATATCAGAGAATATCGCCGACAAAGAAGGCCAGCATCGCCAGCAGCACAGTGAAGACCAGATTCAATGACATACCGGCTTTCATCATCTCTTGCTGGCGGATATGGCCGCTGGCAAAGACGATGGCATTGGGCGGCGTTGCGACTGGCAGCATAAAGGCGCAAGAGGCACCGATAGCGATGAGAACCGCCATGACGACGGGAGAGACGCCCAGCGCTTCAGCCACACCGGCAAAGAGCGGGATCAGCAGCGCAGCGGTCGCGGTATTGGAGACCAGCTCGGTCAGGAAGACCACGAAAGCGGCAAGCAGCAGCAGGATCACGAAAATGTTGGCGTGAGAGAGGACGGCCGACAGATGTTCCGCCAGAAAGGCGCTGGTACCGGTGGCCTTGAGGATGGCGCTCAGGGTCAGGCCGCCGCCAAACAGCATCAACACGCCCCAGTCGGTGTTCTTGTTCACGTCATCCCAGCTGGCGACGCGGCTGACTACGATGGCAACGATGGCCCCCATGGCGATCAGGGTATCGAGTTGAGGTATCCCGCCAAAGGCGTTGGAGATAGGTTGCGAACCGATCCACAACACCACAGTGGTCAGGAAGATAGCCAGGGTAACTTTGCGCTCGCGGGTCCAGTTGATGGTGACATCCTGCAGTTCAACCTTGTGGTTGAGCTGCGGGCGAGTGACCAGATAGAGCAGGGCAATGCCGCAAGGCATCAGGATAAGGACGACCGGAATGCCGAACTTCATCCAGTCGGTGAAGCCGATCCCCATCTGGGCTGCTGCAATCGCGTTGGGTGGGCTACCCACCAGGGTGCCGATACCGCCGATGCTGGCGCTGTAGGCGATACCAAGCAGGACGAACACGAAGGTGGCACGATTCTTTTTGCTATCAAGGCGGGTCAGCATGCCGATCGCCAGTGGCAGCATCATGGCGGTGGTGGCGGTGTTGCTGATCCACATGGACATGGCGGCGGTAATGGTGAAGAGCAAAATGACGCCCCAGCCAAGGTGCCCGTTGGCCAGATGCATCACCTTGCCAGCCATCAGGGTGTCCAGTCCCTGTTTGGAGAGGGCGGCAGCTAGCGCGAAGCCACCGAAAAAGAGGAAGAGGATCGGGTTGGCGAAGTCGGTGAGTGACTTGCTCATGTCAAAGACCCCGAGCACGGTCGCGAGCAGAGGCACCAGCAGTGCGGTGATGGTGACATGGAGGGCTTCAGTCAGCCAGAGGATGGCGATGAAGACCAGAATACCCAGCCCCTTGTTGACCATGGGGTCAAACGGTAGCCAGGCGAGCATGGCACAGAGCAGCAGGACATCCAGGATAACTATCCCTGATTTGAAATCCAGCCAGCGAGATGAGGCTGAGGGTACAGCAGATGTGTGCATAATGTTCTCTCGGTTAATTTATGGTTGTTTTTGTGTTGCCGAGACTACATCCCTTCACCTGGATGAAACAGGCCTGTGTGCCGAAAATCAGTCACTACTCACAGAGTGATTGATTAATCGGCGCGAAATTAAACATGTGCACAACATCCATCAAACGTTGACGAATTGCTCCAGCCACTGTTTGAACATGCTCTTGGGCAGTGAACCGTTGACTTGCGCCACCATCTTGCCCTGTTTGAAAACCATCAGCGTGGGGATACTGCGAATGGCGTAGCGTGCAGCGATGCTGGCTTGCTGCTCGGTATCCACTTTGACAAAGCGCATTTGTGGTTCCATTTCGTGGGCCACTTCGTGAAACACAGGGGCAAATTGTTGGCAAGGGCCGCACCAGCTGGCCCAGAAATCGACGACAACCGGAATGTCGGAGCTGATGAGAGTATCGAACAGGTTGTCACGACCGAGAGTCGGGGTCTGGCCAAAAAGCGCGGCTTTGCAGTGGCCACACTTGGCTGAATGGTCGATATGGTCCTCAGGCAGGCGGTTTCTGGTAAAGCAGTGGCTACAATAAGTAGTGACAAATGACATAATTGGCTCCTGTAGATGTATTCTGATGGGGAGATTTACTGCCCAATCAGCGCCGCGTCACGGTAACACAATGACCGGCAGGAGTGGATCATGCTCCCGGGGTTCATTACCCTGCAGGATAATTCAGCGACCACAGTTGAGAGTCGAGACGGGATGAACAAAGGATCACGGAAAAACCGTGTGCTGCTTGGGCTGGTTGTGGCCTTGCTGCTCGCGTTTTCGGGATACTGCTGGCAGTTGCTCAGTCAGCAGCAGCAAGCTGAGGATATGAGTACCGCGGCAGAGGTTGTGCTGAACCGGATTAATTCGGATACCGTCTATTTGCTTGGACGGGAGCAGGCCAATGACACCAACGTTCAGCAGCGCCTCAGCCAGTTATCTGCAAATCTGGATAGCTTTGTGCGTATGGTTCGCAGTGATCCACTGCTCATCTCTTTTCCCCTTTCCCAGACTCTGTTACAGGATATGGAATCCTATCTGATGGAGCTGGCCCAACTTCATGCCATGGAGATGGCGATAGAGTACATTCAGCAGCCATTCCAGCTGCAACTGCACAAGGTACTGGCACTGCCACAGGCAGACGACACCTTGCAGAGCAATCTCAAGGAGCTGGCACAGTTGGGGTCATTCCTGCAAAAAAGCTGGAGTAAAGAGGAGCAGGAGCAGCTGACCCTGCTGCAGCAACAATTGACAACCCGGTATCGCGATCAGCCAGACGTTATAGCTCTGGTTCAGTTGAGTGCAGATCTGAGTCGCCAAGTGGTTGCGTATCACACATTGCGTAACAGGCTGATCGACATGCATGTGGTTGATACTCTGGTGCGCTGGAAGCTCGATCGGCTTGAGTGTGCCGCCAAACTGATGAACCGCTTCTATCTGATGGTGCTCGGGGGGGCTTTGATTTGCTTTGGTCTGGTGGCCTATACCCTGTGGCGGCGAAATCAGAAGCTGAGTGAGCTCTCTCACCAGACCGGTCTGCTGGCGCAGGCCAAAAGCGATTTTCTGGCCAACATGAGCCATGAGATCCGCACGCCCATGAATGCCATCATCGGGTTTAGTTCGCTGGCGCTGCAAACCGAGCTGGATCAACAACAGCGTGATTATCTTGGCAAGATAAAATCCTCTTCAGATACCTTGCTGCTGCTGATCAACGACATCCTCGATTTGACCAAGGTGGAATCAGGCAAGCTGACGCTGGAAGAGATCGATTTCGATCTCAGCGAGCAGCTGGATTCGCTGGCGGGCATGTTTGCCGATTTGGCTGAACGCAAACATGTCGAGGTGATCATTTGTAAGTCGTCTGATGTTCCGGTTTTCCTGCGTGGTGATCCCCTGCGTCTGGGGCAGGTGCTGGTCAACTTGGTCAATAACGCTATCAAGTTTACCGAGCGTGGTGAGGTGGAAGTATCGATTAGTTTGGCGAGCGCGCATCCCATGCGGATCCGCTTCAGTATCCGTGATACCGGTATCGGGATTGCGGAGGATAAGCAGGCTCATTTGTTTCAGGCTTTTACCCAGATTGATGCCAGCAATACCAGAAAATATGGCGGTTCCGGCCTTGGCCTTAACATCTCCCAGCGCCTGGTGGAACTGATGGGCGGGCGGATCTCGGTGCAGAGCAAACCCGGGGTCGGTTCGCTGTTCCAGTTTGATATTCCCATGACTCAGGCTGTGTATGGCGTGGCCGGCCGTAAAGTGTTCTTCGAACATCAACCGCTGGTGCTGGTGATGGATGACAACGAGCTGGTGCTGGATCTGGCCAAAGATATCCTTACCCGCGCCGGCGTCAGAGTGCTTGCAGTCAATTCGCTTTCCCGTGCTCGTCAGGTGTTGCGGGAAGAGGGGCAGAGCCTGAAGCTGGCTATTCTCGACTGGCGGATGGGGCAGGAGGATGGGCTGGATCTGGCTCTTGAGATGTATCAGCACAGCCAATGGCGACGGATCCCCATTCTGATGATCAGTGCCTGGTCCAGAGATGGTCTGCACGGCAAGATGGAAAGCATCGGTCTGACCCATTTCCTGCCCAAGCCGATGACCGAAAACTCCCTCCTGGCCAAGGTGGATGAGCTGCTCAACGGCAGCTCTTATGAACACCACTTGCGACAAGCGGAAGCGCAAGGCGATCAGCAGCATTTCAAATCTCTGCTGCAGGGAACCCGGGTGTTGCTTGCCGAGGATAACCGGGTTAACCAGCAACTCATTATCGAATACCTGCGCCGTGTGGATGCAGTCGTGACCGTGGTCAACAATGGCCGCGAGGCGGTGGAACGCGTTGCCGAGCAGCCGTTTGATGTCATCCTGATGGATCTGCAGATGCCGGTGCTCGATGGCCTCGATGCTACCCGCCAGATCCGCAAGATGGTCGACAAGCACGATGTGCCCATCATAGCGCTGACCGCCAGTGCCATGCCGGGCGACAAGGAGCGTTGTCTGGGGGTCGGGATGAATGGCTATGTCACCAAACCGGTCAGCAAGCTTGATCTTTACAATAACCTGCTGCAGTGGGTAAAACCACAAGAGCTGGAGCAGAGCGGTATGCTGGAGGTGAAACCGCCCGACATGATGGGGGTGCTCGACCTGCAGGATGCGCTCAAGCGGCTGGAGCAGGACAAGGAGGCGCTGCAGATCCTCTTCAAGCTCTTCATGTCGGAGCACAAGGATGATCTATGGGAGATCCGCTCGGCCTTGCGCCGTCAGCAGCCGGATGTCGCGTGCAAACTGCTGCACACCCTCAAGGGGGTGTCGGCCAATATCTCCGCAGCCCGTCTGCAGGTGGTTGCTGGCGAGCTGGAGTGGCGGCTGCGGCAAAACGAGGTGCTGAGCGAAGCAGATCTTGAGCAACTGCAACAGGTATTCAGCCAGACCAGAGAGGAGGTATCCCACTTTCTTCTGACCGGTGAGCAGCATGAGAATACGTATAACCCCTATGCAACAGGTGATGATCGCCCCTCTCAGTGAATTAAATAGTAATTATTCTCATACCCCCTGGTTCGGGATATGATGACCCTTCGATTCAAATCGCCTCCAGCCGGAGGCGATTGTTTTCTATTCTGATGTCGACCCGTGAGAATGCTGTCTGCATCTGTGCTTTATGGCAGTTAAAAGGGCAAAGGTTGGTGGTGTGAGCGTATTTATACGATTGAGCTGGTTTTTCAGGGAGCAGTGGCGGCGGTATCTGATCGCCATATCTCTGCTGATGGTGGTGGCCTTGTTGACCGTCATTCCGCCCAAAGTGGTCGGCTGGGTGGTGGACGGCATTACCAGGGGATCCCTCGATAGCGCAACGCTGACGGGCTATCTGGCCGGACTGTTTGGCCTCGGTTTACTCATCTACATGCTGCGTTATGCCTGGCGAGTCATGTTGTTTGGCGCCTCGTACCGGCTAGCCTTTGTGCTGCGCAACCGTCTGTTCAGCCACTTCACCCGGATGAGCCCCGATTTCTACCAGCGCCACCGTACCGGCGATCTGATGGCCCATGCCACCAACGATATTCAGGCGGTGGAGATGACCGCCGGGGAAGGGGTCTTGACCCTGGTGGACTCCATCATGGTCGGGGTGCTGGTGCTCTCCATCATGTGCAGCCAGTACTCCTGGCAACTGACTCTGCTCTCCCTGTTGCCGTTGCCGGTGATGGCTTTTTTCATGAACCGCTTTGGCAAGCAGATCTACAAGCAGTTCAAATCAGCGCAGGGGGCCTTTTCCAAACTCAACAACAAAACCCAGGAGGCGCTCTCCGGTGTGCGAGTGCTCAAGTCCTACGCCGTTGAATCCCTAGAAGATCAAGGTTTTGCCGAACTGACCCGGCAGGCCGGGGAACACAACATGGCTGTGGCCCGCATCGATGCCAAGTTCGATCCCGTCATCTATCTCTGCATCGGTTGCTCCTATTTTCTGGCGGTAGCGGGTGGCAGTGCACTGGTACTCCGTGACGAGCTGACCCTGGGGGAGCTCACCAGCTTCACCATGTACCTCGGCCAGCTGATCTGGCCCATGTTCGCCATCGCCTGGCTGTTCAACATCATAGAGCGGGGCAGCGCCGCCTATTCGCGAATTGAAAGTCTGCTCGGCGAGCGCAGCGATATCGAAGAGCCGGCTCACCCGCTTGCGCTGGTCTCGCCCTTCCCGTTGCAGGCCCGCGATGTGGGGTACCAGCTTGAGCAACGTACCCTGTTGCAGAGTGTGGAGTTCACCCTGCAAGCTGGCGGTATGCTGGGGATTGTCGGGCGTACCGGTGCGGGTAAAAGTTCTCTGCTCAAACTGCTGATGCGGCTGGCCAATCCCACTGCGGGAGAGATCTGCATGGGGGATATTCCCATCTCGCAACTTGCGCTGGGTGAGCTGCGCAGCCAGTTTGCCTATGTGCCGCAGGAGCCATTCCTGTTTTCCACCACCATTGCTGCCAACATCGCCCTTGGTCGGCCTGATGCCAGCCGCGAGGAGGTGGAGCGGGTGGCGCGGATCGCCTGTGTCCATGACGACATCAGCCGTTTCCCCAAAGGCTACGAGACCGAAGTGGGGGAGAAGGGGGTGACCCTCTCCGGCGGCCAGAAGCAGCGGCTCGCCATCGCCCGTGCTCTGCTGCTGGAGGCACCCATTCTGGTGCTCGATGATGCGCTCTCGGCGGTGGATGCCCACACCGAGCAGCAGATCCTGCATGCTCTCAAGGCACACAAGCGCACCCTTATTCTGGTCAGCCACCGGATGACGGCGGTGGAGCAGGCCGATGAAATTCTGGTACTGGAGCAGGGGGCAGTCAGTGAGCGTGGCCGCCACGGCGCCCTGATGGATCACAATGGCTGGTATGCAGATATGGTGCGTTACCAGCGTCTTGAAGAAGCTGTGGAGGAGAGCCTGTGAACCCGACCATCAAACGGCTGCTCGCCTATTGTGCCCGTTATCCGCGCTGGCTGATCCAGGCAGGCCTCTGCTTGCTGTTGGCCACCGGTGCCGAAGTGGCGGGCCCCCTGCTGATCAAACTGTTCATCGATGACTATCTGACACCGCGCCAGCTGGTGTGGCCCGCCATTGCGGCCATTGCTGCCGGCTATCTCGGTTTGCAGGTGCTCTCTGCCGCGGGTTTCTACCTGCAATCCCTGCGCTTTAACCGCATCGCCCAGGCGGTGGTGCAAACCTTGCGCGAACAGGTATTTGCCACCGCGATCCGGTTGCCGGCCCGCTACTTTGACCAGCATCGCTCCGGCTCGCTGATTTCCCGTATCACCAACGACACCGAGGCGATCATGAACCTCTACGTGCAGGTGATTGGGCTGCTGGTGCAGAAGGTGGTGCTCTTGTGCGGCATTCTCATTTCCATGGCGCTGTTGGATCTGCGGCTGATGCTGGTGTGTGCCTGCCTGCTGCCGGCGGTGGGCGGAGTGATGTGGCTTTACCAGAAACTGAGCGTGCCCGTGGTACGGGCGACCCGCAGCCTGCTCTCCGACATCAACAGCCGTCTCAACGAGTCGCTACAGGGGATGCCGGTCATTCAGGCCATGGTGCAGGAGCGCCATTTTGCCAACGCCTTTGCCGAGGTGAACCAGCAGCACTGGGCGGCGCGCCTCAAGAGTCTCAAGATCAACGGCATCCTGCTGCGCCCGCTTATCGATCTCTTTTACATGATGGTGTTGATCGGTCTGCTGGCGCTGTTTGCCCACGAGGGGCTGAGTAGCGCGGGTGCCATTCAGGTGGGGGTGCTCTACGCCTTTATCAGCTATCTGGGGCGGATGATTGAGCCGCTTATCGAGATGACCAACCAGCTCAACCAGCTGCAGCAGGCGATGGTGGCGGGGGAGCGGGTCTTTGCCCTGCTCGATGAAACCCGCGAGAGTACCGACGGCGAGCAGCTCCCGCTGGAAGGGCGGGTCAGTTTCGAGCGGGTGGGATTCTCCTACGATGGCGAGCAGCAGGTGCTGCGTGACATAAGCTTTACCGCCACACCGGGCCAGATGCTGGCGTTGGTGGGCCACACCGGCAGCGGCAAGTCCACCATCATCAGCCTGCTGATGGGCTTCTATCCACTGGGTCAGGGTATTATCCGCTTTGATGATCACCCCATGGCGAGCCTGTCGCTCTCGGCGGTGCGCCGCAGTATCGGGTTGGTACAGCAAGATCCCTTTATCTTCGTCGGTACCCTGGCCGAGAACCTGCGGCTCGGCCGGGCTGGCATCGACGAGGCGCGGCTGTGGCAGGCGCTGACCGAGGTACAGCTGGCCGAGTTTGTGCGCAGCCTGCCGGATGGCTTGAACACCCTGATGGAGGAGGGGGGCAAGAACCTCTCCGCCGGGCAGCGCCAGCTGCTCTCCTTTGCCCGCGCCCTGGTGGGCGATCCGCGCATCCTCATTCTGGACGAGGCGACTGCCAGCGTGGATTCCCAGACCGAGTTGGCCCTCTCTTCGGCGCTGGCGGCGGCGCGTCGTGGCCGTACCACCATTGCCATCGCCCACCGCCTCTCGACCATCGTCGATGCGGACGAGATCCTGCTGCTCTCTCGCGGGCAGGTGAACGAGCGGGGCAGCCATGGCGAGCTGATGGCCCTCGGCGGCCATTATGCCCAGCTGTTCGAGATGCAGAGTCAGGGGGCCTGGCTCGAAGAGAAGCTGGCCTGATCGACCGGCAAATGCACAAAGAGGGAACCGTTGCGGTTCCCTCTTTTTTTGGGCAATGAAATAGCGGCAAGCGTGATCCGCGTCCTTGTCCAATGATGGTCATGCTGGCAACATGTTGTTTACATCAACTCATCGGATCAGTTCGCATATGGATTTGCAACGTTTGAAGGCCAACCTGGCGCTGCGGCTCTTTGCCTGGCGCTACATTCCCGTCATCGGTTTTTGTGCCCCGATCATCGAAGAGATGAGCGCCAGGGCGCTGCGCATTCGCATTCCCCTTGGCTGGCGTACCCGCAACCATCTGGGCAGCATGTATTTTGGCGCGCTGGCCACCGGCGCCGATCTGGTGGGCGGTCTGCTGGTGATGGAGAAGGGGCGGCAGCGACGCAAGAAGGTGCACTTCGCCTTCAAGGATGTACAGGGGGAGTTTTTGAAGCGGCCCGAGGGGGATGTACAGTTTGACTGCGCAGCGGGGGAGGAGATCGATGCCATGATCGATGAATCGCTGGCCACTGGTCAGCGCATCAATCGCCCCATCCAGGTGGTGGCCACCTGTCCGTCACTGAACGGGGATGAGGCGATGGCGCGTTTCGTATTGACCCTCTCGATCAAGGCCAGCTGACGCGCTCAAGAGATACGCCCGTGCGGGCTGCTCAAACGCTCCGCCGGCAGATCTGGCGGAGCGGCGGCAATCAGCCGTGACCGATCACTCGATCTCCGGGCTCATCCCCTCTTTGACCACGACCTTCATGCCGTTGAAGTTGACCACCTGCTCGGCCACGATCTTGCAGCGCTTGCGGGTCTCTACCTGACCGTCCACTTCGACCAGCCCTTCGGCGACGAGCGCCTTGGCCGCGCCGCCACAATCGGCCCAACCCTGATGCTTGATAAGGTCACACAAGGCAACGAAGGGGTGGCCTTCGAGCAGAAACGTCTCCATGGGAAATCCTCTAACTGGATGAATGCCGGACGTGGCAGGGCGGCTATTTTAGGCAGTTCACCCCGGCAAGGAAAGGGAAGGGGGCCGATGGCCGTGAAAAATGGCCGGACACAGGCGGCCTTTTTGCGTGCCACCCCGCATTTGGTAGATGGCTGGGACGCCTGATGACGCAGCGCGTCCCTCGCGCTGTCCCCTCGGTACTCCCCGGCTGTTAGCATGCTCCTTTTCCTGCTGATGCAACTGCAAGGAGCTTCCCATGACACTCTCCCGACTGCTGCTGGCCTGCGGCGCCCTCACGCTGTGCGGCGCAGCGCAAGCCAGTACGCCGGTACAGTTTTCCCTGCCCGGGGTCAATCTGCCCGCCTCCCATCAGGTGGAAGGGGCGCGCGCCTCTCTGCTTTACGGTCGTACCGGTCAGGTGAAGGGGATCGATCTGCCGGTATTTGCCCTCTCCGATGTGGATCGGTTCAGTGGCCTGCAGCTCGGGATCTTTCTCGGTGCTGGCCGGGTGCGCCACCAGTTTGGCGGGGTGGCCATCAATGCCGTCAACTGGCATGAGGGGCAGGATACCGGCGTCAATCTCGGGCTGGTCAACCTGACCAATAACGTACAGGGGATCAACTGGGGGGCGGTCAATATCGCCAAAGGCAATGCGCTGGCCAACGTCGGGCTGGTCAACTATGCCGAGCGCACCACCTTCCAGATCGGTTTTATCAATGCCACCAAACACCTCGACGGCTTGCAGATCGGGTTGGCCAACTACGCCGCCAACGGCGTTTTCCCCATTTTGCCGCTGGTGAACTTCCAGAAATCGTTCTGAGTGGGCGGTTCGCTTTGCGTTAAGCGCTTCGGCTGATTACCCTGTGCCCCTTCTATCCGTGACACAGAGGTAACAGATGACGGCAGGGCAGATGAGTGCAATCGGAATTGGCTGGGATGTGCGGGGCTGGCAGGGCAGCGCCCAGGCGGTGGCCGTGGTGGGCTGGCAGGCCGACTCCAACAGCCTGCACTGGCTCGGGGTGTCGCCGCTGTTTCGCCTGAGCTCACGGGTCGCGCCGGATCTGGCCGCCTTGCTGCGTCCGGCCCTGCAAGACGAAGCCTTGCTTGCGCAGGTCGAGGCCTGCCCGCAACTGGCGCTCGGTATCGATGCGCCGCTCGCCTTTCCCCGCGCCTTGCGTGACCTGCTTAACGGCCGGCCGCTCTCCTGCGCCGTGCCCGAGCGGGAGATCGACAACCCCTACGCCTATCGCGACTGCGAGCGCTGGTTGTATCAGCAATATGGCAAGAAGCCGCTGTCGGCCACCTTCGACCGGCTCGGCAACAATGCCACCCTGGCCCTCTCCATGCTGCCCAATCTGCCTGAGCTGCAACTGGTGCCGACCGTCGCCCCGCAGGCCAGTCGCGCCGTACTGGAGGTCTATCCGGCGCTGGCCAAGGTTGCGGGCAAGGCATCCCCTGCCAGACCCGAGCTGGCGGCGCTGCTGCCTGCCGATGTGGTGCCGGATACGGATCGCTACGATGCGGCGCTGTGCGCCCTGATGGCGCTGCAATATGCCGCTGGCGGTCGGGTTGCCCGACTGCCCGCCCTGTTGACTCCGCCAGCCGGGATGGCGCTGGATGAGGGGTGGGTCTACCACTTCGCCCGTCCATAGCGAGCAGAAAAAACGAATGCAAAGCAGTGCAGAATGGCATGGCTTCAGGCCAAAAGCCTGCGTTTAATCAGGAAAATGCCGGTTCGTGCCGTGACAGGGTGGCAATCCAATATCTTCATCCGATATATTGCCCCCTTTGCTGATCCTTTGTTGTGGTGATCCCGATGAAATCCGTTATCTCTATTCAGTCCCACGTGGTGTTCGGCTGTGCCGGCAACAGCGCCGCCGTCTTCCCCATGCGCCGTCTGGGTGTCGACGTGTGGCCTGTCAATACGGTGCAGTTTTCCAACCATACCCAGTACGCACAGGGTTGGCAGGGAATGGCGATGCCGGCGGGACACATCAGCGCGCTGGCCGAAGGGCTGGGCAATATCGGGGTGCTGGGCCAGTGCGATGCGGTGCTGAGCGGTTACCTGGGTTCGGCTGAGCAGGGTGACGAGATCCTCAAGGTGGTCAACGCCGCCAAGGCGGCCAATCCCGATGCCATCTACTTCTGCGATCCGGTGATGGGTCATCCCGAGAAGGGGTGCATCGTCGCCCCCGGCGTCACCCGTTTTCTGACCGAGCAGGCGCTGCCGGTGGCCGACATGATGGCCCCCAACCTGCTGGAGCTGGAGACCCTCTGCGATACCCATCTGGCGGATCTGGCGCAAACCCGCGCTGCCGCCCATCAGCTGCTGGCCCGTGGCGTCAAGCTGGTACTGGTCAAGCATCTGGGCCGCGCGGCGCAAGACCCGAGCCGTTTCGAGATGCTGCTGGCCACCCCGGATGGGGATTACCTGATTGCCCGCCCGCTCTATGACTTTGCCCGCCAGCCGGTCGGGGTTGGCGATCTTATCAGCGCCCTGATGTTGGCCAACCTGCTGACCGGGCACGATGCGGTAAGCGCCTTTGAGCGTACCAATGCGGCGGTGGACGCCGTGCTGCAAGAGACCTGGCGC
The DNA here is from genome assembly GCF_038739755.1 of Aeromonas sp. SE22. NCBI lineage: Bacteria > Pseudomonadati > Pseudomonadota > Gammaproteobacteria > Aeromonadales > Aeromonadaceae > Aeromonas > Aeromonas sp. SE22. The sequence goes on from NZ_JBCGFD010000004.1 coordinate 166,002, forward strand.
CAGCAGGCTTACGAGCTGCAACTCATCGCCGCGCAAGAGGCCTTTGCCCTGCCTGAGGTTGAAGTGCGGGCGGTTAAACTACCCTGAGTCAGCGCAGACGTTCGTCTATCCCGACAAGAGAGGGATTGCAGATGAAAAAGGCTTGCCAATGGGCAAGCCTTTTTGCTGTTTGCCGCATTGGGTGCGGCAAATCAATCAGGCGCGGGGATGGCGGAGGCGATAACGCTCTGCCATGGCATTGGCCGCTACCATGGCGGCGTAGACATCCTGTTCACTGACTGTCATCGGCATGTTGCCCATGGTATCGAGGGGATCGCAGGCCAGCTGTGCCACCTTGCGCCACTCGCTTTCATCAAAGTGGGTGAGCCCAAGCTCTTGCAGCGTCATCGGCAGGCCTGCACAGTCGATGATGCGCAACACCTCATCAAGTTCATGTTGCGGGGCGCGCTCAAGCACCAGCTGGGTCAGCAGGCCGAAGACTACCTTCTCGCCATGCTGGGCACGATGGAGCTCCGCGATCAGTGACATGCCATTGTTGACGGCATGGGCAGCGGCCAGCCCACCGGCTTCTGCGCCGACCCCGCTGAGGTAGATGGTGGCTTCGATGACCTGCTCCAGCGCCGGAGTGGAGACATGGTGGCGTATCGCATCCATGGCCAGCTCGATGTTTTCCCTCAGCAGCTCATAACAGAGCTTTGCCAGACCCAGCCCGGTACGTGAAGGACGCTTGCCAACCAGATTGAGCCCGTCGGCCCGATAGCAGGCGCGCGCTTCGAAATAGGTGGCCAGGGCATCGCCGACACCTGCGGAAAAGAAGCGGGGAGGGGCGGCAGCAATGATGGCAGTGTCAGCCAGCACCACGTCCGGATTTTGCGGCAGGAACAGATAGCGCTCAAATTCGCCCACCTGGTTGTAGATGACTGCCAGTGCCGTACAGGGGGCATCCGTGGAGGCAATCGTCGGGAACAGCACAACCGGACGACGCTGATAGAAGGCCACGGCCTTGGCGACATCCAGCGTCTTGCCGCCGCCGATCCCGACAATCACGTTCGCGCCATATTGCTCGGCAAGGTGGGTCAGACGCTGGATCTCCTGTTCGGTGCATTCGTAGCGAAACTTGTCGACCACTCCACTGAGGCCAGCCTGCAGGATCCCCGCCAGGGCCTCCTCTTGCACCCGCTCAAGAATGAACTCGTCGCTGATGAGCAGCGCATTGTCACCAAAATCTTTAACGTGCTCATGGAGTTGCGGGAGAAGGTGTTGGCCGATGATGAACTTTTTGGGGGAGGTGACAGTACGGGGCAAAGTAGGCATCCATTATTCCTCAAGGCAGTGAACAACATAGATTTGATTATCAAATGGGTCTCACACGATACGCCTGCTGAAGTAAGAGATGAACAAGAAATGGGGCTCGTATTATCCCTTAATTAATCAATTTATTGGTTTTGTTGTATTTTGGCGCGAGCGATGGCGGGGGTTGAGGGGGGCTGGGTCAATGGCTGTTTCGTTGCTGTCTGTCGCAAGCCTATTGCTGCAACAAAAAGTCACGCTGCCACAAGCAGGGCCGGTCAGTTCGGCCCTGCTGTTTTGATAAGAGAAGCGGGGGGAGTGTTCAGAGCATCTTGTAGAAGATAACCGTCGCCGCCAGCTTGCCGTCGGCACCGAGGGCAAAATGGGGGATCTGGCCCGCCTCCTGATAGCCGAGTTGACGATAGAGGTGGGAGGCTACGTCACCGGCGCGAGTATCCAGCACCAGCAGCGAACGACCTGCGGCATGGGCGCCTTGCTCTATTGCCTGCATCAACGCACGGCCAATACCTTTGCCTCTCGCCGCTTGCAGTACCATCAGTTTTTCCACCTCGGCCCGGTGGCGGCCATTGGCCTTGCCACAGAGTGAGAGCTGCACGGCGCCCACAACGGCTTGCTGTTCAATGGCAAGCCACAGTTTTCGGCCCCCTGATGCCAGATCTGCTGCCACCCCTTGCCAGTATTTAGCCCCATCCTCAACACGGAGGGGCGGTAAAAAACCGACCGAGGCACCGCTGTTGACACAATCCTGCAGCAGGGCGATGAGGGCGGGCAGCAGATCCTCGATAGCGGGTACGTCAATAATCTCCATCCGACATCCTTTTCGTTGTGTGAACGGCATCCTGCCTGCGGTTCAGCCACAGTGTGCTCTGGCCGTGATGCAAGGAGGCTGCGGCCAGTTAGCGGATCAGCCCCTGCTCCTTGAGCCAGCCAAAGAGCAGGCGGGAGACGGGGGATAGCTCGTCAAGATGGCTGCTGTCGAGCCAGCGCAGCTCGGCAATCTCGGCTGAGGCGACCGGGGTGCCGCTGGCTTGGCCGGTGTAGCAGCGCAGCCGCACCTCGACCCCGGCCGGTTTGCCATCGGCCTGGGCGCTGAACTCGCAGGCAAAGCGCAGGGTATCGGGTTGCAGGGTGACGGCCAGCTCCTCGTCAATCTCGCGGATCAGAGCTGCTTCGTCGCTCTCGCCCGGCTCGCGTTTGCCGCCGGGGATGTAGTAGATGGCTTTGCCGTGGGAGCGGGCGCAGAGCAGTTGCTGATCTTTAAAGGTGAGCCAGGCGAGTTTGTCGATCATCGGGTTGAATCCTCTGGTTGTGTGGTGGGTGTTGCCTGCATGTGCCGGCTGCACAGGGTGCGGTAGGAGTGGGGCTCCTCCATATCGGGAGAGAGCCCCAGCCGCGCAGCCAACGCGAGCAGTTGCTGGCGAAATTCAGGCAGGCGTGCCTCGTCATCGGTCATGATGGCCAGCTCGGCAAAATCGCCGATCCCGGCCAGGTGATCCAGGGTGACGTGAAACGGGCCCAGGAAGTAGATGCTGCGCTGTTTGGTGATCTCGAGGATCTGCCGGTAGTCCATGGTCAAAAGCATGCTGGCAGCCTTGTCGGCATCGCTGATATTGACCGCTTCACAGCGATCCGCCTCGGGCCCCTTGACGATCCAGAGTTGGATGCCCGAGGGCTCCATGGTGCGGATCGCCAGACTCTTGCCTGCGCGGGTAAGGGCATCGTCCGGGGTGTCGAAGTAGCGATCCCGCTCCAGATTGTCTTCCAGCATCACCTGCGGATTGAGGGCGAGCAGCGCCTTGAGGAAGGCGGGGCGATCTGCCAGCCGATATTTGAACTCGACTTCGAAGCGGCCCTGAAAGTGTGCCTGTGACATCAAGAAGATCCCTCTGTGAGTCTGTGTGGCAGGCAGCCTAGCAAAATTGGTGCGCAGGCCAAAGAGAAGAAAGGGAGAAAGAGAAATAGAGAGAAAGAGATCGGAAGATGGCCGCTGGGGGCTTGGCGGGCAGCCTGCGGGGCAGAGAGGGGCCAAGCTGGTCACTATAAGTAGAATTTATGCATTTTGGCTGAATGCCCTCGTTTTTGTTTATATCGATTGATGAGCCCGGCTTTCGGGCGTTGCACTCTGTTTTTCGCTTCTCCGGGGCGTTGGCCGCTTGCAGCAAGGTGGATTTGTTGCCGATGGCGACAAGATGACCGGCCCGGGTGGCGGACGAGGTGACAGAAATGGCGCAAGGCGTCGCCAGTCGGGGCCAAAAAAGCGGGCTGGCGCACACCGCCGCAGGGCCGGACTGGGCGAAGGCGGGGACCTTGTGGTTTAATCTTGCCACTTTAGCGGTAGTGGGCGACGAGCCTGCTACCTTGCGTTGGCAAGATGCAGGTGAGCAAGATGCAAGTGACAGCAGAGAGCAAGTTTATCGGACTCGGGGTAGCGGGCAATTTCGCCGGTCATCTGGCGCAGGCGGGTGAAGCGTCGGATTTCGTGGCGGTCGTGGTGCGCGATACCACCGCGCCCAAGGCGCTGTTCCCCTTTTTCGTGCCGGGCCATCCGGGTCAGCTCGGGGTGTTCCCGCTGAGCAATAACGCCATCTTCCTGCCGGAAGCGGCGGTCAGCGGTGACGAGAAGGTGCAGATTGAGCCGGAAGTGGCGCTCTGGTGCGAGCTGGAGTATGCCGACAAGCAGGTGGTGGCGATCCATCCCCGTGCCTTTGGCGCCTATAACGACTGCTCCATCCGTCGTCCCAACGCCAAAAAGATCAGCGAGAAGAAGAACTGGGGCGAAGAGAGCAAGGGGTTGGCGGCCAACCTGCTGCCGCTCTCCGGTTTTGCCGCCGGTTGCGAGCTCGATGACTATCGCATCGCCTGCTATCTGGAGCGCGATGGCGAGCTGCACGCTTACGGGGTAGACAGCGCCGCCATCGACTACAGCTACTTCCACGGCAAGCTGCTCGACTGGGCCATCGACAAGTTCAACCATCAACAGGATGAAGGGCCGGCGGAGCACATTCAGGGGCAGCTGGCGCAGGCGGGGCATCCTCCCCATGCGCTCATCAGCATCGGTGCCACCCGTTATACCCCGTTTGGCGAGACCCACTTCCTCAAGCCCGGCGACACCTCCTGTGTGGTGGTCTACCCGGGCAGCCGCTACAGCGAAGCGGAGATCCGCGAGGCGATCCGTACCCGCAGTTTTGGTGCCGATGTGTCGGTGTTACTGCAGGCGGTGCAGGCACGCTAATCAGGTTGGCCCGCGGGGAGGACACAGCCATCCTGCGGGCTGCAACAAAGAGTCATTGATGAAGATTGATACTGCAACGCGGGCCGATTATCCGGCCCTGATCGCGCTGTGGGAGGCCTCGGTGCGGGCGACCCACCACTTCCTGCCCGAGGCCGAGATCCTCGCGCTCAAGCCGCTTATTCTGGAGCACTACTTCGATGCGGTGACACTGCACTGTGCCCGGATGGAGGAGGGGCGCATTGCCGGTTTTTGCGGGCTATGCGATGGCAAGATAGAGATGCTGTTTGTGGCGCCGGCGGTGCGCGGCAGTGGCGTGGGTCGGCAGCTGGTGGAACATGCCATCAGCCAGTGCGACGCGACGCTGGTTGACGTCAACGAGCAGAATGAGCAGGCGGTGGGTTTCTACCACAAGATGGGATTCGTCGTGACGGGCCGCTCGCCGCTGGATGGCCAGGGTAAGCCCTATCCCTTGCTCCATATGGCGTTGCCGCTGCGATAGTCGCTCTAGTGAAGCGACAGTGATAACAAACGGGGGATGGCCTGCGCCATCCCCCGTTTTTGATCCTGCCGTTACTTGCTGGCGACCTTGCTGACCACCTTGATCAGCTGGTAGCGCAGGGAGGAGGCATCCGCCGGCACGTTGGTGAGCTGCTCCTTTTTCACGGTGAGCTGATACTGGTAGCCCGGCTCGAACTGGAAGCCTTCAATGTTCTGGTAGAAGAGCGTCCAGGGTTGCTGTTCGTCGCTGCGCACCTGCATGCACTGCATCGGCCCGACCCCGACACAATCGACCAGCTGGCTGTTGATGTAGAGGGTCTCACCCTGTGGGGCCGTGGTGCCCTGACAGGCGGTGAGCAGCAGGGCGGCGCTGACAAGCAGAGGTTTCATGGTGGACTCCTTCGAATTGAAAGGGGCATTAGAGCGACAAATAAAAAGGCGGTCAATGACCGCCTTTGTAACAAACCATGTCGACTCAAGCGCTTAGCGTTCGTCGATCGGGACGAACTTGCGCAGCGGCTCACCGATGTAGAGCTGGCGCGGACGACCGATCTTGCCGTCCGGATCGGAGTGGAACTCGTTCCAGTGGGCGATCCAGCCGATGGTGCGGGAGATGGCGAAGATCACGGTGAACATGTTCATCGGGATGCCGATCGCCTTCATGATGATGCCGGAGTAGAAGTCCACGTTCGGGTAGAGCTTCTTGTCGACGAAGTAGGGGTCGGAGAGCGCAATGCGCTCCAGCTCCATGGCAACGTCGAGCAGCGGATCCTTGATCTGCAGCTCCTTGAGCACCTCGTGGCAGGTCTCGCGCATCACCTGGGCACGGGGGTCGTAGTTCTTGTAGACCCGGTGACCGAAGCCCATCAGACGGAACGAGTCGTTCTTGTCCTTGGCGCGGGCGATGTATTCGGGGATGCGATCCACCGAGCCGATCTCCTCCAGCATGCGCAGGCAGGCCTCGTTGGCACCACCGTGAGCCGGGCCCCACAGGGAGGCGATACCGGCCGCGATACAGGCAAACGGGTTGGCACCGGAGGAGCCAGCCAGACGAACGGTCGAGGTAGAGGCGTTCTGCTCGTGATCCGCGTGCAGGGTGAAGATGCGATCCATGGCGCGCTCAACCACCGGGTTGACCTTGTACTCTTCGGTCGGCACCGCAAACATCATGTGCAGGAAGTTGCCGGCGTAGGAGAGGGCGTTGCGCGGTTGCATGAACGGCTGGCCGATGGAGTACTTGAAGCACATGGCGGCCAGGGTCGGCATCTTGGAGAGCAGGCGGAAGGCGCAGATCTCGCGATGCTGTTCGTTATTGATATCGAGGGCGTCGTGATAGAAAGCGGAGAGGGCACCCACCACGCCACACATGATGGCCATGGGGTGGGAGTCACGACGGAAGCCGCGGAAGAAGAAGGCGATCTGCTCGTGCACCATGGTGTGACGGGTTACGGTGCGCTGGAATTCGGCGAACTGGGCCTTGGTCGGCGCCTCGCCGTAGAGCAGGATGTAGCAGACTTCGAGGTAGTTGGACTCTTTGGCCAACTGGGCGATGGGGTAACCACGGTGCAGCAAGACACCCTGATCCCCGTCGATATAGGTAATGGCGGACTTGCAAGAACCGGTCGCCATGAAGCCCGGGTCAAAGGTGAAATACCCTTGTGCACCCAGTTTTCTGACATCAATGACATCCGGTCCGACTGTTCCGGAGAGGATCGGCAATTCAACCGGATCTTTCCCGGGCAGGTGTAGGGTGGCTATCTTATCAGCCATAGCACGTCTCCTTTGCTCTTTATAATTTGGTTCCAGTCCTACTCTATTACGACTTTTATGACGCTGGCAAAGGTTGTTACCCATACCGAGGTGGCTGGAGCGCCTTATTTGAAACAGAGTTCCCTATCAATGTCAATTTTGCTGGATGGCCATTAATTAAATGTTAAATAAAATATGCGATCAGGTTTGCGGTTTTGTGTTTTCTTTGTAGCTATTTGATTGTCTTCGGTTAAGCCCGCCGATATACTGCGCCACGTGGGTCATGGCTGCGGGTGTTTGAAACGCTTTGGCAAAGCCTGATGTGAAACCGAAAACCGGATTTTTGGCTTTTTCAGAGTGTTTTGGTAACAAATAACCAACAATCACCATCCCGTGCCCTCAGAAACGAGTTAAAACAATAACTAACGTGCTCAATGGAGCTGAGTGGGCAAGCGTGAAAAAGAAACAGAGACCGGTCAACCTCGACCTACAGACGATCAGCTTTCCTGTCACTGCCATTGCATCCATCCTGCACCGTGTATCAGGGGTCATCACCTTTGTTGCACTGGGCATCTTGCTGTGGATGCTTGGTACTTCACTCGCCTCTCCCGAAGGGTTTGAAACCGTGGTTGCCATCATGGACAACTTCCTGGTCAAACTCGTGCTGTGGGGGATCCTGACTGCGCTGGCATACCACATCGTGGGCGGCTTGCGTCATCTGGTCATGGATATGGGCTATTGGGAAGAGCTGGAATCCGGCAATCAGAGCGCCCGTGTGGCCTTCGTGATCACCGCGGTTCTGGCAGTATTGGCGGGAGTGCTTGTATGGTAACCAATTCTGCAACCTTCGGGCGCAGCGGCGTACACGATTACATCCTGATCCGCGCCACCGCCCTCATCATGAGCTGTTATGTCCTCTATCTGGTCGGTTTTGTCGCGTTCAACGACATCACCTACGAGGTGTGGACCGGCTTTTTCGCCAACACCTTCACCAAGGTCTTCACCCTGTTGGCTCTGCTGTGCGTACTGATCCATGCCTGGATCGGTCTGTGGCAGGTGCTGACCGACTATATCAAGCCAGTGGGATTGCGCGGTGCGCTGCAGTTCGCGCTGGTCGTGGTGCTGTTTGTCTATCTGATGACGGGTTTCGTCGTGCTGTGGGGTGTGTAAGGTGACTATTCCAACTCGTGAATTTGATGCGGTCGTGATTGGTGCCGGTGGTGCCGGCATGCGCGCCGCGCTGCAGATTGCCCAGTCCGGCAAGAGCTGCGCTCTGTTGTCCAAGGTCTTCCCGACCCGTTCTCACACTGTCTCCGCCCAGGGCGGCATCACGGTTGCGCTGGGCAATGCCCACGACGACAACTGGCAGTGGCACATGTATGACACCGTAAAAGGCTCCGATTACATCGGTGATCAGGAAGCCATCGAGTACATGTGCAAGACCGGCCCCGAAGCCATCTATGAGCTGGAGAACATGGGCTTGCCCTTCTCCCGTTTCGACAACGGCACTGTCTACCAGCGTCCGTTTGGCGGTCAGTCCAAGAATTTCGGTGGCGAGCAGGCTGCCCGTACTGCGGCTGCGGCCGACCGTACCGGCCACGCCCTGCTGCACACCCTCTATCAGCAGAACGTCAAGAACAAGACCACCGTCTTCTCCGAGTGGTATGCGCTGGATCTGGTGAAGAACCAGGATGGCCACGTGGTGGGTTGTACCGCCATCGATATGGAGAGCGGCGAGGTCGTCTACTTCAAGGCCAAGGCCACCGTGCTGGCCACTGGCGGCGCCGGTCGCATCTACCAGTCCACCACCAACGCCCACATCAACACCGGTGACGGTGTCGGCATGGCGCTGCGCGCCGGGGTCGGCGTGCAGGACATGGAGATGTGGCAGTTCCACCCGACCGGCATCGCCGGGGCAGGGGTGCTGGTGACTGAAGGGTGCCGCGGTGAAGGCGGCTATCTGCTCAATAAAGATGGCGAGCGCTTCATGGAGCGTTATGCCCCCAACGCCAAGGATCTGGCCGGTCGCGACGTGGTGGCCCGCTCCATCATGATCGAGATCCGCGAAGGGCGTGGCTGCGACGGTCCCTGGGGCCCGCACATCAAACTCAAGCTGGACCACCTCGGCAAAGAGGTGCTGGAATCCCGTCTGCCGGGTATCTGCGAGCTCTCTCGCACCTTCGCCCACGTGGATCCGGTCAAAGAGCCGATCCCGATCATCCCGACCTGCCACTACATGATGGGCGGCGTACCGACCAACGTGAATGGCCAGTGCCTGACCCAGGACAAGAACGGCAACGATGTGCCGGTAGTAGGTCTGTTTGCGGTGGGCGAAATTGCCTGCGTCTCGGTGCACGGAGCCAACCGTCTGGGCGGCAACTCCCTGCTGGATCTGGTGGTGTTCGGCCGCGCGGCCGGCATGCATCTGGTCAACACCCTGGGCGAGATGGATCACGGCCGCGATGCCTCCGAGTCGGATCTCGATGCCGCACTGGCCCGCTTCAACCGCTGGGAAAATACCCGCAACGGCGAAGACCCGGTGCAGATCCGCAAAGACCTGCAGCGCTGCATGCAGAACAACTTCTCCGTATTCCGCGAAGGTGCGGCGATGGCAGAAGGGCTGGCCGAGCTCAAGGTTATCCGCGAGCGCCTGAAGTCAGCCCGTCTGGATGACACCTCCAAAGAGTTCAACACCCAGCGCATCGAGTGTCTGGAGCTGGACAACCTGATGGAGACGGCGTTTGCCACGGCGGTTGCCGCCAACTTCCGTACCGAGAGTCGTGGTGCTCACTGCCGCTTCGACTTCCCGGATCGCGACGATGAGAACTGGCTGTGCCACAGCCTCTATCATCCGGACACCGAGTCCATGACCCGTCGCGCTGTCAACATGTCACCCAAGACCCGTGAGGCGTTCCCGCCCAAGGTCCGGACTTACTGATTGCGGAGCCAGCCCTATGAACGTCACTTTCTCTGTCTACAGATACAATCCGGATGTTGATAACGTCCCCCATATGAAGGAATATCGTCTTGATATTCCTGAAGGTTCCGACATGATGGTGCTCGATGCACTGATCCAGTTGAAAGAGCTGGATCCCACACTCGCCTTCCGCCGCTCCTGCCGCGAAGGGGTCTGTGGATCTGACGGCATCAACATGAATGGCAAGAACGGTCTTGCCTGCATCACCCCGCTTTCCGATCTGCTGAAGAAGGGCAATAACGTGGTTATCCGCCCCTTGCCCGGCCTGCCGGTGATCCGGGATCTGGTGATCGACATGACCCAGTTCTACACCCAGTGGGAGAAGGTCAAACCCTTCCTCATCAATGAAGACAAATTGCCGCCCGTGCGTGAGCACCTGCAATCCCCCGAAGAGCGCGCCAAGCTGGATGGCCTGTACGAGTGCATTCTCTGTGCCTGCTGCTCCACTTCGTGCCCCTCCTTCTGGTGGAACCCCGACAAGTTCATCGGTCCGGCCGGGCTGCTTGCCGCCTACCGCTGGCTGGCTGACAGCCGCGACACCGCGACCACCGAGCGACTGGGTAATCTGGATGACGCCTTCAGCGTGTTCCGTTGCCACGGCATCATGAACTGCGTGAACGTCTGTCCGAAAGGCTTGAACCCGACCAAGGCGATTGGCCAGATCAAGTCGATGTTGCTCAATCGGGCTGTTTAGTATTCGGGCCGGCCAAGGTCGGCCCTGCTTCCGGACAGCCATCCCACCCGTGGCAGGATGGCTGTTTGAACCCTACAAGCTGCGTAGCAGTAACAAGAAGTACAAGGGATAGAAATGCATAACGGCGTGATGAAGGCCTGGTTGGAGTCATCTCACCTGGCTGGTGCGAATGCAAGCTACATTGAGGATTTGTACGAATCCTTCCTGGAAAATCCTGACTCCGTATCCGATGAGTGGCGCAGCCTGTTTAGCGAGCTGCCCCAGGTCAATGGCCATGCGGTTGAACAACCCCACTCCCAGGTCCGCGATTATTTCCGTCGTCTGGCCAAGGATCCCTCCCGTTACAGCGCGCCTGTCTCCGATCCGCAAGTGGATGCCAAGCAGGTGCGGGTACTGCAACTGATCAACGCGTTCCGTTTCCGTGGTCACCAGAATGCCAATCTGGACCCGCTCGGTCTGTGGCAGCGCGATACCGTCGCCGAACTGGATCCGGCATTCCACAACCTGCAGGGCGCAGACATGGAGGCCACCTTCAATGTGGGCTCCTACGCCATCGGTCGCGAGACCATGGTGCTCTCCGATCTCTACGCCTCGTTGAAGAAGACCTATTGCGGCTCCATCGGCGCCGACTACATGCACCTCACCTCGACCGAGGAGAAGCGTTGGCTGCAACAGCGTCTCGAATCCATTGAAGGGAAGGGGAGCTACACCCTCGAAGAGAAGACCCGTTTCCTCGACAACCTGACCGCCGCCGAAGGGTTGGAAAAATATCTGGGTGCCAAGTTCCCGGGGGCCAAGCGCTTCTCGCTGGAAGGTGGCGACGCCATGATCCCCATGCTGAAAGAGCTGATCCGTCGCGCCGGTGAGCAGGGCTGCAAAGAGGCCGTTATCGGTATGGCCCACCGCGGTCGTCTCAACGTACTGATCAACGTGCTGGGCAAGCGCGCGCAGGACCTGTTCGACGAGTTTGCCGGCAAGCACGGCGAATCCTGGGGCACGGGCGACGTGAAGTACCACATGGGCTTCTCCTCCGACTTCGCCACCCCGGGCGGCAACGTCCATCTGGCGCTGGCCTTCAACCCGTCCCACCTCGAGATCGTCAACCCTGTGGTCATCGGCTCGGTACGTGCCCGCATGGATCGTCGCGGTGACAAGGATGGTTCCAGCGTGTTGCCCATCACCATTCACGGTGACTCGGCCATGGCCGGTCAGGGCGTGGTGGCCGAGACCTTTAACATGTCTCTGACCCGCGCTTACGGCGTGGGCGGGACGGTGCGCATCGTCATCAACAACCAGGTCGGTTTCACCACCTCCTATCACCGTGACCTGCGCTCCACCGAATATTGCACCGACATCGCCAAGGCGGTGCAGGCGCCGGTGCTGCACGTCAACGGTGACGATCCGGAAGCCGTGGTGCTGGTGACCCAGATTGCGCTGGATTATCGCAACACCTTCAAGCGCGACGTGGTGATCGAGCTGGTTTGCTACCGCCGTCACGGCCACAACGAGGCCGACGAGCCGAACGCGACCCAGCCCTTGATGTACCAGAAGATCAAGCAGCACCCGACCCCGCGCAAGATCTACGCCGATCAGCTGGTGGCCGAGGGGAGTATTGCCCAGGAGCAAGCGACCACCCTGGTGAACGAGTATCGCGAAGCGCTGGATCGCGGCGAGCGGGTGAGCAAAGAGTGGCGGCCGATGGAGCTGCACTCCGTCGACTGGACCCCTTATCTTGGCCACGACTGGAACATGGCCTATGACAGCACAGTGCCGATGGATCACCTCAAAGCCCTCGGCGAGCGGGTGAGCCAGTATCCGGCTACCCACGTGCTGCAGCGTCAGGTCGAGAAGATTTACGAAGACCGCCGTCTGATGGCTGCCGGTGAGAAGCTGGTGGACTGGGGCTTTGCCGAGACCCTGGCCTACGCCACTCTGGTGGACAAAGGTTCCCGCATCCGCTTTACCGGTGAAGACTCCGGCCGTGGCACCTTCTTCCACCGCCACGCCGTGCTGCACAACCAGACCGATGCCAGCACCTACACCCCGCTGTGCAACCTGCACGACGAGCAGGGTCCGTTCGAGATTTATGACTCGGTACTGACCGAGAACGCGGTACTGGCCTTTGAATATGGCTACGCCAGCGCCGAGCCGGCCGGCCTCACCATCTGGGAAGCGCAGTTCGGTGACTTCGCCAACTGTGCTCAGGTGGTGGTGGATCAGTTCCTCTCCTCCGGTGAGCAGAAGTGGGGCCGGATGTGCGGCCTGACCATGCTGCTGCCGCACGGTTACGAGGGGCAGGGGCCGGAGCACTCCTCCGCCCGTCTGGAGCGTTATCTGCAGATGTGCGCCCAGCACAACATGCAGGTGTGCGTCCCCTCTACCCCGGCTCAAGTATTCCACATGCTGCGCCGTCAGGTAGTGCGCCCGATGCGCCGTCCGCTCATCGTGATGACGCCCAAATCCCTGCTGCGCCACCCGCTGGCGGTCAGCAAGCTCGAAGATCTGGCGGAAGGCACCTTCCAGAACGCCATTGGCGAGATCGACGCGCTGGATCCGAAAGCGGTCAAGCGGGTGGTCTTCTGTTCCGGCAAGGTCTATTACGACCTGCTCGAAGCCCGTCGCAAGGCGGAGCAGAAGGATGTGGCGATCGTGCGGATCGAACAGCTCTACCCCTTCCCGGAAGAGGAAGTGCGCGCCATTCTGGCCGATTACAGCCACGTCACCGATTTTGTCTGGTGTCAGGAAGAGCCGCAAAACCAGGGCGCCTGGTACTGCACCCGCCACAACTACGATGAGGTGCTGCCGACCGGAGCCACCCTGCGTTATGCCGGTCGTCCGGCGTCCGCCTCGCCGGCGGTTGGTTACATGTCCGTCCACGCCAAGCAGCAGAAAGCCTTGGTGGAAGATGCCCTTACTCTGGCCTAAGCCCTGAACAAGAAGTAACAAGGAACTGATTAGATGACTATCGAGATCAAGGTACCGGACCTGCCGGAATCAGTGGCGGATGCCACCATTGCCACCTGGCACAAGAAGCCGGGTGATCTGGTTGCCCGTGATGAAGTGCTGGTCGACATCGAGACCGACAAGGTGGTGCTGGAAGTGCCGGCACCGCAAGCTGGCGTGCTGGGCGACATCCTGCAGGCAGAGGGGGCAACCGTCCTCTCCCGCCAGCTGATCGCCACCATCAAGGCGGCTGCCGTAGCCGGTGAAGAGACCAAAGAGAAGCCGGCCGAAGCGGTTGCCGATGATGGCGCCGATGGTTTGAGCCCCTCCGTGCGCCGTCTGATTGGCGAGCACGACATCGACGTGGCCAAGCTGACCGGCACCGGCAAGGGCGGTCGCATCACCAAGGATGATGTGGAAGCCTACATCAAGGCGCTGAGCAAGCCTGTCGCAGCCGCTCCGGTTGCTGCTGCGCCGGTCGCGCCAGTTGCCGCGCTGGCCGGTCGCAGCGAGAAGCGGGTACCGATGACCCGTCTGCGCAAGCGCATCGCCGAGCGTCTGCTGGAAGCGAAAAACACCACCGCCATGCTGACCACCTTCAACGAGGTCAACATGAAGCCCATCATGGATCTGCGCAAGCAGTACGGCGAGATCTTCGAGAAGAAGCACGGCATCAAGCTCGGCTTCATGTCCTTCTACGTGAAGGCGGTAGTGGAGTCCCTCAAGCGCTATCCGGAAGTGAACGCCGGGCTGGATGGTGACGACATCGTCTACCACAACTACTTCGACGTCAGCATCGCCGTCTCCACCCCTCGTGGTCTGGTGACCCCGGTACTGCGCGACTGCGACAACATGAGCCTGGCCGACATCGAGAAGGCCATCAAGGATCTGGCCGGCAAGGGCCGCGACGGCAAACTGACCGTGGATGAGCTGACTGGCGGCAACTTCACCATCACCAACGGTGGTGTGTTCGGTTCCCTGATGTCCACCCCGATCATCAACCCGCCCCAGAGCGCCATTCTGGGCATGCACAAGATCCAGGATCGCCCGATGGCCGTTGACGGCAAGGTCGAGATCCTGCCGATGATGTACCTGGCCCTCTCCTACGATCACCGTCTCATCGACGGGCGCGAATCGGTAGGCTTCCTGGTCTCCGTCAAGGAGCTGCTGGAAGATCCGACCCGCCTGCTGCTGGACGTCTGAGCAACCAACTGAAAGATAACGAGGGGCCCCCGAGGCCCCCACTCACAGGGGATTGAGAAACACGAGCCCCGGACGGAAATACCTACAACACGGATAGAGCATCTATGAATCTGCATGAATATCAGGCAAAACAGCTGTTTGCCGAGTATGGCCTGCCGGTCTCCGAAGGTTATGCCTGTGCTACCCCGCAGGAAGCGGCCGAAGCGGCCGACAAGATTGGCGGCAATACCTGGGTCGTCAAATGCCAGGTACACGCCGGTGGCCGCGGTAAAGCGGGCGGCGTGAAAGTGGCCAAGAGCAAGGATGAGATCCGTGCTTTTGCCCAAAACTGGCTGGGCAAGAATCTGGTGACCTACCAGACTGACGCCAACGGCCAGCCGGTCACCAAGATCCTGGTTGAATCCTGCACCGACATCGCCAAAGAGCTCTACCTGGGCGCCGTGGTTGACCGTGGCTCCCGCCGCGTGGTCTTCATGGCCTCGACCGAAGGTGGCGTGGACATCGAGAAGATCGCCCACGAAACCCCCCATCTGATCCACAAGGCCACCCTTGACCCGCTGGTTGGCCCGCAGCCCTATCAGGCGCGCGAGCTGGCCTTCAAACTGGGTCTGGTCGGCGATCAGATCAAACAGTTCACCAAGATCTTCATGGGTCTGGGCCAGATGTTCCTCGACTGCGACTTCGCGCTGCTGGAGATCAACCCGCTGGTGATCACCGCGCAGGGCAACCTGCACTGCCTGGATGGCAAGATCAACATCGACGCCAACGCGCTGTACCGTCAGCCCAAGCTGCGCGAGATGCACGATCCGTCGCAGGATGACCCCCGCGAAGCGCACGCTGCCCAGTGGGAGCTCAACTATGTGGCCCTCGATGGCAACATCGGCTGCATGGTCAACGGCGCGGGTCTGGCCATGGGCACCATGGATATCGTCAACCTGCACGGCGGCAAGCCGGCCAACTTCCTTGACGTCGGCGGCGGCGCCACCAAGGAGCGCGTAACCGAGGCGTTCAAGATCATCCTCTCCGACAGCAATGTCAAAGCGGTGCTGGTCAACATCTTCGGCGGCATCGTGCGCTGCGACATGATCGCGGAAGGCATCATAGGTGCGGTCAAGGAAGTGGGGGTCAAGGTGCCCGTCGTGGTCCGTCTGGAAGGCAACAACGCCGAGCTGGGTGGTATCAAGCTGGCCGAGAGCGGCCTCAACATCATTGCGGCCAAGAGTCTGACCGATGCCGCGCAGCAAGTCGTCAAAGCAGCGGAGGCCAACTGATGAGCGTACTGATCAACAAGGACACCCGAGTCATCTGCCAGGGCTTTACCGGCGGTCAGGGCACTTTCCACTCCGAGCAGGCGCTCTCCTACGGCACCCAGCTGGTCGGCGGCGTCTCCCCGGGCAAGGGCGGCACCACCCATCTGGGCCTGCCGGTGTTCAACACCGTCCGTGACGCGGTCGAAGCGACCGGCGCCACCGCCACCGTCATCTATGTGCCGGCACCGTTCTGCAAGGACGCGATCCTGGAAGCGATCGATGCGGGCATCAAGCTGATTGTCACCATCACCGAAGGCATCCCGACCCTGGATATGCTGGATGTCAAAGTGAAGCTGCAAGAGACCGGCGTGCGGATGATCGGCCCCAACTGCCCGGGCGTTATCACTCCGGGTGAGTGCAAGATCGGCATCATGCCGGGCCACATTCACAAGCCGGGCAAGGTGGGCATCGTCTCCCGCTCCGGCACCCTGACCTACGAAGCGGTCAAGCAGACCACTGACGAGGGCTTTGGCCAGTCCACCTGCGTCGGTATCGGTGGCGACCCCATCCCGGGCTCCAACTTTATCGACATTCTGGAGATGTTCCAGAACGACCCGCAGACCGAAGCGATCGTGATGATCGGCGAGATCGGCGGCAACGCCGAGGAAGACGCGGCCGCCTATATCAAGGCCCACGTCACCAAGCCGGTGGTCTCCTATATCGCCGGTGTTACCGCCCCTCCCGGCAAGCGGATGGGCCACGCTGGCGCCATCATCTCCGGTGGCAAGGGTACCGCCGCCGAGAAGTTTGCCGCGCTGGAAGATGCTGGCGTGAAAACCGTCCGCTCCCTGGCCGATATCGGCAAGGCCCTGCGCGAAGTAACCGGCTGGTAATTCTGCTTAGCCCGTTATCTCTAATAAAAAAGCCGCCCAATGGGCGGCTTTTTATTAAGAAAGTAAATTTTATTTAAAACTAGCTTTTAACTGCATTTTCAATCGCAAAAATTAATTCGCTAAATTCATCTTCAATACTTTTAATGTATTCTTCAATTGCAACTGTACGTATCACACTTTCTTCTGATTCTGCTTCACGAGCAAGTTCTTTTGCATAAAGATGATGGTCGGTCACTTCATCTCTTTCAAGAATCCAGTCGACATCTAAATCATATTTTTCTAGTAAAAGAGCCTTAACTTTAGGATGACTAAAGACTTCTTTTTCGGGAGGGTTCACTCCTGGAAATGAATGTAATGACTCTTGGGGCGCTACACCAACATCAGCATCTCTTACTGCTATTGCTCTTTTTCCTGTTTTGTTTAGTACACGGACAGCTTCTCGAACGGCATCTTTATCTCCAATATCATGGATGGCTACTACCTTTAACAGGTCTTTCTTTTTTATACGAATGACTTCAGTTAGCAATACTTTTGCGAAAATATCCTCAACGCATATATCTAGCTGCCTGACATGACCTGATGACAAAACTGAACGAATTTGACTAGATGAGATTTTATTTACTACTTCTACGCCATTTTCATTTCTTAATAGTAACTTTCGTGATTCAGGTGGAAGTGCATTAATTATGACGCTGGAGTGAGTTGAAAGAATGATTTGATGGTGGCGCCTATTACATACATCTAAAAGATATCTTGCAAATTCATGCTGTGCACTCTCATGCAATGAGGTTTCAGGTTCTTCAAGAATAAAAAGGCTTTGTTCTGGAGAATTTTCAAGTTTGTCAACAGTATAAAGGATTCGTCCTTCTCCAAACCCCATGTTATTTTCAGAGTATGAGTATCCAAGTCTTGATGCTATACCTACTTCTGATTCTTTCCCCTTATGAGAAACGCCTTGAAATGTAACATCATCATATTTATGACCAATGATTCTAGCCATTTTACCGATGACTTTTTGGTCTATATCTCGTTTCTCTGTAAATTGGAGATTTGAACCACCATAAACACTCACATCTCTTCGTTCTACTTTGGGTATATAAACAGTGAACCCCACGTAGTAACAGTGCCGCTCAGGTTGTCTTTTGTAGCCCGACCATGCTGAGTTGGCTCGTGATATTGTTACTTCTTGTTGTTTTTTATAGTCATCTGTTTCATAAAAATAAATAGCTTTCGCTCCATCAGATATTGGTTTTGGATCTGCGGTTGAGATAGGAAAAAAATCTTTTATGTATTGTCTTTTGTATTCAACTGAGGTAGATGGTTTCTTATATGCACATATTGCAAGTTGACCTACAGTGCTTTTCCCTGCTCCATTAAGACCAGAAATGACTGTTATTGGGAAGTCTAGATCAAGATCAAGTTCATAAATCCCTCTGAACCCATCGATATGAACTTTTCTCAGGCAAGGCCCAAAGTTAGCATAGCGGTTCTTTTCGCCATATTTATGTTGTAGTTTTTTAACTATATTAGCCATGCCGTTACCTACAAGTAGTTTGGAGTTGTAAAGATATTCTGTGCCGTTTGATCACGATGTTCTACCAAGGCAGCTTGCCTGTCTCCAAGCAGATAAAATCCCGTGTATTAAAATTATTGCCTTCTATCATTTCAGCCAATCGATTTGCTGACTGCTCTGGTGTCAGTGTTGCATCAGCAGGTGCCATTTTGGTAAGTAATGCTCCGGGGTGAACCGAGATAACGTTTATCCCCATGTTCTCCAGATCATCAGCCATACACAGTGACAGCATGTTTTGAGCTGCCTTTGCTATGCGATAGGAGAAAGAGCATTTTACTCCTTTGGCTGCGCCTGCCGCTTGCATATTTAATGAGCCTCTCCTTGAACTTATATTTACGATCAAGGATGGGGGTAATACATTTTCATTGCGCAATACGGCATTAACGGTTGATAGCGCACCGACACAATGGGTCTTAAATTCATAAACCAGCTGGTCGCCGGTGCTATGCCTTGTGTCGATCCCCGGGGTGCCAGCAGAGCCAGCATTATTTATGACGATATCTACTGCTCTGTCTTGGATAAAACCAAATAGCTGTTCTTCATAATTCTCATGGGTGACATCGGTTATCAGCACAGAGACGGCAGGGTAGAGAGTAGTGAGCATGTCACAAGCGCTGATGGTTCTGACCACGGCGTAAACCTGATATCCGCGCTCGTAAAAAGTCTGAACTAGCGCTAAGCCCAATCCTCTGCTCGCTCCGGTTATCAACACTGTTTTCATCACTCAACCCATCCAGCCACATTGTTATTGAATGCCAATCCTCGGTTTCGAATAGCGAAGCGTATTCAGACGATCGGGGGGCTTAGTATGCCACAGCCTTTGCCTACGGACAGAATCCAACAGGCCAAGATTGTTACGCTGTTGCAACCAAGTTGGTTGAGGCTGTTTCACTGGTGAATCAATCCTGCCGCCGCTTGGGGCAACCCGCTGGTCACGCTGGTTGCCAATGCTCCTCCGATTTGGGTTAAAGAGCTGAGCCGAACGCGGGCTAACTTCCCGTTGATTGACCCTTGTACAGCGCGCCTTGCCATCAGGGCTCGCTATCACTTCCCGAAGTAAAAATGCCGACCAAAAGGTCGGCATGTTGCTCTCAAGGGGCGCTGGTCTGGCTGTATATGCTCAGATCGCTGCTGACCAGATGCTCACGCTCGCCATATCACCTGAACCCTATTGGCTAAAGACCGTCTGCCCGCGAAAGACGGTGCGGGTGACTTTGGTATCGGCGATCTGCTCCGGTTTGCCGGCGGCGACCAGCTGGTAGAGATCCCGATCCAGCACGATAAAGTCGGCCGATTTGCCCGCTTCGATGGAGCCGCTGACGGCCTGCTGGCGCACCGCGCGGGCGCCGTTGATGGTGTAGGCATCCAGCATCTGATCGAGGGTGATGCGCTGGCTCGCCCGAAAGTCATCGCCGCTCTGGGGAGCATGGTTGACCCCGGCGGCCATATTGGCGAAAGGGCGCGGATCGCGGCTGTCGACCGGCGCATCGCTGCCAGCCACCAGAATAGCTCCCGCCTTGCGCGAGCTGGCCACCGGATAGAGCGCCTGCTTGAGATACCCCTTGGGATCGTACATCGCCTCGTGCAGGGATTGCCCCTTGCGGGTCGGCTGGATAAAGGGGGTGACCAGCATGTCATATTCGGGCTGGGGGTTGGTCCAGGCGTAGGTGAAGGTGAGGTAGAGGCCAAGCTGGCCGAGCCGCTGCTGATCGTCCGGATGCACCACCTGCAGATGGGCGAGGGTGTGGGGAGTGCCGTGATCGCCGTTGCTGGCGCGGGCTGCCTCCAGCGCATCGAGGGCCATGCGGGTAGTGCGATCGCCGATGCTGTGCATATGGATGCTAAAGCCCGCCTTGTCGAGCGCCCCCACGTAGCGGTTCAGATCGGCGGCGCGGTAGTTGACCAGCCCCTTGCTGCCGGCATCCTCGCTGTTGGCGGTGATGGTGACCTGCTCGCCACCCTGATCCGCGGCGAGGTGGGGGGTCTGGTAGTTGGTCAGCATGCCGGCGTTGGGCAGGAAGGGGGGCGTGCTGAAGGGATCCCCCTCCAGTACCCCGTCGAGGAAGATCTTGACCGCATCGGCCTTGATCAGCGGATCGCCGGCAAACTGGTCGCGCACCCGGTTGGCCTTGGCCAGATGGCCGCCGATATCGAGTTTGCCGCTGTAGTCATCCTCGTGAAAACAGGTGGCGGCGGTGACCCGCATATTGAGCAGCCCCTTCTCTTCCATCTCCCGCAGGCGATCGCGGATAAAGTCGGTGGCGCAGGCATCCTGAATGCTGGTGATGCCGCGCGAGGCCATCAGGGTCGAGACGGCGGGCAGGATCTGGCGATACTGGTTCGCCGCCTGCTCGTCACGGGCGCTGAGCAGGCCACTGTCGGGGGAGGGGATGGCGCTGCGAGCCCCTTCGCGAATGATGCCGCTATCGAGATCCACATAGGGTTTGAAGGAGGCAAAGAGGCCGCCCGGCGCCAGGGTGGCAGCGGTGAAACCCACCTGTTTGCCGCTTTTATCGTTCGCCAGCGCCAGTGCCCGCGAGTTGTAGGCGCTGGCGTGGCCATCGACCCCGGCCAGCACCACCGGATTGTCGGGGGCGGCGGCATCGAGAGCCGCCAGCACGGTTTTATAGGCGGCGGTGGGGGCGTTGCCCTCGTAGGGAGACCACTGGTTGATCACCAGCCAGTCGCCAGCCTTGGGGGCGTAGCGCGGCAGGCAGCGCTTCACCTTGGCCGCCAGCTCGCCGAGATCGACCGGCTTGCCATCGAGATCGCACATATCGAGCGCCACCGTGCCCAGCAGGTGGATATGGTTGTCGTGCAGCCCCGGCAGCACCATCTTGCCCTGCAAGTCGACCACCTGGGTGTCGGGAGTGCTGAGCGCCTCGGCCCCCTGCCGGTTGCCCACATAGAGGAACTGGCCGCCGCTCACCACCATGGCCTCTGCCACATGCCGTTGACCATCCTGAGTGTGGATCTTGCCGTTGAGATAAAGAGTGCGTGCGGCGGTGGGCGGCTGTCCCTGCTGGCAACCCGCCAGCGTGGCGGCCAGCAGCGGGGCGAGCAGCAAAAAAGTGCGGGAACGGGCGGGGTGTGGTGCCTTGCAATCCATGCGGTGATCTCCTTGAGGGTCGGGTTGAGTGCAGTGTTTACTGCACATTACGCGATCTCTTTATGGCTGCTTGGTCAAAAAATGCCAGCAATTGCTGCAAATATTTAACGTTTTGTTTACCATGTCACATCAATCGGTGGCGAGCGGGGCGCAGTGCCCGCTTTGCTGAGGTAGCAAGATCTACCGCCAGAGCGCCTTGCCGATGGGCCAACAACAGGGAGGAGTGATGTCAGAGGAGTCAGTGACCGAGGGGCCGTTACCCCAAGGGGTTGCCATGCGCCGCCAACCCAAACAGCAGCGCAGTCAGGCGGTGGCCAGCCGCATTGAGGAGGCGACCCTGAGCCTGTTGCAGGAACAGGGCTTTGCGGCCCTCAACACCAATGCCATCGCCGATCGGGCGGGGGTGGGGATCAAGTCGCTCTACCACCTCTATCCCAACAAGGAGGCGATCATCGGCCGCCTCGCCATGGGGTGGCTGGCGGCGGTCTGCGAGGCGCAGGAGCAGATCCGCATTCAGGCGACCAGCTGGCCACAGGCACTGGTGCTGCTCGACGAGGCATTGGAGGCGCTGGAGCGCCGCTTTGTCGGCTATGGCGCCCTCTGGCATGCGATGGATCTCATCCCCGAGCTGCATGCGCTGGAGCAGCAGCACGAACGGGGCCAGATTGACTTCTGGTCATCCCTGTTGCGCGATTTTGGCTGCCGCTGGCCGGAACCCGAGCTCACGACTCTGGTGCGCTACTTCTATCGCACTGCCGATGTCACCAAGCAGTGCACCCGGAGCGATGGGGATCTCGGTCAGCAGATGTGGCTGCTGCACCGCCACTGGAGCGAGCAGCTGATCGCCGCCGCCATTGCCGAGCCCGACCCCGAGCGGGTGTGGCAGGCAAGGCCAGCGCTGCTGCTGGGTACGGAAGTATCAGCGGCCGACAAGTGGCGGCGATAAACCGCGCACAAGCGTAACGGGCTGGCACCCTTGGCCCTGCTCGGCATGGCTTTTCGGCGTGGTTCTCTCTGGCGCGATATCCCAGCAGGATGGTGCCTTGTCAGCCTGATTGTTGCGCAAGTGAAATAATGTTTCTTGATTGTGTTTCGCTGGTGAAACAGTGCTATTGGCGGCTGGTTGGGCACCGTGTGTGCCGCGCCTTGTCTATGTATTCCGATCCGGGTGATGCAGCGCGGAGCTGATCGCAGGTTTTCGCCGCTCGGGATCTGATGGCCTATGGCGCCAATAGCAAAGCGCCAACCCTTGGGTCGGCGCTTTGCTTGTTGCAGTCAGATGGGGCAGAAGCGTGCGGAATTGGTATTACCGCGCTTACTTGTCTGCCTTGCCAGCGGCATCGGCAAGTTTGGCCAGCTGTTTGTCATACCAGGCCACCGGACGGTTCTCATCTTCCGCCCGCTCCTTGCGCCGGATGGCATTGCGCACCGCCATGGCGCCCAGCCAGCGAAATGGCTCGGGCGGAAAATAGCCGCGCGGGCCGCTGACCAGCGCGCAGTCGCGCCACGGCTTGTCCTCCTCCCGCACTTCATCGCGCACCAGGGCCGCCAGGATCTGGCCACCGATCCAGCTCTGCGCCACCCCGTTGCCGGAATAGCCGAGGCCATAGACGATATTGGGCTGCCCTCGCCAGTGGCCGAAGAAGGGGAGGCCATCTACCGAGCGATCGGAGGCGCCGCACCAGCTGGCGGCGATGGGCACCTCTTTGAGCGCCGGAAAGAAGCGGCGCAGGGTGCGGGTGAGAGGGGCAAGATAACGGCTAGGCGCATCGAACTCGGCCAGATGGCGGTTGGCAAAGGCGAAGGTGTTGCCCCCCTTGCCCAGCATCAGCCGCCCTTGCGGAGTGGAGCGGTAGTAATGGACAAAGGTGCGGCCATCCACCACGGAGCGGCCGTGCGCAAGCTGCTGGGCAGCCAGTGCATCCGGCGCGGGGTCGGTTATCACCATATCCGAGGAGACCAGCACTATGCTGCGGCGAAACTCGCGAAAGTGCTGCACCATGGCGCTGTTGAGGGCCAGCACCACCTTGCGGGCACGCACCTCACCTTGCGGTGTCTGTACCCGTGCTGGCTGACCCGCCTCAAGGCGCTGCATGGGAGAGTGCTCATAGACCTCGACCCCCAGCTCCCGCGCTACCCGCAGCAGGCCGCGCACCAGCAGTGCCGGCTGCACCGAACCGGCGTGGGGGCTGTAGAGCCCCTCCAGATGAACGTGGGAGCCGCTCTGACTCGCCAGTTCACCCTCTTCAATCGCCTGCCACTGGTTAAGGTCAGCGAGTTTCAGCTCCCGCAATACCGGCTCCATCAGGCCACGCTGGGCCTCGCTGGTGGCGGTGTAGCAGGTGCCCTCGACCCTCAGCTGTGCCTCTATGTTGTGCGTGTCGCAGAAGCGGGCGATCTCGTGCACCGCCTGTTCGGATCTTTGCACCAGCCAGGCGGCCTGCTGCTTGCCAAAGAGGCGCTTTAAGGTCAGATATTTGGCCGACCAGGTGAGCAAACAGCCGCCGTTGCGCCCGGAGGCGCCGCTGCCGCAGCGATCTTTCTCCAGCACCATGATGCGCAAGTGTGGCTCGGCCTGTTTAAGGGCGATGGCGCTCCACAGCCCGGTAAAGCCGCCACCGACGATGCAGACATCGGCCTCGTGGTGGCCGTGAAGGGGTGTGGGCGGTGCGGGTTGTTCGGCGGCGAGCGCCTCGGTCAGCCAGAAGGGGAGAGTGGACATGATGACTCCTCGATAAGGTTATTGGTGGCGCCAGCGCTGGGTGCGATCCAGCAGGGCGCGGCTCAAAAAGAGCTGGAGCAGCTTGATGGTGGCGGCGGCCAGCAGGATCAGGGTGGCCATGGCGGCGGCCGCGGCGGTATCGCCGGAATCCTCCATGTTCAGCACGGCGATGGAGGCGAGCACGCTGTCGCTCGAATAGAGGAAGATCACCGCTGAGGTGGTGGTCATGGCGTTGACGAACAGATAGATGAAGATCTCCAAGAGCGCTGGCAGGGAGGCGGGCAGGGTGACCCGCCAGAACGCCTTCCAGAGCGGAATGCGCAATGAGATGGCCACCAGCTCCAGCTCCTTGGGCAGTTGCTTGAGGCTGGTCAGCGCCGTCATATGGCCCACGGTGTAGTAGTGGATGACGCAAGAGAGCACCATTAGTGGCAGGGTGCCGTAGAGGCCGCTAAAGAGCGGATTGCCGTTGAAAAAGAAGATGTAACCCAGCCCCAGCACCATGCCGGGTACCGCCAGCGACAGCATGGCGAGCAGATGCAGCAGCTGGCGCAGCGGCGCGAAGTGGCGCCCCTTCTCCTGCGCCCAGGCCAGCACCATCACCAGCACGGTGCCGATAAGCGCGGTATAGAGGCCCAGCTGCAAGGTGTTGGTAAAGGGCTGCCAGCCATAGACGCTGTTGCTGTCAAAGGCGTAGTGATCCAGCGTCAGAGCGAGGTTGTAGGGCCAGAACTGCACCAGAGAGCCGTAGACCGCCATCCCCACCAGCGCCAGAAACAGCAGGGCCCAGAGCGTGCACCAGCCGAGCGCCAGCAGATCCCGCAGCCGATGGGGCTTGGGGCTATAGGGCACCGCCTTGGTGCTGCTCTGCTCCTGCATCTTGCTGCGCACTCTGTGCTCCAGCGCAAAGCTCAACAGTGCTGGCAGCAGCAGGGTGACGCTGGCAACGGCGCCCAGCGAGAAGTTCTGCATCCCGATCACCTGCCGGTAGATATCGGTGGCCAGCACGCTGTACTGGCCGCCAATCACCTTGGCCACCCCGAAGTCGCAGATGGTGAGGGTGAAGACGGCGATGGCGGCGCTGAGCAGGCCATAACGGGCGGTGGGCAGGGTGACGGTGACAAAGGTGCGCCAGCCGCTGCTGCCGAGCACCCGGGAGGCTTCATAGAGGCGGGCATCGCTCTGACCGAGCGCAGTGATAAGGATCATCAGGGCGTGGGGGAAGCACCAGAAGCCCAGACCAATGACGATGCCGATAGGACCGTAGATGCTCTCGCCGCCGAGCAGCCCCTTGGCGATCCCCTGATTGCCAAACCAGTAGACCAGACTGATGGCGGGCAACAGGGAGGGCATCAAGAGCGGAATAAGGCCGATGAGGCGAAACAGGGGTTTGCCCGGCATGCAGGTGCGGGTGAGGGCATAGGCGTAGCCAAAGGCGATGGTCACCACCAGCGCGGTGATCAGCACCCCGAGCCAGAGGGTGTTGCCGATGGTGCGCCCCAGATGAGGGGAGTCGAAGTAGGCGCTGAAGTTGGCAAGCCCCACCCAGAGGCCGTTCTCATCCTGCAGGCTCTTTTGCAGCATGGTGAGCAGCGGCAACAGCAAACCGCCGCTGAGCAGGGCGATGCCAAGCAGAAGCAGGATCAGTTGCAGCAGCTGATCCCGGCTCCAGCCGCGACAGAGCCGCTGCCAGCGAGAGTCTTGCCGGGCTGTCACTGGTGGCAGCAGGGAGGAGGTCGCAAAGGGGGCTGTCATGGGCGATCTCCTTCAAACAGTTGCATCGCCGCGGCGGGCCAGTGCAGCGAGCAGCGCATGCCGCTGCGCCAGCCACCCTGTTCGTGGCGGGGCAGCTCGTGGGTCGGGCGCTCCACCAGAATTTGCTGTGGGCCCAGATAGGTGTCGGCGGTGCAGATAAGACGCTGGGCTGCGCCGAGAAACTCCACCTGATCGATGGTTGCTTCAACGCCATGTTGGCCAAGATAGGGCTCGCTCGGCGCACTCAGGGTGATTGCCTCGGGGCGGATCGCCACCTGCAATTTGCTGCCGGCCGCGGCCTGATTGGCGAGTTGCAGCGGTTGTTCGTTGAGGCGCACCTGATTGGGGCTCAGCACCAGGGTCTCGAGGAAGTTCATGGTACCGACAAAGCTTGCCACGAAACGGCTGGCAGGCTGGTGGTAGATCTCCTGCGGAGTGCCCACCTGTACGATGCGGCCGCCCTCCATCACCACGATGCGATCGGCCATGGTCAGCGCCTCTTCCTGATCGTGGGTCACCATGATGGTGGTGATGCCAAGGCGCTGCTGCAGGGCGCGGATCTCGCTGCGAAGGTGGGTGCGTACCAGTGCATCCAGCGCGCAGAGCGGTTCGTCCAGCAGCAGCAGGCCGGGGGAGAGGGCGAGCGCCCGGGCCAGCGCCACCCGCTGTTGCTGGCCGCCGGAGATCTGGCTCGGGTATTTGTGGGACTGGGCAGTGAGATCCACCAGCCCCAGCCAGTGATCGACCCGCTCCTTGATAAGATCCCGTGCCAGCCCCTGATTCTCAAGGCCGAAGGCGATGTTCTGGGCCACCGTCAGGTTGGGGAAGAGAGCATAGGACTGAAACACGATGCCAAAGTCGCGCTGCTGGGGCGGTAGCCGGGAGATATTGCGCCCCCCTTGCCAGATCTCGCCGCTGTCTGGCAGATCCAGCCCGGCGATGGCTCTGAGCAAGGTGGTCTTGCCGCAGCCAGAGGGGCCGAGAAAGCAGATAAACTCCCCCGGTTCAATGGCCAGAGAGATCCCCTTGAGGGCCTGAAAAGCACCGAACTGCTTGTTGAGATGTTGAATGTCCAGATAGGGCTGGGTCATGGTTCGACTCGCTACTGATTTGGTATATACCAGTTTGCAGGCGAAGTGTGACGGTCAGGTGATCGGGGGATGACAGCTTGATGACAGTCAAATGACATCGGGTCGCCAGCAAGTGGCTGGGCACTGTGCGAATGGACTAAGCATCGCTAATTGAAGGCAATGCAAACTCGGGAAGTTAAAACCAAAAAGTGAAGGCCAACAGCTGTTGGCCTTCGACTGGCAGTTTATTGGAAGCGGTGTGTCTGGCGTGAACAAACCGCCGCCCTTCACGCTTACTGCTTGGCTTCGGTCTTGCCGTCGAAGCTGGCGCTCCACTGGGCCAGGATGGTGTTACGCTCGCGGGCAGCCCAGCCAAAGTCGTTGTCGATCATCTGGCCCTTGATGTTGGCGGGATAGCCGGCTCTGGGCTTGGCCACATCCGGAATGGCGACCACTGCGAACGACTTGTTGTAGAGGGCGTTGGCCTGTTCGGTGGCGGCAAAGTCGAGCAGCTGTTTGGCGGCCTCCAGCTTGGGGGTGCCCTTGATGATGGCGGCAGCTTCCATGTCCCAGCCCGAACCCTCTTTCGGGAACACCACCTCGATGGGGGCACCCTTGGCCTTGAGGCTGGTAGCCGGGAAGTCGAAGGAGATACCGATCACCGTCTCGCCGCTGGCGGCCAGCTTGCAGGGGGCGGAGCCCGAGTGGGTGTAACGGTCGATGTTCTGGTGCAGGCCGTTCATAAATTGCCAGCCCTGCTGCTCGCCCATGGTCTGCAGCCAGCCCGCAACGCTCAGGTAACCGGTGCCGGAGGAGCTGGGGTTGGGCATGATCACCTTGCCCTTGTAGATGGGCTTGGTGAGGTCGGCCCAGCTGGTGGGTGCCGGGATCCCCTGTTTTTCGGCCTCTACCTTGTTGAAGCAGATGGCGCTGAAGAAGGCGTCCAGACCGATCCAGTGCGGCTCGGCCTTGCTGTCGCGAAAGCGGCTGTCGAGCTTATCCAGCCCTTTCGGCGCATAGGCATTGAGCATCTGCTGCTGATCGAGCTGCATCAGGCTGGTCGCCGCCAGTCCCCATACCACATCCGCTTTGGGCTGGGCTTTTTCTGCCAGCAAGCGGGCGGTGACCACGCCGGTGGAGTCACGCACCCACTTGATATTGATGTCCGGATGCTGGCGCTCGAACGCGGTTTTCAGCTCGCTGAGCTGCTCCGGTTCGAAGGCGGTATAGACGGTGAGGTCGGTTGCGGCCAGTGCCGGGGCGGTCATGGCAGCCAGCACGGTGGCGGCCAGCAGATGGGTTCCCTGTTTCATCCTCTTCTCCATATAAATCGGCTTGGTATAAACCAGATTGGTCGAGAGAGAGGCTAGGGGAACTTTATGACGTGACCGTGACAGCCCCGTGACGTTTTGCCATTCCTGATTTGTTCGTGACTAATCCTGGGTATCCACCTCGATCTCCAGACTGTCGTGGCGCCAGTACTCCAGATCGAAGTCGAGCACCCGGCCGTGCTGATCGAAGTTGAGTCGCTCAAGGCGCAGGGCGGGCAGACCTGCGGTGGCCCCCAGCGCTTTGGCCACCTCGTCCGGCAGGGCGGTGGGGAAGAAACGTACCTGCATGCGGGCGTAGTGGAGATCGTAATGGGCCTGATAGATCTCGGTCAGGCTGCCGTTGAGATCCAGCTCCAGCAGGTCGGGTACCCGCTCGGGCAGGCAGTGGTTCTCGCAGTAGCAGATGGCGCGCCCGTTGGCGTAGCGCAGCCGTTTTAGCAGAAACAGGCTGTCGAACGGCTTGAGCTGCAACTGCGCCATCAACGCGGGCGGTACCGCCTGACGGCTTTTCTCCAGCAGTTCGGTGCGCGGCTCACCCCCTTGCTCCCGCACTATCTGGTGAAAGTTGGAGGTACGTCTGGGGTTCAAGCGAAAGCGCGGCGGGGTGACGAACCAGCCGCGGCGATCCTCCCGATAGATAAGGCCATTGGCCTCCAGCTGAACCAGTGCCTCGCGAATGGTGACCCTTGTGGTGCCATAGAGTTCCCCCAGCAGCCGCTCGGAGGGGAGCTTGTCGTTGGGGGCCAGCCCCCCCGCCAGGATCTGGTTGGCGAGGGCATCCTTGATCTGCAGATATTGCGGTTTGCTCATGAAAATCCCTGGTTATGCAATGAGTTGGGCAATGGGCTGGGCACAGGGCAGGTCATCTGCCCGGTCGTTAAACGGCGACATCAACATGCGTTGGTAGATACCAGCATCGCCCCTGCTGTTCAGGCTTCCTAGATTATCGCGATCCCGGCGCTGAAAATGAATTTTTTGTTGCACGTAGCGCCACCCCTTTGACCTTGGCGGGGCAGTTACCCACAATACGCTCATTCTGGTATATACCAAGTGGAGCGAAGTCATGACCCATATTCCTGCGGCCCCCGCCGCCGTCGATTACCTGCTGCTGACCCCGGGCCCCCTCTCGACCACCGCGACTGTGCGTGCCGCCATGCTGCAAGACAGCTGCACCTGGGATGCGGACTATAACCTCGGCGTGGTAGAGCCCATCCGCCGCGAGCTGGTGCGGCTGGCCACCGGCCCGGAATATCAAAGTGACTACAGCGCCGTGCTGCTGCAAGGGAGTGGCAGCTATGTGGTGGAGAGCGTGCTGGGCTCGACGATAGGTAGCGATGAGTGTCTGCTGATCATCAACAACGGTGCCTACGGTGCCCGCATGGGGGAGATGGCCCGCTGTCTTGGCCTGCGTCACCATGAGCTGGACTGCGGCGAGACCACCCGCCCGGAGCCCGCCGCTATCGAGGCGATGCTGGCGCGTCACCCCGAGATCACCCATCTGGCCATGGTGCACTGCGAGACCACCACCGGCATGCTCAACCCCCTTGAGGAGGTGGCTGCGCTCTGCCAGCGCCGCGGCATTCGCCTGATCGTCGATGCCATGAGCAGCTTTGGCGGTATCACCATCGACATGGGGCGCCTTGGCATCGAGTTTCTTATCAGCTCTGCCAACAAGTGCATTCAGGGGGTGCCGGGTTTTGGTTTCGTCATCGCTCGCCGCGCCGCGCTGACGGCCTGCGCCGGTCGTGCCCGCTCGGTCTCCCTCGACCTGCACGCCCAGTGGCAGACCATGGAGCTGCAGGGGGGCAAGTGGCGCTTTACCTCGCCCACCCATACCGTGCTTGCCTTTGCCCAGGCCCTGCGCGAGCTGGAAGAGGAGGGGGGCATTGCCGCCCGCCATCAGCGCTACAGCGAGAACCAGCGCACCCTGGTGGATGGCATGGCCGCCCTGGGCTTTGCGCCGCTGCTGCCCGAGCAGTGGCAGTCTCCCATCATCACCGCCTTCTACTCTCCGACCCACCCTGACTACCGCTTCGCCGACTTCTACCAGCGGCTCAAGGCGCAGGGCTTTGTCATCTATCCGGGCAAGGTCTCGCAGGCTGATTGCTTCCGTATCGGCAATATCGGCGATGTGACCCCTGAGCGGGTGCGCGAACTGCTCGCCGCCATGGCCAGCGCCTGCTACTGGCAGGGGGCTGCGTGATGACCAGCATGCCGGTTCAGGGTTGCGATCTGCGTGGCCGCGATTTGCATGACCATAAGCTGCACGGCAGCGGCCGCGCCGACAGCGAAGGGGATATCAACCTTGGCGAGGGGCGGGCGCGCTGGTGGGCAGGTCAGAGCGAGGCGGTGCAGGCGGGATTGGCGGAGGATAGCCGCTACTTTCTCCATCAGGCCCTCTCCACCCCCTGTCTCGATCTGCTTGAGCGCGCGCAGGGGAGCTGGTTGACCAGCGTATCGGGCAAGCGTTACCTCGATTTTCACGGCAACAGCGCCCATCAGCTGGGCCACGGCCACCCCAGAGTGGTGGCCGCGGTGCAGCAGCAACTCGCCGATCTGCCGTTTGCGCCCCGGCGCTACACCCATCAGGTTGCCATCGACTGCGCCCGCACCCTGGCCGAGCTGGCCCCCGGCGATCTTAACCGGGTGCTGTTCGCCCCCGGTGGCAGCGAGGTGGTGGGGATTGCCCTGAAGCTTGCCCGCTTCATTACCGGCAACAGCAAGGTGGTGTCCCTCTGGGATGCCTTTCACGGCGCCTCCCTCGATGCCATCTCGGTCGGTGGCGAGGCCTGTTTTCGCGCCGGTATGGGCACGCTGATGGCCGGAGTGGAGCGCATTCCGCCGCCCACCCGCTATCGCGGTGTCTGGTATCGCGGGGAGGGGGATGACCTGCACTATGCCAATTATCTGGAGTACGTCATCGAGAAGGAGGGAGGGATCGGCGCCTTTATCGCCGAGCCCATCCGCAACACCGACGTACAGGTGCCCTCGAAGGCCTACTGGCAGCGGGTGCGGGAGATCTGCGATCGCCACAAGGTGCTGCTGATCGTCGACGAGATCCCCAATGCCCTTGGCCGCACCGGCCACTGGTTCAGCTTCGAGGAGTTCGGCATCGAACCCGACATCATCTGTCTGGGTAAGGGGTTGGGGGGCGGGGTGGTGCCGTTTGCGGCGCTCATCACCCGCGACCGTTTCAATCAGGCCGCAGCTATTTCGCTCGGTCACTACACCCACGAGAAGAGCCCCATCGGCTGCGCGGCGGCCCTCGCCACTATAGAGACAATCCGCGAAGCTGGATTGTTGGCAAAAGCGCAGGAGGATGGCCGTTTTATGGCGACAGAGCTCGCGGCGCTTGCCGAGCGTCACCCGCTGATCGGGCAGGTGCGCGGCATAGGTATGCTCTGGGCGCTCGATCTGGTGGTCGATCATCAGAGTCGCACCCGCAATAGCCAGGCCGCCGAGCGGCTGCTCTATCGCTGTCTGGAACTGGGGCTCAGCTTCAAGGTCTCCCAGGGCAATGTTATCCAGCTCTCGCCCCCACTCAATATCGCCCGCGCCGATCTGGTGCGCGCCATCGCCATTCTCGATCTCGCCCTCGGCGAGATCGCACTTTCACCGAAACAGGAACACCACCATGACTGACTTGCAGATTGCTGTAGACCCGACCACCGACGTAGAGGCGTTGATCCTCGACTGGGCCGGCACCGTCGTCGATTTCGGCTCCTTCGCCCCCACCTCCATCTTCGTCGAGGCCTTCGCCCGCGCCTATGACTTCCCCGTTACTCTGGATGAGGCGCGCCAGCCCATGGGCCTTGGCAAGTGGGATCATATCGCCGCGCTGGGCCGTTTGCCCTCGGTGGATGCGCGCTGGCAGGCCCGCTTTGGCCACCCCATGAGCCATGCTGAGGTGGACCACATTTATCACACCTTTATGCCGCTGCAGATTGCCGCGGTGACCCGCTTTGCAGACTCGATCCCCGGTGTGCTGCCGGTGCTGGACGCGCTGCGGGGTCAGGGGCTGCGTATCGGCTCCTGCTCCGGTTACCCCCGTCCGGTGATGGAGGCACTGGTACCTGCTGCGGCCGATCACGGCTATCGCCCGGATCACTGGGTCGCCACCGACGATCTTAAGGCAGGCGGTCGCCCCGGCCCCTGGATGGCGCTGGCCAACGTGATTGAGCTCGGAGTAAGCGCGGTGCATCGCTGCATCAAGGTGGATGACGCCGTGCCGGGTATCAGCGAAGGGCTTAACGCGGGTATGTGGACGGTGGGATTGTCGGTTTCCGGTAACGAATTTGGCGCCACCTGGGACGAGTTTGTCGCCATGAGCGAGGCAGAGATCGCCGCCCGGCGCGCACCGGCCGAGGCCAAACTGCGGGCGGCGGGGGCGCACTATGTGATCGACACTCTGGCGGATATCGCCTCGGTTATCGCCGATATCAACCGCCGTCTGGCCGCTGGCGAGCGACCTTAAGCGCACGTCGAGAGAAACCTGCCAAGGTGAACCAATAACAAAACACCCCCGCATGGGGGGGGTTGCATTGATTGGCATTGTGCAGGGCTTGGCAGGAAGAAGGCGCTAACTTCCTGAAAAGAAGCAATGGATCTGTCGGGCTAGCCACCCATCATCCGCGCAGTCTGAATTGCCTCGATCAGCGCAGCCCGGTTGATGCGGGGTCGCTCCTCATCGAGCAACTGTTGCCACAGCGCAATAGCCTGCCTGTAGCGACCATGCAGGAAGTGATCGGAGGCAAGCAGCATCAGGGCGCTCACCTCGCTCTTGTCCTGCTTGAGGGCGCTCTCCAGCAGGCGGGTTGCCTCGGGAGTCAGCTGCTGGCCCGCCTGATAGTAGAGCACAGTGGCTTGGGCGGCCTGAGTCGCAGCGCTGGCGCCCCCTTCCAGCAGGGCGAGACGCTGGTAGGCGAGCAGGGCGTTATCGTACTCGTCCCGATAGAGATAGAGCTGGCCGAGCGCCGCCCAAGCGTCGAGATCTGCGGGGTTGGTCTGCAAACGTTGATGCAGGGCGCCCAGCTCCTTGTCCTGCAGATCCCGCGGGCTCAATCCCGCCAGTGGATCGGGGCGCGACTGATAGGTCTGCCACGCCTGATAGCGGCCGGTGCCGGCATAGATGCCGGCAACCAGCGCCAGCAGCAGGGCCCCAAGCAGTATCCAGGAGCACAACCAGAGCAGCGGACGGGCAGTGCGATCCCTTACCAGCCGCTCGTGCAGGGCCTGTTCGGCTGGTGGGAGGGCGTTGGCGAGGCGAGCCAGCTCCAGTTCCCGATAGAGGCGGCTAGTGGAGGCAAGTCCCACCTGCTGCTCGGCCATGATGAGGCGGTTCAGCTCGGCTCTGGGGTCGTGGGCGAGCATCCCCTCTGCTCTGTCGCCGACAAGCGGCACCCGCGCCGGTTGCCGGCGATGCAGGCTCCTGCGCAGGTGATTGAGTGCCAACAACAGGATAAAGGCGGGGCCGCCCCATAGCAGCGCTGTGCTGGCCTTGAAGGGGGGATCGTAGCGCACGAAATCGCCGAAGCGCTCCGTCATGCGGGCGATCACCTGCTCATCAGACTGCCCCTCGTCGACCCAGCGGTATACCTCGAGCCGCAGATCCCGCGCGATGGGGGAGTTGGACTCCACCAGGTTCTGGTTCTGGCACTGGGGGCAGCGCAGGGCGCGGGCCAGCTCTTGCGCCCGATTTTGCAGCTCGGGATGGCGAAACTGATAGGTGTCGACCCCGCTGGCAAGGGCCCCGAGGCTCAATGCCAGCAAGAGTGGCGCTATCAGGGCGTGGCTGAGACGGCTCATGGCTTGCTCTCCTGCACTTGTCTCTCCAGTTCGGGCTGGCCGGCGATGTTGCTGCGGGCCTTTGCAAGCTGGGGGGCAAACTGGCGTTGCCAGACTTCCCGCGTGAGCTCACCCGTGTGGCGGGTGAGCAGGGTGCCGTCGGCATCGAACAGATAGGTCTCCGGCGTGCCATAGACGCCGAGCTCCAGTGCAAGTCGGCCATCGGGGTCGGCCAGCACGGCGCGATAGGGGTTGCCCGCCTGAATAAGCCAGGCGCGGGCGGCATCCCCCTTGTCCCGATAGTTGAGGCCATAGAGGGGCACAGCGCTTGCCAGCTCACCCAGCAACGGATGCTCGGCGCGGCAGTTGGGGCACCAGCTGGCCCAGACGTTGAGCATGAAGGGCTCCCCCTTGAGCGCCGCGGTGTGGATGGGGGCGCCACCAAACAGATCGTCACTCTGCCAGGCAGGCAGGGTACGGCCAAGCGTCGCCTCATCCTGGCTGTAGGGATTGTTGCCAAGGCCGAGCCAGAGCAGGATGCAGAGGCTCAGGGTCAGCAGCTGTGGAACAAAGAGGCGCAGGCGGGATCTCATAACGCCTCCTGTTCGAGCCGGGGATGGGAGGCGCTAACCGCAACGGAACGGGAAGCAAGCAAGGGGCGACGGGCGAGCAGACGCAGGGTGCCGCCTGCCATCATCAACAGGCCGCCGAGCCAGATCCAACGTACCAGCGGCTTGTAGTGCAGCCGCATGGCATAGGCGCCGGGCCCCATTTTCTCACCCAGCACCACGTAGAGATCGCCGAGCATTCCCCACGCGATGCCCGGTTCGTTCATGTTCATGGTGCGCACGCTGTAGTGGCGCCGCTCCGGCGTCAGCCGTGCCACCTCTTTACCGCTCTTATGCACGCTAAGCGTGATGCGCTCGGCGGTATAGTTGGGGCCGATGATCGGCTCGCTCCCCTCATAGCGAAACTCGAAGGCGCCGAGCCGATAGGGCTGGCCTGCGGCGAGTACGGCGCCCCCCTCCTGACTGTGGTGACTCACCTGCGCGATGCCTAGGGCACACACCGCTACCCCGAGATGGGCCAGCAGGCTACCGAACCGATTGAGGGTGAGCTCGCGCAGCGACGTCGGTTGCAAGAGCGGGAGCAGCAGGCTGGCCATCAGCCAGAGGCTCACCATATTGGCGAGGATGCCGTTCCAGTTACCGGAAAACGATTCCTGTTCCAGATAGGCAAGGCTAATGAGCCCGCCGCCAAGCAGACCAAACAGCGGCGGCAACAGAGCGTTTAGTCTGGAATATGCCGCAAGCTGCTGCCAGCGCAGGCGCGGCAGCTGGGTCATCAGCGCCATCAGGCAGAGGGCCAGCGGCACGAAGATGGTATTGAAATAGGGGGCGCCCACCGAGAGCGAGCCCAGATGAAGTGACTGGAACACCATGGGGTAGAAGGTGCCGAGCAACACGCTGGCGCAGGCCACGCAAAGCAGCAGGATGGCGGCGCCGAGCAGCCCCTCTTTCGACCAGAAACCGAAGCGGGCATAGGGGGCGCGAATGTCCGCCCGCAGGGCAAACAGGGTGAGGGCGCAGGTCAATAACAAGCCGAGCAGCAACAAGAGGGTGAGGCCACGGCTGGGGTCCACCGCAAAGGCGTGCACCGAAGTGAGCTCCCCGGAGCGCACCACGAAGGTACCGAGTAGGCTCAGCGAAAAGGTAAAGATGGAGAGCAGCAGCACGGCGTGACCGTAAGCGCCGCGCTTCTCGCACACCACCAGGGCGTGCAGCAGGGCGGTGCCGAGCAGCCAGGGCAAGAGGGAGGCATTTTCCACCGGATCCCAGAACCACCAGCCGCCCCAGCCGAGCTCGTAGTAGGCCCACCAGGAGCCCAACACGATGCCGGCGGTGAGAAACACCCAGGAGCCGAGCGCCCAGGGGCGACTCCAGTGGGCCACGGCGCCATCGAGCCGACCCGAGTGCAGCGCCGCCATGGCGAAGGCGAAGTTGACCGCAAAGCCGACGTAACCGAGATAGAGCAGGGGCGGGTGGATGATGAGGCCGATATCCTGCAGCATGGGGTTGAGATCGCGCCCCTCTAGCGGCCCCGGGAACTGGCGGTCAAACGGGCTGGAGAAGATCAGGGTATAGAGGCCGAACAGCCCCACGATCAGCCCCATGATGGCCAGTACCCGGGTTGTGATCAGCGGATCGACCCGTTTTGAACAAATCGCCACCAGAGCGCCCCACAGCCCCAACGCAAAGACAAAAAAGAGCATGGAGCCCTCGTGGCCGCCCCACACGGCCGCCAGCTTGAAGCCAAGCGGCAGGGCGCTGTTGGCGTGCTGGGCCACATAGACCAGGGTGAAGTCATCGAGGCCAAAACAGCTGGCGAGCAGCAGCAGGGCGGCCAACAGCAGGATCGCGACCAAGATGGCCAGCGGTGTTGCGCAGCCGAGCAGCGGGCGGGAGGCGAGCCGTAGCCCCAGCCAGGGCAGCAGCCCTTGCAGCAGGGCGAGCCCGGTCGCCAGCAACAGTGAGAGATAGCCGAGCTCTGCCAGCACATAACCTCCGGTTCAATCTTTGATCTCATTCATGTCATGCCACACACGCCGCGTCGTCTCCCTTTGGGGGAACACATTGCCAAGCAACGGGTGTGGCATCACCAGAAATTCATTGGGCCAGCAACAAACCAGCGCCAGTCACCCGAGGGTGGCTGGCGCTGGTGATCATACCTTTAAACTACCGTCATCTGGCCGGCATAGAGCACGAAGTAGCGCAGCAGCAGGATCCCCACCAGGGTCAGGCTGCAGACCAGCACCAGATAGCCGTTTTTGGCCCGCAGCGGCGCGGGGGCCAGCAGGGCCAGCAACTGGGGCAGCAGCATGCCGATGCCCACTACCCCTAGCCAGAACACCTGAGCCCAGAAGCCGCTGCCGATGGCGGCCCACATGGCTGCCTCCTTCTGGCCGCCACCGAAGTAGAGGCCGGTAAAGAAGCAGACCAGCAGCAACACCTCCACCGCCAGCACCGGCCGCTCGAAGCGGTGCACAAAGCTCACCCCCTGGCTGTGATGGTTCTCCTTGAACAGTGTGACCGCCAGCAAGATGGTGGAGGCGATGCCGGAGCTGACGCCGGAGATGAGGAACAGCACCGGCAGCACCGGGTTGTTCAACAGCGGATAGGTCTTGAGTGCCGAGAGCAGAAAGCCGGTGTAGGCCCCCAAGAGCACGGCGAGCAGCAGCAAGAGCGGCGCCAGCAGTCGCTCGATGCGGGCGAGCCAGCCAATCAGCCCATCCACAAAGGCGAACTTCTCTTGCAGCAGGTGACGGCGCAAGGTCTCGATCTCGGAGCGAAACACCACCGCCAGCCAGGCGAACAGCACCGCCATGTAGACCTGAAACAGCATGACCCCCATCGACATCACGGAGTCGAACTGGTAGTGGAACATCAGCTTCCAGAAGGTCCAGGGGCGGGCCAGGTGGAAGATGAGGATCAGTAACCCCAGCACCACGCTCACCGGCGCCAGAATGGCGGTCGCCTTGATGATGCCGCTCTCGCTGCCTGCCCCCTTGCGGCGCAACAGCACCGAGAGAGTGGTGGCGCCGGCGGAGATGCCGAGCAGAAAGAGATAGATGGCGATGGGCCAGTCCCAGACAAGTGAAGGGAAGTGAAATGCGTCATGCAACATGATCCATTCCTCCCTCTGTCACAGCAGTAGATGGCGATCGGGCAAATCCCCAGACAAGAGAGGGGAAGTGAAATGCCGCTTGCATGGTCATGACTTTATCTCCCCTTTGGGCACGCGGTACATCTTGGGCGAGGTGCCGAGTGCCTGCTTGTAGCGATAGGTGGTCTCCTTCACCAGCCGTTTGGCGATGGGGCTGTCCGGGTCATCCAGATTGCCGAACACCAGCGCCTTGGTGGGACAGGATTCCACGCAGGCCGGTTCCTTGCCCGCCGCCAGGTTGGTCTTGCGGCAAAAGTCGCACTTGTCGGCCACCTTGGTCACAGGGTTGATAAAGCGCACCTGATAGGGGCAGGCGGCCAGACAGTACATGCAGCCGACGCAGAGATCCGGGTTGACGTCGACGATGCCATCCTCCTTGCGGATATGGGAGGCACCGGTCGGGCAGACGTGCACACAGGGGGCGTTGTCGCAGTGCTGGCAGGACTTGCGAAAGAAGTGGTACTCGGCATCAGGGAAGGCGCCGATGGGGCCGGAGCGGATGATCTCGAGGCGTGAGACCCCCTCTGGCACCTGATTCACCTCCCGGCAGGCATCCATGCAGGCGGTACAGCCGATGCAGGCCGTCTCATCGTGGATCATGCCATAGCGGATCCCGTCGATGATCTGGCTGTGAGCGAGGGTGGTGGCAAGGGAGCGGGTGTTGGCACGAGCAGCCCCCGTCATCATGATGAGGGCCCCCGCACTCATCCCCGCCATGAAGTGACGGCGAGAGCAGCTCATGATGCCTCCTTGCCGGTAGCCGGTTTGGACTGCTCCTGCCGGGCCTTGCTGGCCTCATGCTGCTTGCTGTGGCAGTCAACGCAGAGTTTGATACGGGACTTTTCCGGGATCTCCACCATCGGCTCTTTGGCCGGGTGCAGCTGGTGGCAGCTGGTGCAGGTGAGCTTGGTGGCGTGCACGTCGTGGGCCCAGAGCGCCTCGCGAAGCTCTTTG
The DNA here is from genome assembly GCF_038739755.1 of Aeromonas sp. SE22. Lineage (NCBI taxonomy): Bacteria > Pseudomonadati > Pseudomonadota > Gammaproteobacteria > Aeromonadales > Aeromonadaceae > Aeromonas > Aeromonas sp. SE22. The sequence goes on from NZ_JBCGFD010000004.1 coordinate 204,773, forward strand.
GGCTCGTGGCAGCTCATGCAGACTCCATTCTGCTCGCTGATGGGATAAAGCTTGATGCTCTCTTTATCCTTCAGGCTGTGGCTGAAGCGCATCACATCCTTGACCCCTTCCCGGTGCTGGGGAGAGGGCTGACCATGACAGTTGGTGCAGGTGACCGGCGCCAGATTGTTGGGGTTGGTCGCCTGGCCATGCTTGCCATGCATCCCCTCACTCTGCTCCTTGTGGCAGTCGGTGCAGGCCTTGTCGGGATTGCGTAAAAACTCCACCTCCTGTGTGGCTGGGACAGCAGTGGTCGGAACAGGGGCGGCAGCTGGCTCGGCCGCCTGGCCCTGCAGGCTGGTGAGCAGCATGGCTGCCATCAGCATCAGTCGTAAGAAATCCATCGTTAAATCACCCATAGGAAGCCTCCATCCAATGCGGGCCCGAGCTGGCCGGGCCCGCAGGCGCCGTTACTGTGCCAGCCGTCCGGCCGCTTTGGCCTCGGCGTCCCAGGCGGGGACTGTGGTCTTGAGGAACTGTGCCTTGTCGCTGTTGAACTGCTTCATATCCATGCCAAGGGCGGCTTGCGCTTTCTCCTTGGTGGAGATATCGGGAATGGCGATCTCGTGGGTTATTCCCTTGGCAGCCAGCAGACGAGCCAGCTTGGTGCGGGCATCAGCGGCCTTGTCCAGTGCAGTGCCGAGCACCTTGAGCGCCACTTCCGGGGCGTGCATCTGCACCCCGTGGGAGGCGATGGCGTAGTCCCAGCGCCACTGGGCGTGACGGATGTCTTGCAGGATATTCTTCATCTCGGCCTCGGTGGCACCGGCATCCCAGGCCGCCTTGGCTTCAAAGTGGGTGTGAACCAGCTGTTTCTCAACTTTCAGCTTGAGCTCGTGTACCGCCTCCTTGCGCTGCTTGACGATCCCCTGCAGCATCTCCTTGCTCTGGGTATGACAGTTGCGGCAGGTCTGCTCGAAGCGATCGAAAGGGTTGCCCACCTTGTGATCGGTGTAGACCTTGCCCTGCTCGTTCTGCACCTTGGGCATGTGGCAGTCGACGCAGGCGACGTTGTTCTGGCCGTGAATGCCGGCGCGCCAGGTCTCGTACTCGGGGTGCTGGGCTTTCAGCATCGGTGTTTTGGAGAGGGCGTGCGTCCAGTCGGCGAAGCCCAGCTCGTCATAGTAGGCTTCCATTTGCTCGACGCTGGTGCCCTTGTCCCAGGGGAATTTCACTGCCTTGGTAGGGCCACTGAAGTAGTACTCCACGTGGCACTGGCCGCACACCTGAGACTGCTGATCGAAGCGCCCCTGCTCCTTGAACGGCTTGCCGATGGCACTCATGGCCCGGTCGGCATAGGGACGGGAGAGGTGCAGGGCGGGCTTGCCCTCCTTGAACTCCTGCGAGGCGGTATCGTGGCAGTCGGCGCAGCCGATGGTGTTGACGATCTCGGGGCCGCCCTTGGCCCACATGCCCTTGAAGTAGCCATCCTCACCCTTTTCATCGATAACGCGGGCCACATCCGGGCCTTTGCAGCTCCAGCAGGCCATGGGCAGCGGGCCATCTTCGGCGGTCTTGGGGGCGCCGGTGCGCAGGGTTTCCCGCACGTCGGTCAGCGCATAGAAGTGGCCGCGCGGCTTGTTGTAATCCTTGGAGAAGGGGTAGCCGGCCCAGAGCACCACCATCTGGGGATCTTCCGCCAGGGCGTCGGTGCGCTCGCGGCTCTCGCTGGTACCTTTCCAGCTGGTGAACTGATCGGCGTGATCCTTGGCGAACAGCTCGCTGCGCGCCTCGATCTTGCCCTTGGATTGTGCCTCGTCGGCCGCCTGTGCCCAGCCGCTGGTGCCAAGGCAGGTGGTAAGCAGCAGGGCGGCAAGCCCCAGTCTGCTCTGTCTGTTGTGTGAACTCACCATCATCACTCCCAATCATTGTCCTTGTCTGGCCTGACCGGCTCCCTTTTGTGATGCGGAGATCGACACCCCGAGCGGGGTGGCAGGCCTGTTGTTATTACCGGTGAATAAACCGGATTTATGCATTTTCAGAGAACGACGTTATCAAACTGGTAAACAAAATGATGAATTATCGGGAGGGGAGTTGCGCCAGATCAATTGGCAGCACGAGCAAAACACAGAAATGAGATCTGGGTAGAATTTTACGAAAAGTCAGGCTGTTGTGACGGTCTTGCCAAGAAAAATCAGCGGATTTTACGAAGCAGGGCAAAGAGGGTTGTGGAGGTCAGTTCACTCCTCGGCGCTATGGCCATCTCTTCTTCGTCGCTCGGCAAGAGGAATGGCTATGCGAAATCTAAAATTTTTATTCACATAATTATCGATAGGCGCTGCTGTTTGGCTGCTCCTTTATTGTATTTTTACAGTGGGGGTGGGGCTGTGCTGTGTCGGAGTCGGTCAGCACCTCCTTCCACGACATCCTGCAGAGCATGCTGGATAACCACAGTTTGATCATCCAGCATCTCTGATAGCAGGCGTGAAACGTAAAAGTAAAAGGAAGAGCCGGCAATTGCCGGCTCTTTGTTTATCTCTGCGTGGATTGTCTTTTTATCAGCCGATCAGGCCAGTGCCTGGGCCAGCAGGTGGATGGGATGCTCACAGCGGAAGCTGGTGCTCATCTCGATCTGCCATTTGCAGGTTTCGCAATCGGTGATCACCAGATCGGGGGAGAGGCGGTTGATTTGATCAAACAGCCCCTCGCCGATGGTCTGGCTGGTCTGATAGTTCTCCGACTTGAAGCCGTAGGTGCCGGCGATACCACAACACTGGGACTCCAGCACCGTCACCTTGACCCCAGGAATGGCGCGCAGCAATTCGAGGGTGTAGATGACACCCCCCATTTTTTCCATATGGCAGGGGGTGTGGTAGGCGATGTGCAGGTTGAGCGGCTTCATCGCCGGTTTGTTGCCCTTGTAGAACTCGTTCCACAGGAAGCGGGTCACCAGCGAGATGCGATCCCGCACCTTGTGGTTGTCCTGCTCCAGCAGGTGGGGATATTCATCGCGCAGGGTAAAGCCGCAGGTGGAGGAGGTGGCCAGCAGCGGCATCTCGTTGCCGAGCAGGGAGTTCTCCATCTGCTTGATATTGAAGGCCGCCTGCTGCTTGGCCTTGTCCATGAAGCCGTTGGCAATCAGTGGCACGCCGCAGCACTTCTCCCGCTCCAGCAGTTGGACACCGATGTTCATGGCGTTGAGCACCTGCACCAGCTCCTTGCCGAGTTGCGGGTGGTTGTAGTTGACGTAGCAGCCGTGGAAATAGGCAATTTGGCGCTCATAACGGGCCTGAGTCTCTTTCTGCTTCTTGTACCAGCCGCGGAAGGTGCCCTGGGAGTATTTGGGCAGGTCGCGGTGGGAGGAGACTCCCAGCGCCTTGTCCAGCACCAGCTTCATCGGCTTGAGGCCGGTGGTGAAGTTGACCACCGGCGCCATCAGGGTAGACATGCTGCCCATCAGATCGGTGTGGGAGAGCACGAACTCGCGGATCCCCGGTTTGAAGCCGCTGTACTGGTGCTTGGCCTTGGCGATGATGTCGCCGATGCGTACCCCGCTCGGGCAGGCGACTTCGCAGCGTTTGCAGTTGGTGCAGTGCTTGAGGGCGCTGTCAAAGAGCTCCGGGCTCTTGATCCGTAGCCGCTCCCCATCCGGGCCCGCCTGTTTTGGGCCGGGGTAGGCGGGGTTGGCCTTGGCCACCGGACAGTAGGCGGTACAGACGGTGCATTTGATGCACTGATCGAAAGTTTGATTGGCATGATCCAGTAGCATGTCAGTTCTCCTCCCGTAGGGTGTGAAGGCACGGGATATGGGACAAAATCATCATTGGGCGGCGCCCAGAATATGGCCGGCGGCCTGCCAGCCGGTGGCAACCGCGACACCGGAACCTGATCCCTCTTTGATGGGGTCATAGTGCGCCAGCACGCTGCCGGCGCCGTAGAGGTTGGTGAGCGGCTTGCCGCCGCGCAGCACTCTGAGCTTGTCGTCGGTCTTGACCCCGAAGCCCATAAAGGGGTGGTGATCGAACAGGCGGCGACCGGCCCAGGCGTCGCGCTCCTCCAGACTCAGCACATCGGCATCGAAGATGGGTTCGCGAATGCCGCGCAGACGGGACTCCAGCCCGCGGCTGAAGAAGCTGCCGGAGGCGAGCACGAAGTTGTCCGCTTCAAACAGCTGGTCATCGCCATTCTGGGTGTGTACGCCGACCACCCGATCCCCCTCGTAACGGGCGCCCAGCACCCGCTCGCTGGTGAGGAAGGTGCCGCCAAGGGCCATGAAGCGGCGCTTGAGCGCCTCCTGCATCCGCATCCCGATCAGCGATGGCGGCATGGTCGCCACCTCCTTGATGGTGCAGCCGGTACGTTGCTCCAGCTCCGCCAGACGCGGGCCAACCAGCCCCAGCGACAGGCAGGCGGGCAGCACGATATGGCGGCAGTCGGGCACGCCGCTCTCCTGCACCATTCGACTGATCTCGCTGGCCAGATCGGCCACCAGATGGTGCTTGTCACACAGACGCGCAATATCGGCAGAGCGAAACTCATGGGGATTGCGGCTGAATTCCGCCAGCTGGGGCAGGCGGATTTCTCCAGTCAGAATGCGGCAGTGGGCAAAACGCGGATGGGTCGCCAGATTGGCCGCCGCCAGTGCCGGATGAAAGTCGCGAAAGCCCTCGAGGGTGGCCAGCAGCAGCACGTCCGGGATCGGTGCATCGGTGACGCAGGCGCAAGTATCGGGGGAGAGCCAGGTACGTTTGAGGGTACCAATGGGGGTCAGGCGCTGGTGATTGGTTTCGTGGCGCACCAGCGGCAGCCCCTGCTCGGCGCAGTGGCGCTGCAGGTCGGCCAGACTTGCCTCGATATTCTGCATTCCGACTTTGCTGTAGGGGTGATCCGGATGGGCCGCCATAAAGGCGGGCAGGGCGGCGCGGGGATCCCCTTCGCTCTCCAGCAGGTCGACCGAGCCGGAGGAGAAGTGCAGGGCACTCTGGCCTGAGGCCATCAGCAGGGTCTTCTGGCCCGCTTCTACCAGACGCAGGGCGGCCGAGAGGCCTGCCATGCCGCCGCCGATAACGATATTGTCAAACTTCATGACGGCTCTCCTTCTCAGTGGCGTGAGTGGCATTGTGCTGCCCGGGGGCGCGTGGCGCATCGGTGACCAGCTGCGGTGTGGTCCATTCGCCCAGGCCAAACAGCCCCTCGTAGATCCAGTAGGTAAACTCGGCCTCGCGCAGGGCATCGCCCCACAGCACCGGGCGGGTGCCCTTGTAACGCTCCTCGAGGAACTGGCGCAGCATGACGCAGGCCTGACGGCCGTCCGCCTTGCCGTACTCCTGCATCAGGCCGGCGGCGCGGTAGGCGCAGAGCTCGCCCTGACAGGGGCCCATGCCAAGGCGGGTGCGACGGCGCAGGTCGATGAGGTTGTCCACATCGAGCTCGCGCAGGGCGTATTCGATTTCACCGGCAGTGACCATCTCGCACTCGCAGATGAGGGCGTTGGCTTTCGGATTGTCACGGAAGAAGGCGATGACCCGTTCGCCGTGGCGGTACTGGGCCGACCCTTCGGCAGGCACCGAGAGCCCCGGGGCGGAGACCTTCTCCGGATCCCGCGAGCCGGGCAGATTGAGCTCGGCTGTGCGGCAGGGCTTGTTGTTGCCAAGCTTCTTGGCCAGCAGATCGGTGGCCCACTCGGCCATCAGGCGGTAGGTCATCAACTTGCCGCCGGTGATGGTGTTGAAGCCCTTGAGGCCGTCGCGCTCGGCGTGATCGAGCAGCACTATGCCGCGGCTGATATTGCGGCCGCTCTCGTCGCCATCCACTGCTACCAGCGGGCGAACGCCGGCGTAGGCGCGCAACAGACGGGTGCGCGCCATGATGGGGGCAAGCTTGATCCCCTCGCGCAACAGCACCTCCACCTCTTCGGGCTCGACGGTGAGCTGGTCAATCTTGTTGTAATCGATACGGCTGGAGGTGGTGCCGATGAGGGAGATGGTATCGCCCGGCACCAGAATGTCCGCATCCGCCGGTTTGCGGGCGCGGTTGAGCACCAGCTGATTGATGCGGTAATCCATGATGAGCAGGGATCCCTTGGCCGGGAACATGCGGATGCCGAGATCGGCGTATTCGCAAATTTGCTGGCCCCAGATGCCGGCGGCGTTGATCACCTCCTGACACTCCACCTCGAACGCTTCGCCGGTGCGGGTGTTGATCGCCTTGACCCCGTGTACCCGATCCTGAGTGCGCAAGAGTCCAAGCACCTTGCAGTGGGTAAAGATGCGCGCGCCGTGCTCTTTGGCGTCCAGCACGTTGGCCGCGGCGAGGCGGAACGGATCGACCGTGCCATCCGGCACGTGGATGGCGCCGATCATCGCCGGGTTGGCGTTGGGCTCCATACGCAAGGCTTCGCGGGGATCGAGCTGACGGGTTTCGATCCCGGCGCGGGCACAGGCATCCATGAAGGTGGTTTGGAAATTGATGTCATCTTCCGGCAGGGTGAGGAAGAGGCCGCCAGTGTCCTCGACACAGTGGCTGGCAATCCGCTTGAGGATACGGTTTTCCTGAATGCACTCGCGGGCGGACTCCTGATCCGTTACCGCGTAGCGTGCTCCCGAGTGGAGCAGGCCATGGTTGCGCCCCGTGGTGCCGGCGGCGATATCGTCCCGTTCGAGCAGAATGCAGTCAATGCCACGCAGTGCGCAATCGCGCATGATGCCTGCCCCGGTGGCCCCGCCGCCTATGATGACGACTTGTGTAGTTATTCTTTGCATTGGTGCCGGTCTCGCTACTCACATTGATGAGAAGTTTGACGTTAACCGTGAGTAAAATGTTTGATTCAGACCAAATAAATGAGCGTGATCGAACATTTTCGACCGTTAATGCTCAGAAATGTGATCGGGATCGGCCTGATAATAGCCCCTTTCAGAGGGCGGAGTGGCCCATGGCGATGTTCGCAACGGCGCCAGCTTGAGTGCGAACGACCATCTGATGGCCATTGAATTCTAGGTGCTTTAAAAAGGTTTCGCTTTGCTGCAAGCCGGCTGCGTCGAACTGCATGCCGTAGACGGGGTAGTTGTTGATCTGGCGCTGGTTGCGCACTGTGCCGGTCAGCTGGTAGGGCATCCCGTTGGCGCTAGAGGCATCGAGACGCAGCTCAAGCGAGTGGTTGAGGGGAATGGTCGGCGCCTGATGGTGAGTGCTGAAGGCACAACCTGCCAGTGAAAAGTCCACCAGATGGATGTTGAGCGGATGCTGGGCAAAAAGAGCGACTCCTGTGCAACTGATTGGGTAGCGGATCTCCTTGCGGATCTTGAACAGGGTCATGCTCTCTGGCTGGCGCATGGTGAAGAGCTGGGGCTGCTTGTTGAACTGCTCGATAAAACCCTCGAAGCAGAGCATGGCTCCCACGCCTCGCTCGCAGATGATGGCCGCAGTGAGCCGGTAACCCGGCTGGCAGTAGAGGGCGGCATCCGCCGGGGTGGTGGCGGGCAGGCTGAAATAGATGATGCGCGCCTTGTCGGCGCCGATCAGCACGGCAGGCAGTGAGCGCAGCTGACCGGTCGGAGTGATCACCTCGATCCCGACCTTGCTGGCGGGATAGAGATAATCCATGACATCGGGCCCCTGGATGGAGATGCCCTTCTCCTTATTGGCCTTGATGCGATCCTTGATCGATTTGAAGGGTGACTGCTGAGTCTGTTGTGTCATGGATCATGGTCCCGATGCTCCCGCGTTACAGATTCATTTAAGTAGTCAGCCTCAATTGCCGCAACACTTCTTGAACTTCTTGCCGCTGCCACAGGGGCAGGGATCATTGCGCCCGATCCGGAGCGGGACGGGATCTATCTCCCCGTCGGTATAGACCCAGCGCCCCTCATGACGCACGAAGCGGGACCGTTCATGCAGGCAGTGACGAGTCTCGCCTTCCACGAACCAGGCTTTGAACTCCACCATGCCGAGTATGTCGTCGGGGCCGCCCTGACTGGCGATGATCTCGAGGCCATCCCATTGGGTATCGGTCTGCGAGAGCAGTTCTGCGGTCAGATCACCGAGATAGTCGGGGTGCCAGCTATGCACCAGATAATCCCCCAGACCCAGCACGAAGGCGCTGTAGCGCGAGCGCATCAGCTGTTCTGGGGTGAGAGCAGGAGTACCGCCGTGGAGTGATCCGCAGCACAGATCGAGAGAAAGGTTGGAACCGCAAGGGCAAAGAGTCATGTTTTTCGCTAATTGGCCGATTTATTTTAAGGGAATTGTAACGAAAGCGAGCCGCGAACTGCCAGCACCTATACTGATGATTGGGCAAGGAATTCCAATAAAAACAGCTGCAAGGATGTGAAAAATGACGTTAAAGCAGAAAATCCTGTTACTCGGAGCGCTCCCTGTGCTGTTGATGGCACTGGCGGTCAATCTCAGCAACTACATGCTCTCCAGAAGCGATCTGGAGTCTGATCTGGTGGTGGCGCGGGAGAAGGCGATCAAGGATCGAAAGGCGCTGCTCAGCAGTTACATCATGATGGCCCAGACTGCCATCAACGCTGTCTACTCCTTGCCTGATTCACCGGAGAATCGGCAAAAGGTCAAAGAGTTGCTCAGACCGCTGCGCTACAGCAGCGACGGTTACTTCTTTGTCTATGACTTTGAGGGCAATACCATATTGCTGCCGGTTCGCACTGAACTGGAGGGGAAAAATCGCTGGAATGACAAGGATGCCAAGGGCAAGTTCCTGATCCAGGAGATCCTCAAGTCGGCCCGTCAGGGGGATGGCTTTACCGAATACTGGACCGCCAAGCCCTCCATTGGCCGTGATGCGCCCAAGCTGGCCTTTACCCTGGTGCTCGACAAATACCAGTGGATCATAGGGACCGGCTTTTATATCGATGACATCGACAACGAACTGGCCACCCTGCGTGCCGAGCGGGAGAGCAAGATGAACAGCTCGCTGCAGGTCGGGGTGCTGGTGATCCTGGTGATTTTGGGCGTCACTCTGGTGGCGACCGTTATCGTCGGCAACCGGGTCAGCAAACCGCTGGCAGATGCGGTGCTGGCGTTGAACGATATCGCCAACGGCGAGGGGGATCTGACCCAACGTCTCAAGGTGCAGAGCAAGGATGAGATTGGTCAGCTGGCCAGCGCCTTCAACCGCTTCGTCGAGCGGATCCAGTCGGTAGTGAGTCAGGTCGGGGAGACCAGCAACCACCTCTTCAGCGCCGTCGACAAGCTGCATCACCTGAGCGAGCACTACGACCAGCAGATGCACGGTCATAGCCGGGAGACCGATCAGGTGGTCACCGCTGTGACCGAGATGAGCTCGACCGCGCAGGAGGTGGCTGCCAGCGCCTCCAATGCCGCCAGTGCTACCAGCGATGCGGCCCGCGAATCGGATGCGGCACGCGGCGTGGTCAGTACCGCCATCAACAGCATCAACCGGCTGGTGGGCGAGGTACATACCGCCTCCGGCGTTATCGAGCAGCTGGCGCAGGAGACCGGCAAGATCGGCTCTGTGGTGGAGGTCATTCGCGGCATCGCCGAGCAGACCAACCTGCTGGCGCTGAACGCGGCCATCGAAGCGGCCCGGGCTGGCGAGCAGGGCCGCGGCTTTGCGGTGGTGGCAGACGAGGTGCGATCCCTTGCCGGCCGTACCCAGCAGAGCACCAAGGAGATCAACGAGATGCTCCAGCGTCTGCAGGGCGGGGTGAAGCAGGCGGTGGATGTAATGCAGGCGAGCGAGGAGCGCAGCCAAGAGACGGTGCAGGAGGCGAGCCATATCGCCAGCTCCCTCGACAGCATGGTGATGGCGGTCAGCACCATCAACGACATGAACATCCAGATCGCCACGGCCGCCGAGGAGCAACACGCGGTCTCCGAGGAGATCAACAAGAACCTGGTGGCCATCCAGCAGATTGTCAGCGAGCTGACCAGCGCGGCGGTCGAGTCCAACAGCACCACCCGTGATCTGGCCAATACCGGCGACAAATTGCGCAAGCTGGTCTCCCAGTTCCGCTATTGATCCGGCCTTGTCAGGTGACGAGTGCCACAAGATGCGGTCTGAACCCCGGTTCAGGCCGCACTTTATTTGGGGATTGACCAATAATGTGTGAAAATTGCCGCCCTCTGTGTCTGCGTTTGCCCCATAGCCTATGAATGAGATCGTGAAAGGTAGTATCGACTTGATCCGCCAGCTCAACTACGGCCTGGTTTATGCCAGCCTGGAAGAGCACAAGGAGTTGTCGCGCACCGATCTCTCCCGTTTGACAGGTCTCTCTCCCGCCAGCATTACCAAGATCACCCGCGAGCTGCTCGACAGCGGGCTGGTGGTCACCTGTGGTGAAAGCTCGGTGGGGCGTGGCCGTCGCCAGACCTTGCTGCGCATCAACGAGCGCCGCTTCCAGTTTCTCTCCATGCGGCTGGGGCGTGGTTATGTAGACATGGCGCTGTTCGACTTCACCGGTCGTTCGCTGGCGCGCCATCGCCATATTTTTACCGAGGCCGAGCGCGGCGAACTGCTGGATAGCTTGGTTCACGCCATTCGCAGCTTCTTGCCGAAAAAGGCCCTCAACCTTGCCTGCATCGCCCTTTGTCTGCCGGGACAGGTAGAGCGCCACTCCGGCATGGTCAAGCACTTCCCCTTCTACGATCTGCGCAACTGGCCGCTGGGGCCGGCTTTGCAGGAGGCCTTTGCGGTGCCGGTGCTGGTGAGCGGCGACGTGCGCACCTGGATCCAGGCAGAGCGCGAGTGGGGAGCCGCCAAGAATTGCGCCGATGCGGTGCTGGTGTTCGTTCACAACGACATCGGGGTCGGCATGGTGGTCAATGGCCAGCTTATCGAGAGCGAGAATGCGCTGCTCGGCGATCTCAGCCATTTGCAGCTCGAACCCTATGGCCAGCGCTGCTACTGCGGCGGCTTTGGCTGCGCCTGCACGCTGGTGACCAATCAGGCGCTGGAGGCGCAATACCGGGATCTGCGCGAGCGGATGCAGGAGCACGATCTGCCGGAGAGCGTCACCATTCGCGAGCTGTGCGAGCTGGCGCTGGCGGGCAACAGCCTCTGTCAGGACATTCTCCATCAGGCGGCGGGGCGCCTGTCGCGGGTGCTCTCCAATCTCATCTGCCTGCTCAATCCGGGCAAGCTGCTGCTGGGGGGCGAGATCACCCGTGCCGATCGGCTGCTCTTCCCCATGTTGCATCAGTCGCTGGCGAGCCAGTTGCCGGCCGAATATCTGGTGCGGCTGCAGATCGAATCCACCCACTTCTACGAAGATCCCACCAAGCCCACCTCGGTGCAGGTGCACAAAGCGCTGCGCGACGGCAGCCTGTTGCTGGAGCTGCTGCGCACCTGTCAGGAGTCCTGAGCTTTTTTGCGGGACGTGTGAATTGGCGAAAGGGGCAGTGAATGCTGTTCCATCGCCGCGCAACTGGGTACAATCCAGCCCCTTTGTGGCGGGCCGCTGGCGCCGCCGTTGATGATCTCCCTCTGTTTGTGACGCAAGATGAAGCCTGTTCCTGATCACGCCGTCAACCGCCTGCGGGCCTGGCGCAAGAGTATCTCTACCCGACCGTTTCTCGCCCGTGGCGGCACGTTGGCCCGTTGCCCCGCCTGTCAGCTGCGTGAGGATTGGTGTGCCTGCGAGTGGCGCCCCGAGCTCAAAGCGGAGGCGGGCTTTTGCCTGCTGATGTACGACAGCGAGCCGATGAAGCCCTCCAACACCGGCCGCCTTATCGCCGATGTGTTGCCGGATACCACCTGGGCCTTTCTCTGGTCGCGCACCGAGCCCCATCCCGAGCTGCTAGCCCTGCTGGCCGATCCTGCCTGGCAACCCTATGTGGTCTTTCCCGCTTGTGAAAAGGAGCCGGCCCGTTTGACCGGCGAGGTTGTGCTGGCGCCCGGCAAGAAGCCGCTCTTTATCCTGCTCGACGGCACCTGGCCCGAGGCGCGCAAGATGTTCAACAAGAGCCCCTACCTCGACGGTTTTCCGGTGCTGGCCATCAAGCCCGATGCGCTCTCCACTTACGGTATGCGGGTCGCCAACAGCGAGGAGCACCTCTGCACCGCCGAGGTGGCCGCCTGTGTGCTGGAAGTGGCCGGGGAGCTCAAGGCCGGGCAGGCGCTGCAGCACTGGTTCAATCTCTTCAGCCGTCGCTACATGGCCGGTCGGGTCAGCCGTTTCCCCGGCGATGACGAGGCGCCGCTGTTGGCGGCCCTGACCGCCATCAAGGGAGCGGAAGCGGAGTCACCGGCGCCACAAAGCGCCGCCTGAGCCGAGGGGCAGGGGCGCGTGAGCCCAAATTAGTGAAAATCAGGAATCAATTGGCTGCCACTGTTTCGTTAGATTCATGGACTTTGGCCCGTTAGGATAACCGGCAGTCAGTGCAGCCCCTCTGCCCGGCGTGTTTATTCTCCCCCCGGTTGCCCTTGTGTCGGGCAACCCAATCCCGTGAGGTCTATGGATGGAATTGGAACTGGTTACCCTGTTTGCCCTGTTTGGCGTGGCGCTCATCGCCGGCTTTATCGATGCCATCGCCGGTGGCGGCGGCCTGTTGACGGTGCCGGCCCTGCTGGCCACCGGCATGCCCCCCGCGCTGGTGCTTGGCACCAACAAGCTGCAGAGCAGTTTCGGCTCCTTCTCCGCCACCTGGTTCTATGCCCGCAGAGGATTGCTGGAGTGGGCCATGATCTGGCCTGCGGTGATCTGCACCTTTATCGGCGCCGCCGTGGGCACGCTGGCGGTACAGACCATCGATGCCGCCGTGCTGGAGCGTTTGCTCCCCTTTCTGTTGATGGCCTTTGCTTGCTACTTCTTCTTCTCGCCGCGGGTGAGCGATGCCGAGAGCTCCCGCCGCCTGACCCCCATGCTGTTTGCGCTGCTGGTGGGGGGCGGGGTCGGCTTCTATGACGGCTTCTTCGGGCCGGGGACCGGTTCATTTTTTGCCATCGGATTCGTGGCGCTGGCAGGCTTTGGCATGGCGCGGGCCACCGCCCACACCAAGCTGCTCAACTTCACCTCCAACATCGCCTCCCTGCTGTTCTTTGCCCTCGGCGGCAAGGTGGTGTGGAGCGTCGGTTTCTGCATGGCGCTGGGACAATTCGTGGGCGCCCGTTTTGGCTCCAAAATGGTGTTGAAAAAAGGGGTGAAGCTGATCAAGCCGTTGCTGGTGACCGTCTCCCTGCTGATGTCTGCCAAGCTGGTGTGGAGCCAGTATCCCGAGCTGTTTGCCTGGATCTGATGTGCGCCTTGCTTGCCGCATCGCAATTGTTAACGGGGCCTTCGGGCCCCGTTGTCATATCTGCGGTTTTACAGCGTTAGCGCGGTGTGTCGCTGTAATGGCTGAAGTGTTTGCGCAAGGCGCTGACCAGTTTGGCAATGCGCTCGCGCTTGAGGCTGTTTGGCCGGTAGACCAAATGGAGCGGGCGGGCGAGTGTCGGCAGCAGGCGGGCCGTTTCTCCCTGCTCCCCCACCAGCGCCAGCAGACCGGCAGGCAGCAGGACCGGGCCGATACCGGCCTTGGCCAGCTCGATCAGTGCCAGATAGGAGTCGAGCTCCATGGCGGGCTCCAGGCCGAGGGCGGCGAGGGGCTCGCGCAGATAGCGATTGGCAGGGTTCTCCAGATCCATGGTGAGGATCTTGCGCCCACCACCCTGAGCGGCAGGGGGCAGGCTCTGCTGCTCTTCTCCCACCAGATAGAAGGGCTCCTCCAGCAGCAGCTCGGCGCCGAGGCCATGGCCGGGCGGGAGGCGACCGGCGCAGATGCCGAGCAGGGCATCGCCGCTGCGCACCCGTGCCAGAATGACCGGGGTGTGGTGGGTGGAGAGGGCGAGATGCGGGTCGCGGCCAAGGTAGCCGCGCATGAAGTGGGCGAGATAACCGGCCAGCAGGGTCTCGGAGCAGGCGATGGGGAGGGGACTGTGATCGGCCAGATCCTGGCTGTCGGCCAGCACCCCCTTCATCTCGGCCAGGCTTGGCGCTACCCGCTCCAGCAGCTCCAGCGCCTGCGGGGTGAGGCGGATCTGGCGCCCCTCCGGCTCGATCAGCTTCTTGCCAAGGCGCTGCTCCAGCTGGGCAATCCGCTTGCTCACCGCCGACTGGCTGATATAGAGGCGGCTGGCCACCTTGGCCATGGTTCCTTCACTTGCCAGCAGGCTCAGCGTCTCCAGCCCTTCCAGTAACATCTCGCCCCCTTGCCATCTGCAGATTGGATCTGCGTTACCTTAGGGGCTGGTCGCTTCAGGAGCAAGTGTCGTTTACCGCCTTGAACGGGCCAATGCGCCAGCTCTTCAAGGGTGGTGCGAAGATCACCAGATTGCCGATGAGGCTCACCACCACGCCGACCACTGACACCGGCTGCCAGACAAATCCCTCATAGAAGGTCGAAAGGGTGAGCGCTACCAGCGGAAAGAGCACGGTCGCGTAGGAGGCCTTGCTGGCCCCGATGCGCCCCACCAGGGTCAGGTAGGCGGTAAAGGCGATGACCGAGCCAAACAGGGCGAGGTAGACCATGGCCGCCAGATAGTGGCTGTCGGTCGGCACCACCAGTTGCTGACCGAGCAATGTGACCCAGCCCAGCAACAGCACGACGCCGTAAACCATGCCCCAGGGCACCATCTGCAACACATGGTAGCCGTGGCGCTGGCCGCGGGCCGAGACCAGATTGCCCAGCGAAAAACAGAGGGTGCCGCCACAGGCGAACAGCAATCCCTTCCAGCCGTTTGCACCCAGTTGCGCATCTGCCAGCACCGGCCAGAACAGCAGCAGGGTGCCAAAGAGCCCCAATAGCGACCCTTGCAGCCAGCGCAGGCCCGGGCGTTTGCCCTCGAACAGCCAGAGGTTGAGGCCATTGAAGATGCTGGCACTGGCGAAGATCACCGCCGACATGCCGCTCGGGATATAGCGGGTGGCGTGGTAGAAACAGAGAAAGTTGGTGGAAAAGAGCAGGGCGCCGAGCAGCGCCGCATAGCGCTGGCCATGCCACGGCAGGCGCGGAAAGCGGCCGCTGGCGGTGAGCAGGGCAAACAGCGCCACCGCCGCCAGCAAGAAGCGATAGAGCACCGACACTTCGATGGGAATGGGGCCAAGCTGCCAGGCGATGGCGATCCAGGTGCTGCCCCAGATAAGGACGGTGGCGAGATAGAGCAGAAGGTTCATCGGTTGTTCCACAAGTAGGTAGGTTTGTATTCCAGCATGGGGTGGGCAGGGGCTTGCTGGCTTGCACCATCTTGCGGTTTTTGTTTGTGGGCCGCTGTTATCCCGGGCGTCAGCCGGTAAGATGAGCGGACGGCAGGATGGGCTTGCCGGGATCGTCAGGGAGAGGCAGGGTCAGATGAAAACGGCAGGGGTATTCGACGCATTGGTCAGCACCGGCGCCCGGCTGGAGGACTCCTGCTGGCTGGAGCCCGGGCTTGGCGTCGCCAGCTGGCGCAACTGCTACGATCAGACCCGCTACCACAAGCCGGGCCACCACACCCTGAGCGTCTATCTGCAGGGGGGCGAGCAGACCGAGCGGCTCGACGGGCCGGGCGGTTGTGGCGGCACCGGCAAGGTGTGCATCATGCCGGATCACCACAGATCCGAATGGCTGGTGCGCGAGGAGTTTCGCTTCTTCCACCTCTACTTCACCCCGGCCCACCTGACCCGCATCGCCGAGGAGGTGTGCGATCGCGAGGGGCGCCACCTGCAACTGCTGGACAAGACCTTTATCGACGATCCGAAGGCCGCATTGCTGGTGCAGAGTCAGCTGATGCAGCTAGAGTGGCAGCACGGCATCGACCGCCTGGCGCTCTCTCACGGTGCCTGGATGCTGATCCTCCACGCCTATCGCCACCATACCGAGGCGGCGCCAGCGCTGCCGACAGTGCGTGGCGGGCTGGCTCCGGTAGCGATCCGGCGGGTGCAGGAGTACCTTCATGCTCATCTGGCCGAGCCGGTGACGCTGGCCCAGCTGGCGCAGCAGGCGGGTCTGAGCGAGTATCACTTCGCCCGCATGTTCAGTCAGAGCCTCGGCTGCCCGCCCCATCGCTACCTGCTGGAGCTGCGCCTCAAGCGGGCCAAACAGTTGCTGGCAGGTGTTGAACCGCTGGCGACGATCGCCAGCCAGTGCGGTTTCTCCTCCCAGGCCCACTTTGGCAACCGCTTTCGCGAGGCGTTTGGTCTGACGCCGGGGCAGTGGCGTGCCCGGCTGTCATCCTCCTGTCACAGTTAACCGCGAGACTCAATGCGTTCCGGTGAGTTCGCTCACCCCGTCATTTCGCAGTGCCACAAACAGGAGCCGCCATTGAATCATCGCAAGCGCCAGATCCGTACCCGCCACCTCTGGTTCAACCACTGGAATGCCCCGCAGGGGCGCCTGACCGAGCCAACCCCGCCCGAACCGGCTATTCCTCACAGTTCCCGTTGAAAAAGGGCGCTGCCAGATAGGATTTTTCCGGCAACTTTGCCACTATTGCTCCATCAGAGTGACGTGGACATGGCTGGATGTATCTGGAACGTATTGAAGTTAAAGGATTTCGCGGCATCAATCGGTTGTCGCTCGGGCTCGACCATACCACAGTGCTGATCGGTGAAAACACCTGGGGGAAATCGAGCCTGCTGCGCGCCCTCTGGTGTCTGCTAGGGCAAAATGCCGAGCCCTATCAGTTTGGCGCCGAGGATTTCCACCGGCCGGAAGATCCCGAGCTCGCCCCGGCGCGCCATCTGCAACTGGTGCTCACCTTCTGTGAGCACCGACCCCAGATGTGCCAGCACTCCCGCCGTCTGGCCCGACTTTGCCCCGCCTGGGTGCTGCACAAGGACAAGTTCAACCGCATTCACTATCGTGCCAGTGCCGAGCTGCTGGAGGATGGTACGGTCGCGACTCTGCACGATTTTCTCGACGGGGTGGGCAAGAGCCTGCCCATCGCCAATGCTCACGAACTGGTCTGCATGCTCATCACCATGAACCCGGTCTTTCGCCTGCGCGATGCCCGCACCGCCCGCAACGGGGTGGAGACGTTGCAGTGGGGAGATCTCTCCGAACATCGCCTGAACGAGTTGGCCGACAAGCTCATCGACGAGCCCCAGCGCATTGGCGAGCCCGAGCTCAAGGAAGCGCTGCAGGCGGTGCGCCAGCTGATGGATCACTACTTCAATGCGCTGGCGCCCATCAAGAACAAGCCGCGCAGTCAGCGCGACATCATCAATCGCCCCATGACACTGCGCAATCCGGGTAACCTGCACACCCTGCTGCGTCAGGCGGACAACCGGGCCCTGCAGCTGGCGATGGCGGGGATGGCGGCGACCCTGCTGCAGGCGCGTGGCAACCGGGAGTTGGAGGAGGGGGCTCGCCCCATCATGATCCTCGAAGATCCCGAAAGCCGCCTCCATCCGACCATGCTGGCGCTGGCGTGGGGGCTGCTGGAGCAGTTGCCTGGCCAGAAGCTGCTCACCACCAACTCGGGGGACTTGCTCTCCTCCCTGCCGCTCAATCAGGTGCGTCGGCTGGTGCGGCGCCAGCAGGATATCCTCTGCCACCAGCTGGGTGGCGAGCGCTACAGCAGCGACGATCTGCGCAAGATTGCCTTCCATGTGCGGATCAACCGGCCCATGTCGCTGTTTGCCCGTTGCTGGCTGCTGGTGGAGGGGGAGACCGAGATCTGGCTGCTCTCGGAGCTGGCCCAGATCTGTGGCTACAGCCTGCGGGCCGAGGGGGTGCGGATCATCGAGTTTGCCCAGTGTGGCCAGTCACCGCTGATCAAGGTGGCGCGCGACTTTGGCATCGAGTGGCATCTGCTGGCCGATGGCGACGAGGCGGGGGTCAAATATGCCGCTTCGGCCCGCGGGCAGCTCAAAGGCGACAGGGAGCGGGATCGGCTGACCCAGCTGCCTGCGGTCGACATCGAGCACTACCTCTACAACAACGGCTTTGAGGGAGTATTCCGGCGCGAAGCCGGTGTCGGTGGCCGCGCCATGTGGAGTGCCAGCCATATCATCAACAAGGCGATCCATCATCGCAGCAAGCCGGGTATGGCGCTGGCGGTGGTCGAAGAGGCGGAGCGGCTCGGCGCTGAACACATACCGCCGGTTATCCGCCAGATGTTTGCCCGGGTGGTGGCGCTGGCCCGCGGTCAGCGTTAAGGCCGCCACTTGTGATGTCAGGCGTTGGGGATGGCGCCGGGTTTGGGTATACTCGGCCCCTCTCTGGCGCCACCACGGCGCATTTCGACACCCTTTGCTGGAGGCGCCATGTTCGTCCAACTCCCTTTCTGGCTTTTTCCCCTGACCGGCCTGATGGCGCTGGGCGCCCTTGTTGCCCTTGGCATCGTGCTCTGGCGCGGTGATCTCTGCCCTGGCCAACGCTCGCGCATCAGCCAGCAACTCTTCTCCATCTGGGTCATTACCGCCCTTTCGCTGATGCTGGCGGTAGAGGCCAAGGCGGCCAGCTGGCTGATCTGGAGCGGCGGTGCGGCGCTGGTGCTGGGCGTGAGCCTGTCGCTCGCCCAGTCACGGCTGGAGGGGAAACGTTCCATCCCATCTTCCCTGCTCTGGCTACCGGCGTTGCCGCTGGCAGTTTATGGTGTGGGCCTGCTGCAACTGCAGGGCTGGGTGAGTGGTTTGCTGCAGATGGCGATGCTGGGTGCGGCCTTTGCCCACCTGATGCTGCTGCGAGCACGTCACCGCCTGCAGGCATTCAATACCCTGCTGCCACTGGCCGGTCTGGTTGGTGCCATGGCCAGCCTTATCTGGCTGGGCGTGCTGGTGGGCTGGCAAGGGGGGGAGGCCAATCTCGATGCCCTGATCCCGGCGGTGGTGACCCAGGCTGCATTGCTGGTGGCCTCCCTGCTGCTCTGGTTCAGCCCGCTCTATCTGCAGCGTGACACTGCGCCGGTTGTGGTTTCAACTTCGTTGTGTGGTCTGCTCATTGCCCAGATCGCCGCAACCAGCGTGCTCCATCAGCTGGTGTGACGCAAACGGGTTTACTGTGAGCTCTGAAATAGAAAGCCCCCGGATTTGTCCGGGGGCTTTTTGTTTGCAAGAGAGGGCATCAGTAGAAGTCGTCGGCCCCGCAGATAAAGAGGCAACTGCTGCGCGGCTGGGCCAGATATTCGCGGGTCAGTCCCTCCAGCGGCATGCCGAAGGTGCAGATATCCTGCGGCGAGGGGAGGGCGGTATCGAGGATCCGTCGCCAGTAGCCGCCGACGCCCTTGGGGGGGCTTGGCAGGTTGAAGGTGAGGGGCTCCCAGTAGGCGTTGAACAGCACGTAGAGTGCCAGCCGGGTTTCGCTCGAGAGGGCCGACATGGCGATGGCGTGGGAGTGGGGGCTGAAGTCCGGCTGCATGGCGTTGACGCCGTGCCAGCAGATCTCGCTGTGGCGCAGGATCTCGGTCAGTGACAACGGCATGCTCTCCTGCTCGGGGCGCTGGAACAGGTGTTTGCGATACTGGATCAGCTCCTTCATGAAGCGGAACATCTCCTGACTGCGGGCGCTGGGTTGCCAGTCCATCCAGCAGGTGGGGTTGTCCTGACAGTAGCCATTGTTGTTGCCATGCTGGGTGCGCAGCAGTTCGTCGCCCATCAGCAGCATGGGGGAGCCCACCGAGAGCAGGGTGGCTACCATCATGTTCTTTGCCTGCCGCATGCGCAGGGCGTTGATCTGGGGATCTTCCGTCACCCCTTCGTGGCCGTGGTTCCAGCTGAAGTTGTGATCACAGCCATCGCGGTTCTGCTCGCCGTTGGCTTCGTTGTGCTTGTGGTTGTAGCTGGCCCAGTCCCACAGGGTAAAGCCGTCGTGGCAGGTGACGAAGTTGATGCTCTTCTCGGGGTCGGCATGGTGATAGTGGTAGATATCGGGGCTGCCGCAGAGTCGCTCGACAAAGGCGGTCACGCTGTTATCGTCCCCCCTCAGAAAACGGCGCACATCGTCGCGGAACTGACCGTTCCATTCACGCCAGCGCGCGCCGGCGAGTGACCCCACCTGATAGAGCCCCCCCGCATCCCAGGCTTCGGCAATCAGCTTGATATCGGCGATGTTGGGGTCTGTGTCTATGGTGCGCAGGGTGGGGGCGTTGGCCTGCGGTTGGCCCGATTCATCCCGCGACAAAATGGCCGCCAGATCAAACCGGAAGCCATCGACGTGCATCTCCTGTCGCCAGAAGTGCAGGCTGTCCATGATCATCCGCAGCACTACCGGGTGGGCGCCGTTGAAGGTGTTGCCGCAGCCCGAGTAGTTGGTGTCCTGCTGGTTGTTGTCGAGGATGTAGTAGGCCTCGTTGTCGATGCCGCGAAACGAGAAGGTGGGGCCATCGTTGCCCCCTTCCGCCGTGTGGTTGTAGACCACATCGAGGATCACTTCGATATTGGCCTTGTGCAGTGCCTTGACCATGTCGCGAAACTCGGTCAGTGGATCGTCCCCGCAGGCATATTGGGCGTGGGGGGCGAAAAAGGACATGGGGCTGTAACCCCAATAGTTGGAGAGTCCTTTGGGCGAATCCTGCGGATCAAACTGGAACACCGGCAGCAACTCGACGGCGGTGACACCGAGGGATTGCAGATAGGGGATCTTCTCGATGAGACCCAGGTAGGTGCCGCGCAGTTCAGGTGCAACCCCGGAGCTTGGCGAGTTGGTGAAGCCCCCCAAATGGAGTTCGTAGATCACCGAGCGCGAGAGGGAGTGGGCCGGTAGCTTGTCACCCTCCCAGTTATAGTGGCGGGTATCGACCACCCGGTTCTTGGCACAGCTGGCAATGTTGCTGCCCGGGAGTGCCGCAGCCCAGCGATCGTAGTTGGGGCCGAGCTCGATGCTGCGGCCATAGGGATCGAGCAGCACCTTTTCCCCATCGAAGCGGGTACCGCAATAGGGGCGCCATGGGCCCTGAATGCGATAGGCGTAACGCTGCCCGATGGGCAGGCCTTCAATATGGATATGCCAGTAATAGGCGGTACGGTTGAAACGGGGCGAGAGCGGGATCACCTCTGGGGTGCAGTCTTCTGCACTGGAGAAGAGCAGGAGTTCTACCCGGCTGGCCAGGCGTGCCCAGATCGCGAAGTTGACGCCGTGACTGTCGGGTGTAGCCCCCAACTGACGGCAATGTCCGGCGGAGATGCGCATATCATACCTACCCAAAATGAGGAGTGTTCAGCTTATTGAGTGTAGTGCCGGATGCCTTCCTCAGATTCGTTTGCCTGAAAAAACAGCATGATGCTGATAAAGACCGCACTCTTTGTCGTATAAATCTACGAATAAACTTTTTTTGATATATTTACTTGCAATCTGTGCGCTGGCGCCTATTATTGGCCACCTCGGACGCGGGGTGGAGCAGCTCGGTAGCTCGTCGGGCTCATAACCCGAAGGTCG
>NZ_JBCGFD010000005.1:0-205000 GCF_038739755.1 Aeromonas sp. SE22
CCGTGGGACACTAACACCTGAAGCTAGCGCGTCTACCAATTCCGCCACCTTCGCATCACTGCGGAGGGGGATTCTATAGAGTTTTGGGGGGGCGTCAACAGCCAAAGGGGACTTTTTTCGCTGTTGACGCTTAAAGACATGCCAAAGGGACAAAACTTCAGCAATCTGCCCGAGTAGCTAGCTCAGTAACGACCCAACGCGCTCAGATACATCTGCTCGTACTGGGTGACCGAGTCGGGCCAGTTGAAGCGGGTGTTCATGGCGTTGCGCTGCACTTTGGCAAATTTTTCCCTGTCTTGCAGGAAGTAGAGCAGGCTGCGGCGCATGGTATCGAGCAAAATTGCGGCGGTCGGGTCATTGAAGCAGAAGCCGGTGGCATGTTCGGGATCGGCATCCCAGTCGACCACGGTATCTTTCAGCCCACCAACGGCCCGCACCAGTGGCAGGGTGCCATAGGCCAGGCTGTACATCTGGTTGAGACCGCAAGGTTCGAACAGAGAGGGCATCAGGAAGAAGTCTGCTCCTGCTTCAACCAGATGGGCGAGTCGGTCATCATAGGCATTGATGAAGGCGAGCTTGTCCGGGTAATCCCGGGCCATGGTTTGCAGTTGCGTGGCGAGCGCAGGATCGCCAGAGCCGACGATCACCACTTGTACCTGATGGTGGAGAAATTTCTCCAGCGCCGGGATCAGCAGGGGGACACCCTTCTGCTCGGTCAGGCGGCATACCATGCCATAGATAGGCAGGTTTGCGACTGGCAGACCAACCTCTTGTTGCAGACTTTCTTTGCAGACTTGTTTGCCGGTCAGATTGTCGACGCTATAGGTTGCGGGCAGGAGTTCGTCGAATTCGGGATCCCAGTCCTTGTAGTCGCAGCCATTGAGGATGCCGCAAAGGTCGGCAGCCCGTTGCTGGAAGATGTGTGCCATGCCGTGGGCACCAAGGTGAGTCAGCAGTTCCTGGGCATAGTTAGGGCTGACCGCATTGATCTTATCAGCATACAGAACCCCGCACTTGAGCAGGTTGACGTGGCCGTAGTCATAGTTGATGCGGCGCTCGTAGTCGGCGATCTCGGGCATGGCCCAGAACTGCTCCCGCCCGAATACCCCCTGAAACGCCGCGTTGTGAATACTGATCACGCTGCGAGTCTGCTGGAAGAAGGGGTTGTGGGCATGACGGGTTTTCAACAGCAGCGGCAACAGGCCGGTGTGCCAGTCGTTGCAGTGGGCGATGTCCGGGGCAAAACCTAGCTGCTCGCAGGCATGGAGGGCTGCTGCCGAGAAGAAGGCAAAGCGCTCGCCGTTGTCCGGATAAGCCTGATTGTTTTCAGCATAAAGCTGGGGGCGGTCGAAATATTGCGGGCAGTCGATGAGATAGATGCAAACACCATCCAGCTCCATCTGGTAAATGCGATAACCGATATCCGGCAGACCCGGGTGGGTGGGCAGCCAGCGCGATGCCACCAGTTTTGCCTCATCCCGGTGTTTTATCGTCTTGTAGAAGGGGAGCATGATCCTGACATCATGCCCCTTCTGGGCCAGATACATTGGCAACGCTCTAGCGACATCCGCCAAGCCACCAGTCTTGACCAGCCCCTCGACCTCCGAGGCAACAAACAGGATTTTCAGTGGGTTAATAGCCAACTCTTGCTCCCTTAGGTACCACCACGATACCGCCTTCGGATACGGTAAATCGTTCTCTATCGTGGTCGAGATTTTCACCGATAACGGTGCCTGGCGCAATTTCAACGTTTTTATCAATGATGGCGCGCCGGATGGAGCACCCTTCGCCAATCTTCACATCCCCCAGCAGGACGGACTCGCTGATGTGGCTGCAGGCGCCGATGTTGCAGCGAAAACCGAGGATGGAGCGCTGGATCTGGCTGCCCTGAATGAAGCAACCGGCGGAGATGAGCGAGTTGGCGATCTTCACCTTGCACTCGTCGCTGTCGATGAAGGTGGCGGGCGGCAGGGCCGGATAGTGGGTGTGCAGCGGCCACTTGCGGTTGTAGAGAGAGAAGAGAGGGTTGTCGGCTACCAAATCCATGTGTGCCTGCCAATAGGAGTCCAGGGTGCCCACATCGCGCCAGTAGACGTTGGGTTTTTCGCCCGGGATCACGTTGGTGCTGTAGTCGTAGACATAGACCGGCGCCCTTGGGTAGAGGCTCGGGATTACATCCTTGCCAAAGTCATGGCTGGAGTTCTCCTCTGCGGCATCCCGTTTCAACTCGCGGCAGAGCGCCTCGGTCTCGAAGATGTAGTTGCCCATGGAGACCAGGGCCTGGGTGGGATCGCCGGGAATGTGTTTCGGCTGTTTCGGTTTCTCCTGAAAGCCGATCATCCGCCCTTCGGCATCCACCTCGATCACCCCGAACGAGCTGGCTTCTGCAATCGGCATGCGCAGGGCTGCCACTGTCATGGCGGCATTTTTCTGCTTATGGAAGCTCACCATCTGGCTCACATCCATCTTGTAGATGTGGTCGGAGCCGAAGATGCAGACATGATCCGGTTCGGCCCGCTCGATAAAGCCGAGGTTCTGGTAGATGGCGTCGGCGGTGCCGTCATACCAGCGCTTGCCCATCCGCATCTGGGCCGGAATGGGGTCGATAAAGCGGTCCGTGATGCCGACGATATTCCAGCCCTTTTTCATGTGCAGATAGAGGGACTGGGATTTGAACTGGGTGAGGACGTAGATGCGCAGAAAGTCTGCGTTGACGAAATTGTTGAGGACAAAGTCGATTAGCCGGTAGCTGCCACCAAAGGGTACCGACGGCTTGCTGCGGGTGGTTGTCAAAGGCTGCAGGCGAGTACCTTCACCTCCGGCCAGGATCATGGTCAAAATGCCAGCCATCGTATTTCTCTCCCTGAATAAACATGTATGAAAAGGTTTTCAACCTTCGGCATAAAAACACCCCTAAAGGGGTGTTTTTGCTGTGCTTCTAGTACCTTATCAGATTCCGGATGGCGCTCTCTAGCGGTTTTATTGTACTGCTTACACTTATTTACACTTTGCTCAGATAGACCTTGAATTTGGCGTCGCTGTTGCTCACTTCCGTCCGTTTGAAGTGTGCTTCCAGTATAGGCTGATAGCGCAGGAATGCGTTGGCAACTATGGTCAGGCTGCCATGGGGACGCAAAAATTCAGGCGCCCTGGCGAGGAAGGTTTCGGTCGCCGCATAGAAGGTCTTGAGCCCGGCATGGAAAGGGGGATTGGAGACAATCTGGTCAAACGATCCCGTGATGTCGGAGTAGACGTCAGAGGCATGAACCTCCCCTTGCAGATCGTTGATAGCCAGAGTGCGGCGGCTTGACTCCAGCGCCAGCGCATTGATGTCCACCATGGTGACCTTGAGTCCGGGATTGCGCTTGGCCAGCACGGAGCCAATTACCCCAGCACCGCAACCGAAATCGAGCAGTGAACCCTTCATGGCAGGCACGGTGGCCAGCAACATCTGGGTGCCGAGGTCCAGCTCGGCGGCGCTGAAAACGCCGGGCAACGCCAGCACGGTGAGCTCGGTATCACCCGCCTTGCACTGATAGCGGCCAAACCAGCTATCCAGATCGAACGGGGCGACCGGTTTGCAGAGCTCGCCATGATAGAGAGAGCTGCGGCGCGCCGAATCGCGCTTGATCGGCTTGTCGCCATAGGGGGCCAGCAGCTTGTCTGCGCCATTGATGCCACCACGGTTTTCGCCGGCCAAGAACAGGTCGGCGCCAGCCTCCAGCAGGGGGGTCATCATGGCCAGCAGATATTGCGCCTCGGCCTTGGCCTTGGGCATCAGCAGTAACAGAGCATCGAAGCGGGGGGCGCCACCGAGTTGGTGGTCGAACAGGATAGCCTCGTCGAGGGCCGCTTGCTGGCTGCGGTAGTAGCAGTAATCGGTCGTAAAGACGGTCAGACTCTGGGCCAGACTCGCCAGCTGGCGGGGGTAATCATCCTCCAGCGCGCCGCAGACAAGTAGCCGTTTGCCGACAAAGAGGGCTTGGTTTCGTTCCAGCATCTGGCTGACGGCACTGATTGGGCTGCTCATCGGGTCTCTCCACGCAATTTTGGGCGGCTATTATACATAGCCCCTTTCGCCTTGACATTTATGCCGTGTTCCCGAAATATGCCCAGACACCATTTTTTGAGCAGAGATGAGTCAATGCGGTTCAACGGGTTGAAACGAAAGCATAAAAAAAGCCTGGAATTCGGGCCTACTGACGTTCGCGCGTAACCTCTCATCCCTGAGAAGATTCAAACCCCGGTTGCGCATATCGAACCGGGGTTTTTTATTGCCATATGAGCGTCAAACCGGAGAAGGAGATCCTATGTTTCAAGGTTCAATCGTTGCGTTGATTACCCCGTTTCGACAGGGAAAGCTGGATGAAGAGGCGCTGCTGCGTCTGGTGGAGTGGCATATCGAGCAGGGTACTCACGGCATTGTGCCGGTCGGTACCACGGGTGAGAGCCCGACCCTGACCCACGACGAGCACTGCCGGGTGGTGGAGCTGGTGGTCAAACAGGTCGCTGGCCGTATTCCGGTGATTGCCGGAGCGGGTTCCAACAATCCGGTCGAGGCGATCGAATATACCCAGTATGCCGAGCGGGTCGGTGCAGATGCCACCCTGCATGTGGCCGGTTACTACAACCGCCCCAATCAGGAGGGGCTCTACCACCACTTCAAGGCAGTGCACGACGCCACTAGCAAACCCATCATCGTCTACAACATTCCGCCGCGCGCCATCGTTGACGTGCAGCCCGCCACTCTGGCCCGTCTGGCCGAGCTGCCACGGATTGCCGGGGTGAAAGACGCGACTGGCGATCTGGCGCGCCCCTGGACCGAACGCCAGCTGATCAAAAAGCCCTTTGCCTGGCTCTCCGGTGAGGATGCCACCGCTGTTGCCTACAACATCGGCGGTGGTCAGGGCTGTATCTCGGTGACCGCCAACGTGGCCCCCAAGCTGGTGGCCGAGGTGCAAAATCTGGCGCTGGCCGGCAAGTGGCAAGAAGCGCGTGAACTGCAAGACAAGCTGATTCCGCTCCATCAGGCGATGTTTGCCGAGCCGAACCCGGCTGGTGCCAAATATGCCGCTTCCCTGCTCGGTTTCTGTAGCGAAGAGTGCCGCCTGCCGGTGATGCCACTGTCAGAGGCGACTCGCGAGCGCATTCGCAGCGCCATGCAGCAGCTCAACCTGCTGTAATGCAAAACGGGTGAGCCAAGGCTCACCCGTTCTGTTTGCGGTGGCAGCGGATTGGCCGCTCAGCGTGTGCTGTGCAGCCAGTCGGCGATAGCCAGCTGCAGTGCGACATACTCCGCTGAGAGGAAGAGGTCGTCCAGTTCGGCGGGCCACTGGCGATCAGAGGTCGGCGCAGCTTGCAGATGTGCCAGCAGGCTTGCCAGCTCAGAACCCCAAAGGGTCGGCTGCGTCAGCTCGGCCACTCGACGTTCAATCAGCGCAATCCCTTCACACAGGGCGGCGAATGCTTGCTGCCGAATATTCTCATTCTGCGGATTTTCCAGCCAGAGCTGCTCGTGGTGCTGCCAGTGGCTCAGGCCGGCGGCGATGGCGGTTGCCACATCCATCGCTTCGCTGGTGGCCAGAGATTGCAGGACCAGCGGCTTGCCGAGCCCGGCCAGCCGATAACCGCGCTGCGCCTTGGATTGCGCCCCCAGACGCACGCCACCCAGCCGGGCGAGGCGCTGCGCCAGTGCAAACAGCGCCTTGGTATCACCCGACTTGAGCTCCAGTTCCAGCTCGTTGATCGCTGCGTGCCCCTGACTGCCGACTATCTCCCCCTGATCCCAGGCCAGCTCGATCTCGGCACCCTCGAACGCGATCAGCCAGTGGCGGCGCAGGAAGTCGGTACTGAATTGCGCGACCAGCTGCTGCTGGATGCGGTCACGTTCTGTCACATTGGGCCAGATTCCTGCGGGAAAGGCGCTCAATGTCGGCAGATCGCCACCAATAGGCGCATTGTATTCGGGTCTGGCATGCAGGCCACCCACCGCCTGGCCGCGGCATTTGATGGTCTGTTCGGCGTAGGCATCGCAGCGGCGAATGCGCAACCCCATGTCCAGACGACGCAGGTCGAGGGTCGGCGTGTCGAAATAGACGTTGCCGAGCTGCTGTTGTGATGATTCTTTAATCTCAAAAGAATTCAACAGGTTGGATAAATCTGCCGCAATGTCGCGGGCGACAAAAAACTTTATCTCGATCTCAGTTTGCATACTCATTCCGGGCTGGCAGGCAACTTTGGGGGGCAGGAATCGGGTCGCGGGGATATAATGCCCGCGAAACGACTAGATTAATTCGCGGTTTAATTGAGGGCGCAGTTCGGTTAACATGCGCGCCTCATAAAATCGTATCGAGTGTTTTTTCACCGACACAGGTTTGGCCATGCCAGTAAATACTATTTTGGGGCTTTTTGCCAAGTCCCCCATCAAGCCGCTGCAGAAGCATATCGTCAAGGTTCACCAGTGCTCCCAGCAGCTGGTTCCCTTCTTTGATGCCGTTGCTGAAGACCGTTGGGAAGATGCCGAGAAGATCCGGCAGCAGATCTCCCAGCTGGAAAAAGAGGCGGATATCCTCAAGCGTGAAATTCGTCTGAAACTGCCCCGCGGTCTGTTCCTGCCGGTTGCACGCACCGACCTGCTGGAGTTGTTGACCCAGCAAGACAAGATTGCCAACCGTGCCAAGGATATCTCCGGCCGCATGCTTGGTCGTCGCATGGAGTTCCCTTCCGAAATGCGGGAAGGCTTCATGGCTTACCTCAAACGTTGTATTGATGCGACCGCTCAGGCCGAGAAAGCGATCGGGGAGCTCGACGAGCTGCTCGAGACCGGCTTCAAAGGACGGGAAGTGGAAATGGTTGCCGAGATGATCCACCAGCTGGATCTGATCGAGGACGATACAGACACCATGCAGATCGGTCTGCGCCAACAGCTGCAAGCGGTTGAGCAGAACTACAACCCGATCGACGTGATGTTCCTCTACAAGATCCTCGAATGGGTAGGTGACCTGGCTGATCAGGCCGAGCGCGTAGGCGCCCGTCTTGAGCTGATGCTGGCTCGTTCGTAATCGACTGACTGGGTAAACACTATCAATGGACATTATTGCGAATTACGGCACCACTCTGGTGCTCGTGGCGGCCTTGTTCGGCTTTTTGATGGCCTGGGGCATTGGCGCGAATGACGTAGCCAACGCCATGGGCACATCGGTCGGTACCAAATCCCTGACCATTCGTCAGGCGATTATCATCGCCATGATCTTCGAATTTGCCGGTGCCTATCTGGCCGGTGGTGAAGTAACCGCCACCATCCGTAGCGGTATCATCGACAGCAATGCCTTTGTCGATAGCCCGGATCTGCTGGTGCTCGGCATGATCGCCTCCCTGCTGGCTGCCGGTGCCTGGTTGATCCTCGCCTCCTACTTTGGCTGGCCTGTCTCCACCACGCACTCCATCATCGGCGCCATCGTCGGTTTCGCCGTGGTGAGTATTGGCCCGGAAGCGGTGCAGTGGAACAAGTTTGGCGGCATCGTCGGCTCTTGGGTCATCACCCCCGCCATCTCCGGTGTCATCGCCTACTTCATGTTCATCAGCGTGCAGAAGCTCATCTTCAACACCGATGACCCCCTGAACAACGCCAAGCGCTACGTCCCCTTCTACATGTTCCTGACCTCGCTGGTCATCTGCCTGGTAACCATCAAGAAGGGTCTGACTCACGTTGGTCTGCACCTGACCGATGGCGAAGGCGTCATGCTCTCCGTGGCCATCTCCATCGCCGTAGCGTTTGCCGGCTGGATCTATATTCGCGGACAGAAGTACAACCCGCAGGATGACAGCAAGATGCACTTCGCCAACGTGGAGAAGGTGTTCGGCATCCTGATGGTGATCACCGCCTGTGCCATGGCGTTTGCCCACGGTTCCAACGATGTGGCCAATGCCATCGGCCCGCTCTCTGCGGTGGCCTCTATCGTGGCTTCCGGTGGCGAGATTTCCGGTCAGGCCGCCATTGCCTGGTGGATCCTGCCGCTCGGCGGCATCGGTATCGTGATCGGTCTGGCCACCATGGGCGAGAAGGTGATGGCGACAGTCGGCACCGGCATCACTCACCTGACCCCGAGCCGTGGTTTCGCCGCCCAGCTGGCCACTGCCGCTACCGTGGTAATCGCCTCCGGCACCGGTCTGCCCATCTCCACCACCCAGACTCTGGTTGGTGCGGTCATGGGCGTGGGTCTGGCGCGCGGTATCGCGGCGCTGAACCTGGGTGTGCTGCGCAACATCGTGGTCTCCTGGGTCATCACCCTGCCGGCAGGTGCCATTCTGGCCATCGGTATCTTCTACGTGCTGCAGGCCTGCTTCTCCTAAAAAGCTGCGTTCAGCAACAAAAAGCCCGAGTCATCGACTCGGGCTTTTTTATTGCCGCTATTTCCTGCGCTTAGAGCGACGCGCAGATTTGCCAGAGGTCGTACTGGATGGCGGCGGCCGTCACTTCGCGACCAGCCCCCGGCCCCTGAATCACCAGCGGGTTGGTGCGGTAGCTGTCGCTCTCGATGGCGAAAATGTTGTCGCACGGCAAGAGGTTGGCAAACGGGTGGTGCGGCTCCAGCGCCTCCAGCCCGACCCGCGCCTTGCCGTCGTGCTCGAAGCGGGCAACGTAACGCAGCACCTTGCCAAGCCGTTTGGCCCCTTCGAAGGCGGTCTGGATCGGGCCATCCAGCTCTTTCAGCCGGTCCATGAACTGATCCGGGGTTACCTTGCGCAGCGGGACGGGCACCAGATTCTCCAGCTCGATATCGGCGGAGTCGAGCTCGAAGCCCGCCTCCCGCGCCAGAATAAGCAGCTTGCGACGCACATCCTGACCGGAGAGATCCTCGCGGGGATCCGGTTCGGTCAGGCCGTGCTGCCACGCCTCATCCACCAGCTCGGAGAAGGGGCGGGTGCCGTCATACTGCTGGAACAGCCAGGAGAGGGTGCCGGAGAAGATACCGGAGACCCCCTGAATACGGTCGCCGCTCTGGCGCAGCATCTGGATGCTGGACTGGATTGGCAACCCGGCACCCACGGTGGCGTTGTAGCGCCACTGAACCTGATGGTCGCGGCAGGTCTGTTTGATGCGCTGGTAGAACTCGCTGTCGGCGGCGCCGGCAAACTTGTTGGCGGCGATGATGTGAATGCCGAGCTGGGCGAAGTCGGGGTAGTAGCGGCTCACCGTTTCGCTGGCGGTCAAATCGATGGCGATCAGGGTATCGAAGCTGTGTTGCTCCAGCTGGGCCAGCAGTTCGGGCCAGATCAGCGCTTTGGGGGCGAAGTTGTCCTGCACCTTGAGCGGATCCAGTCCCTCTTCATCGAGCAGCCCCCCTTCCGAGCTGAACACCCCGTAGAGGGTGAGCGCCAGATTGAGTTCATGTTCGAGGCGCGCCTTTTCGCGGGCATAGAGGCTCAGCCAGTGGCCGCCGATATTGCCCTTGCCGAACACCACCAGTCCGACCCGATTCGGGCGGCTGAACAGGGCGCTGTGCATGGCGATGAGCAAGGGTTCCAGCACCACCTGACGCAGCACGGCCACCAGGCTCAGGCCATCTTTGGCCACCTGGACGAACTCCAGCGGCTGATCCGCCAGCAGCTGGTAGAAGCGGTGGCACTGCTCGGCATTGTCGGTGACGCCAGCCCCCACCAGTGCAACCAGACTGTACCCCTCCTTCTGGATGAGGCCGGTGAAGCTCCCTTGCAGCTGAAAGTCGCGCAGCAGCTCGAAGGCCCCTTGTGCCACTTCGAGGGTATAGGCGAGGCGCAGCACCCTGCGATCCGGTTGCCGCTGCAGGGTAAGCGGATTGAGGCGGTGACGGGCCAGATGGGCCTCGATGGTGGCTACCGTCTGCTCATAGTTGGTCTGTGGCAGCACCTTCAGCTCGATGAGGGCGATCTGATCCACCGAGGAGACGATGCGTGCACCGCCGGAGCGGGGGGCGCGGCGCAGTATGTGGGTGCAGCCCTCGTCCGGGTTGTAGCTGCAGCGCAGGGTGAGGCGCTGGCGGCTGTCGGCCACCGGTTGCAGGGTACGGGAGTGCAAGACCGAGGAGCCGAGGCGGGCCAGCTCGTTGGCTTCGGCTAGGCTCAGGCGCTCCAGCAGGCGAGCCTCCTTCACCCGACGCGGGTCGGCGCTGTAGACACCGGCCACGTCGCTCCAGATGGTGGTGGATTCGCCGTCTGCCAGCAGCGCCAACAGGCTGGCGCTGTAGTCGGAACCGTTGCGGCCGAGCAGCAGGGAGCGGCCTTCCATGTCGGCGGCGATAAAGCCGGTCACCACGATGCGACCGGCATGCTCCGCCAGTCGCGCCTTGAGCAGTTCGCTGGAGAGCGCAGTATCCACCTTGACCAGAGCGCCATCCTCGGCACGCAGGAAGCTGCGGGCATCGAGCCAGATGGCCTTGTCGCCGCGGCTGGTGAGCAGGGCTGCCAGCAGGCGCGCCGACCACACCTCGCCAAAGGCGAGCAGGCCGTTGCGGGCGAAGCGGTCAAACTGTCCCTCAAGCGTCTTGGCGATGAGCTGCATGTCGTCGGCCAGCTGTTTGCTCAGATCTAGCTGCAGTTCACCTTCCAGCAGGCCGTCGATCAGCCCCTGCTGATAGGCGTGGAGGGCGGAGATGGCTTCGCCAGCGGCTTCATCACCCGCTTCGGCCAGCTCCACCAGCTGGATCAGCCGGTTGGTGGTCTTGCCGGCGGCGGAGACTACGATCAGCTCGTCGCCACCCACCTGTTGTTCAACGATGCTGGCGACTCGGCGATAACAGACCGGATCCGCCAGACTGCTGCCACCGAATTTGTGGACGTGACGTCGCTTCAAGCCTGCTTCTGTTGCCACCGCGATCTCTCCTTGTTGCTGCTGTTCCATTACTTCGCTACCTGTTCTGCCTGCTGCGCCTGTGCAAAAGCCTGTGCCAGATCGGCCACCAGATCTTCACCGTGTTCAATACCGACCGACAACCGCAGCAGCTGGGCGCTGATGCCAGCTGCCTGCTGCGCCGCCGGGGTCATGGCCCTGTGAGTCATGCTGGCCGGATGGGCCACCAGACTCTCCACCCCGCCGAGAGACTCGGCCACCGAGAAGAGGGTGAGGGCCGCGAGGAAGGCGCGAATGCCCGCCTCGCTGCAATCGAGTTCAAAACTTAGCATGGCGCCGAAGCCGGACTGTTGACGGCGCGCAATATCGTGGCCCGGATGGCTCGGCAGGCTGGGGTGATAGATGCGTTTCACCAGCGGCTGCTGTTGCAGGAAGGCGAGGATGCGATCGGTGTTCTCCTGATGGGTGCGCAATCTGGGGGCCAGAGTGCGCAGGCCGCGCAGGGTGAGGTAGGAGTCGAATGCCCCGGAGGTGAGCCCCAGACAGTTGGCCCACCACACCAGCGACTCGGCCAGTGCGGCCTCCTTGGCAATCGCCACTCCGCCCACCACGTCTGAGTGACCGTTGATGTACTTGGTGGTGGAGTGCACCACCACATCGGCACCGAGGGACAGGGGTTGTTGCAGCAGGGGAGAGAGGAAGGTGTTGTCCACCACTACCTGTGCACCCACCTCATGAGCGGCGCTGGCAATAGTGCTGATATCCACCACCCGCAGCAACGGGTTGGAAGGGGTCTCGACCCATACCAGTGCAGGCGTCTGGGCCAGCGCGGCGGCCAGAGCGGCCTCATCCCCCTGATCGACAAACTGCACCCGGTAGTGGCCCTTGGCCGCCAGATACTCGAACAGGCGCCAGGTGCCGCCGTAGCAGTCGTGGGGGGCGATCAGCAGATCTCCCGCCTTGAGCAGGGCGGTGGTGACCAGATGGACGGCCCCCATGCCGGTGCCGGTGACCACGGCGCCTGCTCCCCCTTCCAGTGCCGCCAGCGCGTCCGCCAGATTGGTACGGGTCGGGTTGCCGGAGCGGGCATAATCGTATTGACGGGGTTCGCCAAAGTCGGCAAAGGTGTAGTTGCTGGAGAGGTAGATAGGCGGCACCACGGCACCGTGTTGCTGGTCTGTCTCAATCCCGGTGCGAACCGCCAGGGTGGCCTTGTGGGTCATGTTTCTCTCCTTGATCTCTCTGGACGGTGGCCGCTCTTCCTGCCACGCTGCTTTTGCCACACGCAATCGTGCCAATGCTGGCATCATGATGAACCACACTACGCCAGCTTAAAAAGGCCGTCAACACTTCCAGACGTCTAAATGGCTTTGCTGTTGGATTGCCATTAATTTCCTTAAGGGTTAAAATCCGCGCTCACGGCTAAATGAGAACAGGTGAGTCATGGGAACAGAGTGGAACGGCGACTACGTCA
This sequence comes from Aeromonas sp. SE22, assembly GCF_038739755.1. NCBI lineage: Bacteria > Pseudomonadati > Pseudomonadota > Gammaproteobacteria > Aeromonadales > Aeromonadaceae > Aeromonas > Aeromonas sp. SE22. Next base: position 12,303 of record NZ_JBCGFD010000005.1, read on the forward strand.
GCCCCTACGCGGAACACGGTAAGAAGAGCGAACAGGTCAAGAAGATTACCGTCTCGATCCCGCTCAAGGTGTTGAAAGTGTTGACCGATGAGCGCACCCGCCGTCAGGTGAACAACCTGCGTCATGCGACCAACAGCGAGCTGCTCTGTGAAGCCTTCCTACACGCTTTCACCGGCCAGCCGCTCCCTTGCGACGAAGACTTGCGCAAGGATCATCCGGACAGCGTCCCTGCCGAAGCGCGCGCCATCATGGAAGCGCTGGGCAAAGAGATCGAAGATTTCGACAAGGAATAACCCCCAATGACGCGGCCCTGGCCGCGTCATTGCTATCTGCCATGTCCCGCTTCAGTTTGCGCCACTATCACCATCACGTCTGCAGCCATAGCCACGACTTTGCCCAGCTGGTGATCCCCCTCGACGGCCCCCTCGAGATTGAGGTGCAGGGCCGGGGGCGCCGGCTTGCCCCCGGTTCTGCCTGCATCATCGCTCCCGGCGAGCGGCACGACTACGCCGCCGATCCGGCGCTTTCGTTTCTGGTGCAGGAGAGCGACTGGCTGCCCGGCGATTTGGCAGTCCGCCCCTTTATCGAGCTGGATGAACCCCAGCGTCACTACCTCGCTTTTCTGCACCGCATGGTGGCCGAAGGGCGGCAGGTGGCGGGTATGGAGCAGGTGTGGCTCTCTCTGCTGGCTGAAGGGCAGGGGATGCAGAGCACTGCCACGCCACGCCTTGCCGCCCGCATCCTCAAGGTGCAACGCCATATCGATGCCAACCTCGCCGCCCCGCTGACCAATCAGCAACTCGCCGCCATCGCCTGCCTTGGCCAGAGCCAGTTCAAGCTAGCCTTTCGCCAGCAGTTGGGGGTGAGCGTCTCCCACTACATTCGCAGTCGGCGCATGGCGCTGGCGCGCACCCTGCTTGCCGGTACGCAACTGCCCGTTGGCGAGATTGCCAGCCGTTGTGGTTACCAGAATCAGGGGGCCTTCAGCGAACGCTTCCTGGCCGAGACCGGGCTCACTCCGTCCCTCTGGCGCCAGCAAAACGGCCACCTGCCGTAACGAAACGGCTGATTGCCGAAGACGGGATGCTCTCTTTGGGCCATGCTGCGGGTCATGTAAGGTGCACGATAAACAGGAGCCGAAATGGAGACGATTAGCTGGCAGGATTTCGAGATGGTGGAGCTGAGGGTGGGTACTCTGGTGCGGGTCGAGCCGTTCCCCGAGGCGCGCAAACCGGCCTACAAGGTGTGGGCGGATTTTGGTCCCGAACTGGGGATCCGCAAGAGCAGCGCCCAGATCACCGCCCTCTACCAGCCAGAGCAGCTGGTGGGCCGCCAGATCATCGCCGTAGTCAACTTCCCGACCAAACAGATAGGGCCGTTTCAGTCGGAGTTTCTGCTGACCGGTTTCTACCGGCCGGATGGCGCCGTGGTGATGGCTATTCCCGAGCAGGCGGTTGAGAACGGCGCCAGGCTGGGCTGAGTTCACTCCCGAACAGAGACAAGAGAGGCGACCCAAGGTCGCCTCTTTTTTGTTATCTGCTGCGAGTCGTTACTTCAACAGGCTGAAGATCAGCGCCGATACCGCCAGCGAACCGGTCAGCAGGATAAAGCCGTTGGTCCAGCCGTGACGGAAGCGGGCCAGCGCCTCCACCTTGTAGATGGCAATCACCGGCATGATGAACAGGATCATGGCGATGACCGGGCCGGAGAGGGTCTCCATCAGCCCCAGAATGCCCGGGTTGATGACAGCTGCACCCCAGATAGAGAAGAACATCAGGGCGATGCCCAGCTTGTCCGCCTTGGCCAGCGGCAGGCCGGTGGGCTTGGCGATCAGGCTTTTGAGGCTTTCGCGGGCACCGAGGAAGTGGCCGAGGAAGGAGGAGCTGATGGCGATAAAGGCAATGAGCGGCCCCAGAGTCACGATCACCGGGTTGTCGGTAATGTTGGCGAGATAGGAGAGTACAGAGACGTTCTGGGCCTTGGCTTCAGCCAGCTGGGCTGGCGAGAGGCTCAGCACGCAGGAGAAGACGAAGAACAGCACGAAGCCCACCAGCATCACAGTTGTGTTGCGCAGGATCAGGCCGCTCTTGGCTTCTGCCTGCTCGCCATATTCACGGCGCTGCACGTTGGCAAAACCGGAGATGGCAGCGGCGTGGCTGAAGGCGAACACGGTGACCGGCAGCGCCAGCCAGACGGTGTTGAGGAAGCTGACCCCTTCAAACGCCGTCACTTCCGGCCATTGCCACTGAGGGATCAGGTAGCAGGAGAGCGCCGCCAGAATGGCCGCCAGCGGATAGACCATAAAGGCGAAGGCGCGCAGCATCGCTTTCTCACCCGCCAGCATCACGGCGATCATGGCAAACACCAGCACGCCGGAGAGCATCACCCGATCCGGGGTCGCCATGCCGAGCTGGTTGACCATAAAGCTCTCCACCGTGTTGGTCAGTCCGACTCCGTAGATGAGCAGGATCGGGAAGATGGAGAGGAAATAGAGCGCAGAGATGAGGCGACCGGCCATCTTGCCGAAGTGCTCCTCCGCCACTTCGGTGAAGTCGGCGTGGGGGCGTGACGAGGAGAGCACGAAGCGCGCCAGCCCGCGGTGGGCGAGGAAGGTCATGGGGCCTGCCAGTACCGCGACGATGACGAGAGGCCAGATGCCGCCCAGACCCAGATTGATGGGCAGGAACAGGATACCGGCGCCAACGGCGGTGCCAAACAGGCTGATAACCCAGTGGGTGTCGTGACGGCGCCAGCGGGTGATGCTGGCAGTGGTGGAGCAGGAACCGGATAGCTCCTTGGTAGCCTCTACAGATAAACTCATTACTAATTCACTTTTTGTTAGTGTTTTAATCTGAGTTCATTGTGGTTTATCGGGATTTAATTCTCAAAAGGCGAGACTGAAACATATCACTGCCATTGCGGGGTTTAGCCAGCGAGATTGGGAATGGAATCTGGATCACAGAATGCAACAAAACTGACAATGGTGATTTTTGTGAAATATAAAACCAAAATTTGATCTGCGCTCGTTTTTTTATTTTGGCTAATCAGGTGTTTTCAGAATTACGTGAAAAATCGCACCATTTCTCGCCGACCGATTGTGATGTTTCACTATCATTTTGCCGCTTTGCCAGCGTATCACGCTGTTCAATCGTGCCTTGACCAGAGGATCACTCCGGTCATTACCCGGGACAACTTCCCTGACAAAGCAGGCGGCCATCGGGCCGCCTGCTTGTCTGGTGTGATGATATCGCGATTCGCCTAGTGGGCCAGAATGTTGCCCCAGGCGAGATCCGGATCCCCCATCACGATAAAGTCAGGGTTCTCCAGCGACTCGGTTTCGTTGTAACTGAGTGGCTGCAACGCCAGGCTGAGGATGCGGCCACCAGCTGCCTCGACGATGCACTGGGCGGCGGCGGTGTCCCACTCGCCGGTGGGGCCGAGCCGCACGTAGCAATCGGCCGCCCCTTCCGCCACCAGACAGGATTTGAGGGAGCTGGAGCCGAGCGGGATCAGCTCGTAGTTGATGGCCGGGTTGAGGCGGCGGGTGAGCTTCTCCAGCTTCTGGCGGCGGCTGATGGCCACCACCAGCGAGTCAGGCTGGTCATGCTCGTGGTGCATGGCGCTGATGGGCAACACTTCGCCGTTCACCTCCTTGAAGGCGCCGTAGCCGCGCACCGCCCAGTAGAGCACGTTGGACTCGGGAGCATAGATGACCCCGAGCACCGGCACATTGTCCCGCACCAGAGCGATCAGGGTGGCGAAGTCGCCGCTACCGGCGATGAACTCACCTGTGCCATCGAGGGGATCCACCAGCCAGTATTGCCGCCAGTTGGATCGCTGGCTGAAGGGGATGTCGGCCGCCTCTTCGGTCAGCACCGGCACATGGGGGGTGAGCGCCGAGAGCGCCTGTTTGAGGTAGGCATCGGCAGCAAGATCGGCACTGGTGACCGGGGTCGCATCCTCCTTCAGCTGACGCTCGAACTGACCGCCGTGATAGATGTCGTGAAGGATCCTTCCGGCTTCGCGGGCAATCTCCTTGACCCCCGGCACCCAGGCCAACAACTCCTGCATCTCGTTATCCTCTGTCTGTTAACTGCCCGTCTGCGGGCTACTCTGCCTGCTCCGCCAGCCACTTTTGGGCCAGGAGCAGGGCACTGATGCTGCGCGACTCGGTGAAGTCGGGCCGCGCCAGCAATTCATCGATCCGGTTGAGTGGCCAGGGGATCACCTCCAGCGGTTCGGGCTCGTCGCCGATCCGCTGTTCGGGGAAGAGATCCCGCGCCAGTAAAATGTCCATCCGGCTGGAGAAGTAGCCCGGCGCCAGCGACACCTGTTTGAGCAGGGTCAGGCTGTTGGCGCCAAAGCCCGCCTCTTCCATCAGCTCCCGGTTGCCTGCCTCGAAGGCATCTTCGCCCGGGTCGATCAGCCCCTTGGGAAAGCCCAGCTCGTAGGAGTGGGTGCCAGCGGCATATTCGCGCACCAGCAGCAGGGTCTGCTCATCGAACATCGGCACCACCATGACGGCGCCACGATTGCCGCCGCGCATCCGCTCGTAGACCCGCTCCTCGCCGTTGGAGAATTTGAGGTGGAGGGATTCCACTCTGAACAGCCGACTCTCGGCCACGATCTCGGCCTTGAGGATCTCCGGTTTGCTCTTCTCCTGCTCCAGCTGGTCGATCGAAATCTGTTCGGGGGGGCTTTTGTGGTGCTCACTCATCAGGGGTGACGGCTCGTTAAAAAATCGTGCTTCAAGAGTAAACGACTCCCACACCGAACACCACGGGGCAGGAAGGGGAAAGGGGGAGGAAAAATCCGTTATACTGCCGCCCCGTTTTCCGAGATCCGCGATCAAGAGGCCCGATGCCACACTCCCGCTCCACCACCTTGCCATGGCACCAGATAGATACCGTCTTGCTCGATATGGATGGCACCCTGATCGATCTGCATTTTGACAACCACCTCTGGCAGCAGCTGGTGCCGGAGCGTTACGCCGAGCGGCTCGGGCTGCCGCTGGATGAAGCCAAAGCGCAGATCGATGTCCACTATCACGCCGTCAACGGCACCCTCAACTGGTACTGTGTTGATTACTGGAGCGAGACCCTGGGGCTCGACATCCGTGCCCTCAAGCAGGAGCTGCTGGCGAAGATCCAGTGGCGTCCCCACGCCATCCCCTTTCTGGCCGAGTTGCGTGCTGCGGGCAAGCAGTTGGTGCTTTTCACCAACGCCCACCCCGCCAGCCTGTCGGTGAAGGATGCGCAGCTGGGACTAAGCAACCATCTGGATCTGATGGTGAGTTCCCACGAGCTGGGCTGGTCGAAAGAGAGCCAGTACTGCTGGCAGGCATTGGCCGAGCGGCTGGCGTTCGATCCGGCCCGCACCCTGTTTGTGGATGATAGCGAGCGGATCCTGCGGGCTGCCGCCGACTATGGCATCGGCTATCAGCTGGCGATCCAGAATCCGGATAGCTGCAAGCCGGAGCAGAGCATTACCGCTTTTCCGACGATTCGCGACTATGCCGAGTTGCTGCCGCTGGCAATCTGAATCAGTTCAAACAAGAGAGGGCTGCATCATGCAGCCCTCTCTGTATCTGAAACCTGGCGGTGAAACATCACAGCTCCCGGAACGGGCGCCGTTTCTCCTCTTCGATGACGATCGCCTCCAGATTGGCGATCCGCTCCTGCAACTCTCTGATGATCATATCTTGCCTGCCGAGGCGGTCGGTGATGCGGGCATCCCCCATCTGATAGCGGGCCCGCTTGCCGAGATATCCGAACAATACGCTGATAAATACGATCAGGACTATGCCTGTCCACATGGTCATGTCACGACTCCTTGTCGTCTATAGACGGCGAAAACGCTGATGAGATCTGCTCTGTTTTCTCACAGCCGCCGGGCGGCCGCAATGGGGCCCATTGTCCCTTTGTGACGCAGACAGCTATTGCTGCCAGAGTGGCCGCCCGACCCAGTGCGCCCACAGGGTGAGGTGCAGCAGCACGATAAACCAGAAGACCAGCCGGTAGCTGCGCTTCTGGGTCTTGTGACGCAGCCACTGGCGGGCCACCAGAGCGCCCGGCCAGCCGCCGCACAGCTCCAGCAGATGGAGCCTCGATTCGGGAATGCGCCACTCGCCCCGCACCGCCTGCCGCTTGTCCCAGGCGTAGGCCGCCAGCGTCAGCAGACTCATGGTCAGCAGTGCGGCCAGTGGCCACCACTGCTGGCCGTCGAGGCCGAGCCAGAGGGTCCAGCCTAGTGGCAGCAGTGCCAGCGCTATCATTGGGCCAGCTCCCAGCAGCGCTCCTCATCCTGCTTGAGGGTGCGGATCACCCTGGCCGGATTGCCCACTGCCACCGAGTCGGCGGGGATGTCGCGGGTGACCACTGCGCCGGCACCTATGATGGAGCGCGGCCCTATGGTGACGCCGGGGCAGATGATGGCGCCGCCGCCGATCCAGCAGTCATCGCCGATCCGCACCGGCTTGTTGTAGGCGGTCCAGTTGCGTCGTTCCAGATAGTTCATGGTGTGGGTGGCGGTGTAGATCTGCACGTTGGGGGCCAGCAGCACATGGCTGCCGATGTGTACCTCGCCCACGTCGAGAATGGTGACGTTGAAGTTGAAGAAGGTCTTCTCGCCGATATGAATGTTGCGGCCGAATTCGCAGGTGAAGGGCGTGCTGATCCAGCTGGAGTCGGGGCAGTGGCCGAACAGCTCGCGGCAAATTTGCTGGCGCAGAGGGCCATCGCCCGCCGATGAACCATTGAGCCGGGCCAGCAGCGCCTGACCGCGGATCCGGTCGTTGGCTATCTCCTCGCTCTGGCTGTCCAGTGCCCCGCCAGCCAGTACCTTGTCCCAATCGCTCGCCATTGCTACCTCCTCATGCTGCAAGAGGGGGCAGTATACGTGACAAGCGCGAGAGGCGTCAGTCTGTCACTTCTGGCAGGTGATCCCCGTCATCCTGCTGGCCAGACGAGGGGGAGGATCAGCAGGGCCGAGACGAAGTAGGGGAGCAGCACCCGCAGCCCCAGACTGCGACCACCGATGCCGAGGGCCAGCAACCCCTTCACCAGCGAGTTGATCAAACCGGCGAGCAGGATGCCGCGGGCTGCCACCTCCAGCGCCAGCTCTTTATGGGAGAGCTGGGAGAGCGACAAGGTGATGGCGTCCACGTCGGTGATCCCCGAGACCAGCGACAGCAGATAGACCCCAGAGTTGCCTACCTTGTCTTGCAGCAGAGTTGCCATAAAGCCGATCAGCGCCAGCAGCAGGCCGAACTTGATGGCAGTGGCCAGATCGAGCGGGTTGCTGGTTTCCGGCTGCACCGGGCCGTCAGTCAGCTCCTCGCGCTGGCGCCAGAACCAGAAGGCAAAGCCGTACACCGTGGTCGCCAGCAGCACGAGCGGGGCAGCGAGGCGCATCGCCAGCTCGCTGTGAATCAGCAGCACCAGTACCAGCAGCCGCAGCCACATGGTGGCCCCCGCCAGCAGGATGCCGGTGGCCAGCAGCCGCTCCAGCCCCCCCTGCTCCTTGTTGAGACGGGCGAACTGCAGGGTAAGGGCTGTGGAGGAGGCCAATCCCGCCAGTATGCTGGTGAGCACCAGTCCGGCGCGAGTACCGAGCAGGCGTACCGCGAAGTGGCCGCAGAACGAGATGCCGGCGATCACCACCACCATCAGCCAGATCTTGAAGGGGTTGAAGGCATCGAGAGGGCCCATCTCCTCGTTGGGCAGTACCGGCAGCAGTACCAGCGAGATGAGCAAAAAGCGCAGGGTGGCGTGGAATTCGGTTTCGCTCAGAAACAGCATCCCCTGCTGGATCTTGCCCTTGAGCCCCATCAGCAGGGCAGCCAGCACGGCGCAGGCTACCGCCTCGCTCGGGCTCAGCAGCACCGACATCAGCCCCAGCAGATAGGTGAGCAGCATGGCCACCGAGCTGGTGAGACCGAACTCCCCCTGCCAGCGCTGGGCCAGCCAGACCGAGAGGCCGCAACCCGTCACCACCGCCAGCAGGCCGAGCAGCGGCAGCCAGGGGCCCAGAGTCGGCAGCAGCAAGCCGCAGACCCCGCCGAGCAGGCCGATGAGGCCGTAGGTGCGCATCCCGGCGATGCGTTGGTTGTCCCCCAGCTGGCGCACCTGCCAGCCCCGCTCCAGTCCGATGATGAGGCCGATGGCCAGCGACACCAGGGCGCCATTGACGGGTTCTGCATTGATCCACATAACGACTTCCTTTTCGTCATCTGCCTGCCTTGTTTCCATGATGGCACAGCCGGCACCGGGCCAGCGCGGCCTGGCTCACAGAGTGCGCGAATGGCGCCTATGGCCTCCTGATATGAGCAAATGAGATAAGCAAAGCGTTATTTCTTGGTTCTCGGCATAACAAGCCCGCGGCATGCTGCATTCAACCCAACGAGATATGGAGTATCCCCATGAAACTGCGAATGACCGCCCTGACCCTGCTCTCCCTGCTGGCCCTCGGTCAGGCCAATGCCGCCGAGATCCGCCTGCTCAACGTCTCCTACGATCCGACCCGCGAACTGTTCCAGGAGTACAACGGCGCCTTCGCCAAGGAGTGGAAGGCGAAGACCGGCGACGACGTGGTGGTCAGCCAGTCCCATGGCGGCTCCGGCAAGCAGGCGCGCGCCGTGGTGGACGGGCTGGAGGCGGACGTGGTGTCGCTGGCGCTGGCCTACGACGTCGATGCCGTGGCCAAGCAGGGGCTGACCGCCGCCGACTGGCAGAGCCGGCTGGCCAACAATGCGGCGCCCTACACCTCCACCATCGTGTTCCTGGTGCGCAAGGACAATCCCAAGCAGATCAAGGATTGGGATGATCTGGTACGCAAGGACGTGGCCATCGTCACTCCCAACCCCAAGACCTCCGGCGGTGCCCGCTGGAACTATCTCGCCGCCTGGGGTTATGCCCTGAAGAAGAGTGGCAATGAAGAGGGGGCCAAGCAGTTTGTCGGCGATCTCTACAAGAACGTGAAGGTGCTGGACTCCGGCGCCCGCGGCGCCACCACCAGCTTTATCGAGCGTGGCCTTGGCGATGTGCTGCTGGCATGGGAGAACGAAGCCCTGCTGGTACTTGGTCAACCCGGTGCCAGCGACAAGTTCGAGCTGGTGGTGCCATCGGTCTCCATACTGGCTGAGCCGCCGGTCGCGGTGGTGGACAAGGTCGCCAAGAAGCATGGCACCGAAACGGTGGCCAAGGCCTACCTCGACTACCTCTACTCCGACGAGGGGCAGCACATAGTCGCCAAGTATCACTACCGCCCCAGCAATCCGGCGATCCTGAAAGAGACCGCAGATCAGTTCCCCAAGCTCGCACTCTTTACGGTCAAGGATATCGAGGGGAACTGGGATAAAGCCCAGAAGAAACACTTCGCACAGGGCGGTCTGTTTGACCAGATCTACCAACCCGGTGGCTGAGGCAGGTAACTCCGTATAACCCCTTTGAACTGGCCCCTGTGCCAGCCGATAGGAGCACCAAGATGAACAAGATCCTCCTGGTTCCCGGTCTGCACAACAGTGGGCCGGATCACTGGCAAAGTCGCTGGCACGAGCACTTTCCCTACTGGCAACGGATGACGGGTCTGCCATGGGAGAAACCGGATCTCACGGTCTGGAGTGCCAAGCTGGCGAGCAAGTTGAGAAGTCGCCGCAGTCGGGTCCATCTGGTGGCCCACTCTTTCGGTGCCCTGACCGCCATCGCGGCAGCCAGATTGCAGCCGGAGAAGGTCGCCTCGCTCTTTCTGGTGGCACCGGCTGACCCGGCCCGTTTCGGGATTGTCGATGAGCGGCTGGAAGGGCCGTTGCAAGTCTCCGCCCAGCTGGTGGCCAGTCGCAACGATCCCTGGATGAGCTTCGAGCGGGCCGAATACTGGAGTCGTCAGTGGCAGGTGCCTTTGTTCGACGCTGGCAACGCGGGCCATATCAATGCCCAGTCCGGTCATGGCGACTGGCATCAGGGGTTGGAGCTGCTTGGCTCTCTCTATCGCCGGGCCGAGCTGGTGGTTGCTCCGCAAGCGGCTTCGGCTATCAGAACTGTTGTTGTCTCTGCCATCGGCCCTTAACCAATGGCGGGATATGTTATCGGGTGAGCTGTTGCGAGCCCTGCTCTTTGAATGTTGCGCTCCGTATTGCTCCATTTCTTAGGTCTTTTATTTATATAAAAGACCTTTTTTTATTTGGATCGCTCTAAAAGCCTTGTTCCACCGTTGTTAGACAAAAAAGTAATTAGCAAAGTCGCAAATGGTGTTTGTTGCTTAAAAGGAGAGTAAGCAGAATCGCTACATCTGATGTTTTTCATAACAAATGGAATCGTTATGCGATTTGGTTCTTACTCAGTCCTGCCGGGATTTGGCCCGACCCTCGGCTTTACTCTGCTCTATCTGGGCCTGCTGGTGTTGTTGCCGCTCTCGGCGCTGGTGCTGTTTGCCGCGAACAACCTAACCGCTGCCGAGTTCTGGCAGGTGATTGGTTCACCCCGGGTGCTCGCCTCTTTTCGCCTGAGTTTCGGTGCTGCCTTTGTCGCGGCGCTGCTCAACAGCCTGTTTGGCCTGATCCTGGCCTGGATCCTGGTGCGCTACACCTTCCCCGGTCGTCGACTGGTGGATGCGTTGATCGACCTGCCATTTGCCATGCCGACCGCTGTATCCGGCATCGCCCTCTGCGCCATCTTCGCCCCCAACGGCTGGATCGGCCAGCTGCTGGCGCCGCTCGGCATCCAGCTCGCCTACAATCCCATCGGCGTCGTGATCGCACTCACCTTTATCGGGCTGCCTTTTGTGGTGCGCACCCTGCAGCCGGTGCTGCGAGAGGCTGAGAGCGAGCAGGAGGAAGCCGCCGCCAGCCTCGGTGCCGATCGCTGGCAGACCTTTATCCACGTGCTCTGGCCGACCCTGATCCCTGCCCTGCTCACCGGCTTTGCGTTGGCGTTTGCCCGTGCAGTGGGGGAGTACGGCTCCGTCATTTTTATCGCCGGCAACCTGCCGATGGTCTCGGAAATCGCACCGCTGATGATCATGAGCCATCTGGAGGAGTACGACTATGCCGGCGCCTCTGCCATTGCCGTGGTGATGCTGCTGATCTCATTCATTTTGTTACTGCTAATCAACAAGTTGCAGGCCTGGAGCTGGTCTCGTATCGGAGGGAGCCGGATATGAACGCATCGACACTCGCCCTTGAAGTCGCCCCTGTGGAGGTTGCTCCCGTGCGCAAGGCACCTCCAGTGATCCGCGAACCCCAGTGGGTCAAATGGCTGCTCATCACGGTGGGTCTCGGCTGGTTTGCCGCCCTGTTGCTGCTGCCGTTGGCCACCGTCTTTATTCAGGCGCTGAGCCCTGGGCTGGCCTTCTTCTGGCACGCCATCAGCGAGCCGGATGCCCTGAGCGCCCTCGGTCTGACCGCACTGGTGACCCTCTGCGCCGTTCCACTCAATCTGCTGTTCGGGATCGCTGCGGCCTGGGCCATCGCCCGTTTCCGCTTCCCCGGTCGGCAGCTGCTCATCACCATCATCGATCTGCCCTTCTCGGTGTCGCCGGTGATCGCCGGTCTGATGCTGGTGTTGATGTTCGGCAGCCGCGGCTGGTTCGGTGACTGGCTGAGCGAACACGACATCAAGATCATCTTCGCCACCCCGGGGATCATCCTGGCAACCACCTTCATTACCGTGCCCTTCGTGGTGCGCGAGCTGCTGCCTCAGATGGAGGCGCGTGGCCCGGAAGAGGAGGAGGCGGCCATCATGCTGGGGGCGAGCGGTCTGCAGATGTTCTGGCGCGTCACCCTGCCCGGCATTCGCTGGAGCCTGATGTACGGCCTGCTGCTCTGTACCGCCCGCGCGGTGGGGGAGTTTGGCGCCGTGTCAGTGGTTTCCGGTCATATTCGCGGCCAGACCAATACCCTGCCGCTGCATATCGAGATCCTCTACAACGAGTACCAGACCGGCGCCGCCTTTGCAGTGGCAAGCCTCTTGGCTCTGTTCGGGATCTTCACCCTGCTGGGTGAAACCCTGTTGGCCCGGCTGCGTGCCCAGCCCACCAAATCTCACTGATCACCGTTTTAAAGAGGCAGCCATGAGCATTCAGGTTCAACAACTCAACAAGCATTTCAATCAGTACGCGGCGCTGGCAGACATCAACCTCGACTTTCACGACGGTGAGCTGGTGGCGCTGCTCGGCCCCTCCGGCTGTGGCAAGACCACCCTGCTGCGGATCATCGCCGGGCTGGAGCAGGCCGACTCTGGCCACGTCATCATCCGTGGCGAGGACGCATCGGATCTCCATGTGCGTGAGCGCAACGTCGGCTTCGTGTTCCAGCACTACGCCCTGTTTCGCCACATGACGGTGTTCGAAAACGTAGCGTTTGGCCTTAGGGTCAAACCGCGCAGTGAACGCCCGGCCGAGGCGGCCATTCGTGCCCGGGTCAAGGAGCTGCTGGATCTGGTGCAGCTCAGCCATGTGTCCGAGCGCTATCCGACCCAGCTTTCCGGCGGTCAGCGTCAGCGGGTTGCGTTGGCCCGCGCGCTGGCGGTGCAGCCTAAGGTGTTGCTCTTGGACGAGCCCTTCGGCGCCCTCGATGCGCAGGTGCGCAAGGAGCTGCGCCGCTGGCTGCGCGAGCTGCACGACGAGCTGCACGTCACCAGCCTGTTCGTCACCCACGATCAGGAGGAGGCGCTGGAGGTAGCGGATCGGGTGGTGCTGATGAACGCCGGACGGGTCGAGCAGATCGGCACCCCGGCCGAGGTCTACGACCAGCCTGCCAGCTCCTTCGTCCACAGCTTCCTCGGCAGTGTGAACCAGTTCCGCGGTCGGGTGGCGGAGCAGGGATTCGGTGTCGGCGAGCAGCTGCTCGGCGGGCCGTCGGCTTCTCATCTGGCCCACGGCAGTGCCGCCATCGCCTATGTCCGTCCCCATGAACTGGAGATTCTGCCAGCCGATGCGCCGGGCGGGATCCGCGCCACCATCACCCGTCTGCTGCCCATGGGGCCACGCATTCGGGTGGAGCTGCGTGGCGATGGCGAAACCAAAGGGGCCCACTATGAGGCGGAGCTGAGCAAGGAGGCGGCCAAGCAGTTTGCCCCGGGACAGGGGGTACGGCTGGTGGCCAGACAGGCGCAGTTCTATCCCGATTACCAGATTTGATGTTGTGTTGCGGGTGGCATGGCTACCCGGGTTCAGGCGCTCTGCCGGGGCATGATCCGGCCAAATAACAAAAATGAGGGGGTGACCAGATTGTGTCGCCCACTCTTCGCAGGAGGCGACAAGGTGAATTTTCAGCAGTTACGAATTATCCGGGAGGCAGCGCGGCGGGATTACAACCTGACCGAGGTGGCCAATGCCCTGTTTACCTCCCAGTCAGGGGTCAGCCGCCATATTCGCGAGCTGGAAGAGGAGCTCGGTATCGAGCTTTTTATCCGCTACGGCAAGCGGCTGCTCGGCATGACCGAGCCGGGCAAGGAGTTGCTGGTGATTGCCGAGCGCATTCTCAATGACGCCAACAACATCCGCAAACTGGCCAGCACCTTTGCCAACCGCGACTCGGGCCGCTTGCTGGTGGCGACCACCCATACCCAGGCCCGCTATGCCCTGCCGCGGGTGGTGAAGGCGTTTCGCGAGCAGTTTCCGCTGGTACAGCTGGAGCTGCGTCAGGGCAGCCCGGAGGAGATAGTGCGGCTGGTACAGACCGGCGAGGTGGATATCGGCATCAGCAGCGAGCAGCTCGACAAGAGCGAAGGGGTGGTGGCATTTCCCTACTACCGCTGGCACCACAATATCGTGGTGCCCGAGCAACATCCGCTGGCAGGCGAGCGGGATCTGACGCTGGCGGCGCTGGCCAACTGGCCCATCGTCACCTATCAAGCCGGGTTGACCGGGCGGGTGCGGGTGGATGAAGCCTTTGCTGCGGCTGGCATCGAGCCGCAGATCCTGCTGACGGCGCAGGACTCCGATGTCATCAAGACCTATGTCGAGCTGGAGATGGGGGTCGGCATACTGGCCGACATGGCGTTCGACGCGCAGCGCGATCAGGGGCTGGTACAGCTCGACGGCAGCCATCTGTTTGCCCCCCACACCGCCTGGATTGGCCTCAAGCAGGGGCAGTTCCAGCACAACTTTGCCTGGCAGTTTATCCAGCTCTGCAACCCCGAGCTGGCGCTGGCGGATATTCAGGCCCGCGCCATGGGCAGCGAGCCTGCCATCGACTTCCAGATTTGAATCGGAAGAGAAGACCAGAAGGGGAGCCATTGGCTCCCCTTCTTTATTGCTGGCAGATGAGATTGTCAGCGAAAACAGACGGCTTTATATGAATTTTTTCACTTAGGTTTGCCAGTTAATTTTGTTTGTTATCCGGTACTTGGATTGCAGGATGGAATAAGTGACTGACCAAAGTCGATCCATTCAGGATAAAGCATGCCGTATAGCTACCTATCACATCTGCGTTGCAGCAAGAGTGGCGAGATCCATGATGCCGACCAGCCCTGGCAACTGAGCCGGGCAGGTGCACCACTGCTGGCCAGCTACGATCTCGATGCGTTGAAGCGAGCCTGGCACCCGGCGGCATTGTCGGGTCGCCCGGCCAGCCTGTGGCGTTATCACGAGTTGCTGCCGGTGCGAGATCCCGCCCATGTTGTGACGTTGGGGGAGGGGCTTACCCCGCTGCTACGGCTGCCCACTCTGGGCAAGCAGATCGGTATTCCGGATCTCTGGATGAAGGACGAGAGCGTCATCCCCACCGGCTCCTTCAAGGCTCGTGGTGCAGCGGTGGGCATCTCCCGCGCGCGTGAACTCGGCGTCACCCACTTCGCCATGCCGACCAACGGCAACGCAGGGGCTGCATGGGCGCTCTACGGTGCCCGCGCCGGACTGCGCAGCACCATCGTCATGCCGCAGGCAGCTCCCGCCATCACCCGACTGGAGACCTCCCTCGCCGGTTCCCGTCTCTATCTGGTGGATGGCCTGATCAGCGATGCCGGTCGTCAGGTGGCGCAGGCGGTGGCGGAGCACGCCCTGTTTGATGCCTCAACCCTGAAGGAGCCCTACCGGATTGAGGGCAAGAAGACCATGGGGCTGGAGATTGTCGAACAGCTGGGTTGGACCCTGCCGGATGTGATCATCTATCCCACCGGTGGCGGGGTCGGCCTTATCGGTATCTACAAGGGGCTGCGCGAGCTGCAGGAGCTGGGGTGGGTCAAGGGTGAGCTGCCCCGGCTGGTGGCCGTGCAGGCGAGCGGTTGCGCACCCATCGTACAGGCGTGGCAACAGAGAGCCGCCGAGTCGAGCTTCTGGCCCGACTCCCGGACGCTGGCATTCGGCATCAATGTGCCCAAGGCGCTGGGGGATTTTCTGGTGCTGGATGCCCTCTATCGCACCGAAGGTTGCGCCATCGCGGTGGATGACAAGGCGATCCAGAGCGAGATCCGCTTGCTTGCTTCTCGCGAAGGGAGCTTTGTCTGCCCGGAAGGGGCCGCCGCGTTTGCTGCCGCTCGTCAACTGCGCGAGGCGGGCTGGATCCGGGAGCAGGAGCAGGTTGTCGTGCTCAATACCGGTGCCGGCATCAAGTACCCGGATGCGATCACTGTGCTGCCCCAGCGTCTGCAGCGTGACGGGAGGATCCCGGCATGAATCTGGATCTGCCCTTCATCCTCACGACGCTGCCCGCCTTCGGCAAGGCGGTCTGGGTCACCTTGCAGCTGGGGACCATAGTGATCCTCACTTCGCTGGCGGTCGCCCTGCTCAACGTCGCCCTGTTGAGCCTGCACAAGCGGCCGCTCAGCGCCCTGATCCGCGGGTATGTCGAGCTGGCCCGCAACACGCCGCTGCTTATCCAGCTCTTCTTCCTCTATTTCGGGCTGCCTGCGCTCGGCTTGTCGCTGTCGGGCTTTACCACTGCGGTGATTGCCATGACCTTCCTCGGTGGTGGTTATCTGACCGAGGCGCTGCGTGCAGGCATTCAGGCGGTGCCCGCCAGTCAGCTGGAGGCTGGCAGGGCAATCGGCCTCTCCCGCTGGCAACTGCTGCGCCACGTGCAGTTGCCCCAGGCCTGGCTCGCCAGCCTGCCCGCGCTGTTTGCCAACTTCATCTTCCTGCTCAAGGAGACGACGGTGGCCTCGGCGGTGGCGGTGCCAGAACTGCTCTACACCACCAAGAATTACATCGCCCTCTACTACAAGACCTACGAGATGCTGGCGGTACTGACATTGATGTGCGTGCTGATCTTTCTGCCGCTCTCCCTCGCTCTGCGCGTCGTTGAAAGGAGGCTGCAACATGGTCAGTTCGGTCACTGAATCGCTGATGCAGGCGAGGATCCCGATGTGGGCACGTATCTTCCAGCTGCCGCAATCATTCGCCACCGAGGCGCAGGAAAGGAGGGCTCAATATGGCCAGTGAAATTTCTGGACAGCTGACGCAGGCGCTGCCACTGCTGGTGGTGGGCGCGGGTCAGACCCTCGCCATCTCGCTGCTGGCCATCCTGTTTGCCACCCTCGGCGGTGTCGCTTACGGCGTGTTGGCACAACAGGGCGGTCGGTTGGTGCGGGGGCTGCTGCGGCTTTATCTCGAGCTGTTTCGGGTGGTGCCGGTGCTGGTGTGGCTCTATCTCTTTTTCTTCGGGTTGCCGATCTTTTTCGGCCTCGATATTCCGGCCTTCTGGTGCGCCGTGCTGGTACTCGCCCTCTGGGGCGCCAGCGAGGTGGGAGAGGTGGTGCGCGGTGGCCTCAACTCCCTCGCCCGTGGTCAGCAGGAGGCCGGCTTGGCGCTCGGGCTCTCGACCTGGCAGCTCTATCGCCATGTGTTGCTGCCACAGGCGTTGCAGCGGCTGACGCCGCCGACCATCAACATCTACACCCGCATCATCAAGACCAGTTCGCTGGCGGTGCTGATCGGGGTGGTGGAAGTGATCAAGGTGGGCCAGCAGATCATCGAGCGCACCTATGGCTCGCTGCTTATTTACGGTCTGCTGTTTCTGTTCTTTTTTCTGGTCTGCTATCCGCTCTCGCTCGCCTCGCGCCGGCTGGAGCAACAATGGGGTAATGCGGTATGACACCTCTGCTTGAACTCGGTTCTGTCAGTAAACAGTTCGGCCCGAATCTGGTGCTGGATCGGATCAGCCTCAGCGTGCGCGCCGGGGAGGTGATCGTCATCCTGGGGCCAAGCGGCTGCGGCAAGAGCACCTTGTTGCGCACTCTCAACGGGCTCGAGCCCATTCAGGGGGGCGAGATCCGCTTCGATGGTGTGCTGCTGGATGGTGCCACCGACTGGCAGCGGGTGCGCCAGCGGATCGGCATGGTGTTCCAGAGCTATCACCTCTTCCCCAACCTGACGGTGCTGGAAAATGTGCTGCTTGGCCCCCTGCAGGTGCAAAAGCGGGAGCGGGCAGAGGCGCTGCTGCAAGCCGAGCAGCTGCTGACCCGCATCGGCCTGTGGGAGCGGCGCCACGACTATCCGCGCCAGCTCTCCGGCGGCCAGCAGCAGCGCATCGCCATCGTGCGGGCGCTGTGCATGAACCCGCAGGTGATGCTGTTTGACGAGGTAACAGCCGCCCTCGACCCCGAGATGGTGCAGGAGGTGCTGGAGGTGATCCGCGATCTCGCCGGCAGCGGCATGACCCTGCTTATCGTCACCCACGAGCTGGCCTTCGCCCGGGCGGTGGCGGATCGCATCGTCTTCATGGATGGTGGCCACATTCTGGAGCAGGCCGCGCCCCACCAATTTTTCGACAATCCCAGGAGCCAGCGTGCGCGCCAGTTCCTCGCCAAGTTTTCTTATACAAATGTCATCAAACGAAAGGAGTCAGCATGAAAAAAATCACCTCGGTTCTGCTTAGTGCCTTATTAGGACTGGGTATCGCCAGCGGCGCTGCCCATGCGGCGGACGGTTCTCTCGACAAGATCAAGGCGCGGGACAAGCTCATCGTCGGCGTCTTCACCGATAAGCCGCCGTTTGGCTACGTGGACGAGAAGGGGAACTACGTCGGTTTTGACACCGATCTCGGCCGCCGCTTCGCCAAGGATCTGCTGGGGGACGAGAACAAGATCGAATTCGTGGCGGTGGAGCCAGCCAGCCGCATCCCCTTCCTGCAGAGCGACAAGGTGGATCTGATCCTCGCCAATATGACGGTGACCCCGGAGCGGCGCGAGGTGGTGGATTTCACCAACCCGAACCTGCGAGTGGCGGTACAGGTGCTGGTGCCGGAAGGGAGCCCGGCCAAGAAGCTCGATGATCTGGCCAGCAAGACCCTGATCGTGACCACCGGCACCACGGCCGACATCTGGCTGACCCGCAACCATCCGGAGTGGAAGGTGCTCAAGTTCGAGAAGAACACCGAATCCTTGCAGGCGCTGGCGC
The DNA here is from genome assembly GCF_038739755.1 of Aeromonas sp. SE22. Taxonomy (NCBI): domain Bacteria; kingdom Pseudomonadati; phylum Pseudomonadota; class Gammaproteobacteria; order Aeromonadales; family Aeromonadaceae; genus Aeromonas; species Aeromonas sp. SE22. Next base: position 30,636 of record NZ_JBCGFD010000005.1, read on the forward strand.
AGGGCCGTGGTGACGCCTATGCCCAGGACAACCTGGTGCTGTTCAGCTGGGCCAAGGAGAACCCGGGCTATCGGGTACTGCCCGAAAAACTGGGCTCGGAAGATCCCATCGCCCCGGCGGTGAAGAAGGGCAATATCGAGCTGCGTGACTGGGTCAACGACCGTCTCGCCAAGCTGGGTGAGGAGAAGTACCTGCTGAAACTCTATGACCAGTATGTGCGTGACAAGCTGAGCCCTGATACCGATCCGAATGATGTGATTGTCGAAGGAGGAAAATGGCAGGGTTAATGGACAACCCCTGTTCTAAAGAGTGTGTTGAGTGTGTGAAGTAAGTGAAGAGTGAGGTCTTGGTTCCGTTGGTATGCAAACCGCAAGGTTTGATTTTTCCGGGCGTCCCCTGCTAGAGAGGACGCCCTTTTTTATGTGCCCAAGCGTGGGTTAGTGCACTTCATCCCACGCCATCTGCCAGTGGGAGCCGATGCCCGGCTCGTACTGGGTGGCGGTGGTAGTCCACTGCTGGCAGTAGCCGCTGTAGGGGAAGGGCTTGCACTGATAGACCTTGCCATTTTTCGGCTGCTGCACCTTGGTGCCGGCGGCATAGGATTTGAGCGAGTTCGGGAAGACGAAGTCGTATTCGCCGCTGCTCTGCTCCTTGAACATCAGGTCCATGGTCTGCTGAATGGTCTCGCCGCCCGCTTTCGGGGTGGCCTTGATCACCAGCTGGTGGTGACCTGCCTTGAGCCCTTCCAGCGCCATGGTAAAGGTGTGGCTGCTGTCCTTGATGTCGGTACTGCTTTCACCCTTGGCGACGCCGCCGTGGTCATAGAGGGTGTTGGTGACGGCCAGATCTCCCTGTGCGGTGACGGTGAAATCGAGGGTGGCCTTGCCGTTGTCCAGCACATAGTCGCTGGCCAGACCGCTGACGCTGATGCTGTCCACTACCGGCGGCTGCAGCTGTTGCAGATCAATCTCGACTCGATCCAGTTTGCTGTCTCGATGCAGATAGACGGGGTTCATACCGTAGACCGGATTGAACTGGCCATCGGCTCCTTGCTGACCGGCGCGGATCAGGCTCTGTTCGGCGTTGATCTTGCTGGCGAGGGCATGAGCCCAGCTGTTCTTCTGGCCCTGCTCGGCGGTGGTGATGGTCAGCACGGTCTGCAGATCGGGGCGCTCGCCGTTGGCATCGAATACCCGGGTCATCGCCTTGTCACCCACTGCGAGGTCGATGGAGGGGTAGATGGTGCCTGCCTGGCTCCACTCCAGCGGCGGCTGGCTACCATCTTTGAACTTGGCATCGATGATGTTGTAGAAGCTGTTGCTGGTGTCGCCCACTTCCCACACGCCGAGGATCACCTGATAACCGGTGCGATCCGGCAAGACACAGTTGTGGGTCACCTGCTTGGGCGGCTGCACCATGTTGCCGTCGATGACGCAGAAGGGGGTCAGGTCGAACGAGGCGCGGGTGAGCGGCTGGTTGGGGTTCCAGTCCTGCTTGGTGAGGTAGTAGCGCCAGTTGCGGGTGACGTGGTTGGCAGTGAAGGTCCAGCTGATGGCGAAGGGGCCGGGCTGTACTTCACGCTTGGTCCAGCGGTCGCTGGTCTGGATGTTCAGCTCGCTCCAGCGCGGGCTGCCCGCCGAGGCGATTTGGCTATCCTGCGGGCCGCTCTGCGGGAAGCCTGATGGGCCCTCCACGCTCTGGGGTTCCCACTGCACGCCGCCACACTGGCTGTTGCCACCGGTTTTGCACAGGTAGTTGCGACTCTCTGGCTGGTTGATGTAGCCGTGGGCCAGGGCGCTGCCGCTGGCCAGCAGGGCCAGCACCGTTGCGATGTGATTGAGTTGGATTTTTGCTGCCATACATTCCTCTGTTCGATAGATGTGGGCAGTCAGTTGGCCGGGGAGTTCCCCGATGCACACTTGCGTGTGGCAACCCCGCTATCCTGGACAAAACGTCTGTAGACCGGAGGCTTTGCGTCCCGACCTTTCGGTCAGTTTGCCAAATGACTAGATGGTTAGTGATGGGCCAAATGTTCGGCCATCACCATTGTGCACCGCATTGATTAATTATTTGAAGTTAAATGTTTAAATGCACCGTTCAACGGCACATGGATCATTCTAACTGACTGTTTTTAAAATGTTCTCTTATCTGTGAATGGCGTCGAATACCGTTGAATATGCCGATAAGGTGCATGCCGATTGCGTGTTGTCGGCGTAAAAAAACCTGCCAGCTTGGCTGGCAGGTCGGGTGACAAGGCGACACGGGTTGACGCCATCAATGACGGGCGCGCTGCTCTCCGGAGAGGGGAGATACGGGAGCCATCATTGGCGCTGTAGCTGATTCCTTGCCAAGTTTGAACACCGCAAGCCGCTCATCAAGGCTGCGGGAGAGACCGGCCAGCAGCTCGCTCTCCTGCGCCAGTTGCGAGGCGGACTGGGACATCTCCAGCGCCGAGTCGTTGATGCCGCTGACGTTGCGGTTCATATCCTCGGCCACCATGCTCTGCTGCTCGGCAGCGGTAGCGATCTGGGTCGCCATGTCGCTCACATGCTGGATGTGGTTGACGATCAGGGTGAGATCCTGGCCCGCTTGCTGGGATTGATCGACGCTGCTCTCCGCCAGCTTGCGGCTGGCATCCATAGCACTGGCTGCACTGACGGCCCGTTGTTGCAGCTGGGCAATGGTGCTCTGGATCTCCTCGGTGGACTGGCGAGTGCGGCTGGCCAGTTGGCGCACCTCGTCGGCCACCACGGCAAAGCCACGGCCCTGCTCGCCGGCGCGGGCTGCCTCGATGGCGGCGTTGAGGGCCAGCAGGTTGGTCTGATCCGAGATGGCACTGATAACCGCCGTCACCTCGCCGATCTGCATGACCCCCTCTTTCAGCTGATTGACCTGTTGGGTCGCCTGCTCCACTTCGCTGGCGAGCGCCTTGATGCCGTTCACGCTGGCGTGCACATCCCGGTTGCCGAGCCCGGCTTCACCGGTCGCCTCCTGGGTGTCACGCGCAGTGTTCTCGGCATGGCCCGCTACGTCAGAGATGGTGGTACTCATCTCGTTCATGGCGGTAGCGAGTTGGGCCAGCTGATCCCGCTGGTTGGTGACCGCCTGATTGGTCTGCTCGGCGGAGGCGGCGATGCGCAGGGCGGCATCGGCCACGTTGCGGGCCCCCTGACTTGCCTCCAGCAGCGCGTGGCGGATGGCATCGAGACTCTGGTTGGTGCAGCTTGCCACCATGCCCAGCTCATCCTTGCCCTGCACCGGAATAGTAACCACCAGATCGCCCCTGGCGACCCGCTGCATGGCGTGGTTGATCTGGTTGAGCGGGGAGACGATGGAGTGGGTGATGCGCCAGCCCAGCAGCCCCATCAGTACAATGACGATGGCGGTGGCACTGCCCATCTTCATGTATTGGGCCCAGATGGTCTGGTGGATGTCCTGCAGCAGCATACCGGTGCCGAGGATCCAGCCCCAGGGTTGATAGCCAGAGACCATGGAGAGCTTGTCAGCGGTTTCCCCAGACGGGCCGGTCCAGATGTATTGCAGGGTTCCCTGCTTGCCGCCACGGGCGATGTCGACCATCTGGAACCAGAACTGCCCTGCGGTGGCACCCGAACCCTCTCCCATGGTCTGGCCGACCAGTTCGGGCCGGATGGGATGCACCAGCATCTTGCGGCTCTCATCGATGACGAACAAATAGTTGTTGCCATCAAAGCGCATATTGGTCAGCAGCTTGCGTGCCTCCTGCTGCGCCTGCTCTGCCGGCAGGGTGCTGGCCAGAAACTGGATCTGGCTCATGGCCTGTCCCAGCACGGCATTGAGTCGCGCTTCCCGTTCACTCATCAGATTGCGCTGGAGTGCGTTGGCGGAGATGAGCAGCAGTGACACGAAACCGACAAACGCAACCGTGAGCAGCAAGATCAATTTGCGGCTCACGGTGATATCACCGAGCTTGAACATGACTAACCCCTCGTTATCCCGTTGATGTTATGGTGGCTCGATACAGCGGTAGCCTCTATCTCTCTTGCTGAACGTCTCATTTAACAATTCATTTACTTTCAGTGGCTTGGCGAGCCTGTTTAAATGAGCGTTTTAACATCAGTATAGTCAGCAGAGGTTACAGCCCGCTTTCGGGTAGCATGTTGAAAAGGGTTTCTTCGCACGATTTGCCGAAAAATGTGAATAGCTTGGCATTTCACCAACCAGAACAGGGGCCATCCGGAGCGCTCCTGCGACAAGAGGGAATTTATGAGTTCGATTGCCAGAGAGTATTTTGACCAGCTCAATCGCGCCTATCTGCAGGTTCACAGACGCAAGGAGGATCTGTTCTGGGCCACCTACATGGGCACCAGCGACGATCAGGCCGGATTTACCGCAGCCGAGCAGGCCTACAAGGCCTTTTGCGCCAATCCGGAGCGGTTGCCGGAACTGCGCAAGATGCACGCCCTTGCCGAAGATGAGGAGTTAAAACGGGGTCTGGCGGGCTGGATTGCCTTCTTCGAGTGCAACGTCATCGAGGATCCCGTTGCCGCCGCCCTGATGGATGAGCTGGTGGCTGCCGAGGCGGATCTGTTTGCCCGCCGCAAAGGTCTGAAACTGACCCTGCTGGATGAGCAGGGCCAGCAGGTCGCAGGCAGCCTGCCCGCCGCCAGCACCTCGCTTGCAGCCAGCCCGAACGAGGCGGTGCGCCAAAGCGCCATCGCCATGTTCCACACCCTGGAGCAGTGGGTGGTCGGCAACGGCTTTCTCGAGGTGGTGGCGCTGCGCAACCGCTTTGCCCGCGCCATGGGCTATCGCGACTATTTCGCCTACAAGGTGCGCAAGAACGAACAGATGAGCCCGGATCAGCTGTTCGCCATCCTTGATGACTTCATCGCCCGTACCGACGTCCGGCTGCAGCAGAGTCTGGTCGAACTGAAAGCGGCCAAAGGGGAGGTGGCCCTGTTGTCCCACAACCTGCGTTACTTCGTCAGTGGCGACGTGACCCGCCAGCTCGACCCCTATGTGCCCTTCTCGCGGGCGCTGCGGGACTGGGTCGAGAGTTTCCGCCGGCTCGGCATCCAGTATCGTGGTGCGACCCTCACCCTGGATTTGCTGACCCGGGAGGGGAAATACGAGAACGGCTTCTGCCACGGCCCGGTGCCGAGCTTCTTCCTGCAGGGGGAGTGGGTGCCGGCTGTGGTCAATTTCACCAGCCTGGCCGATCCGGCGCAGGTGGGCAGCGGCTGGAGTGGCCTCAACACCCTGTTCCACGAGGGGGGCCACGCCGCGCACTTTGCCAATGTCACCGGCAATGCCCCCTGCTTCTCACAGGAGTTTCCGCCCACCTCCATGGCTTATGCCGAGACCCAGTCAATGTTCTGCGACAGCCTGCTGGACGATGCGGACTGGCTCAAACGCTATGCCAGAAATGCGGCGGGAGAGCCGATCCCCGATGCGCTTATCAAGGAGATGATCGAAGCGCGTCAGCCGTTTCGCGCTTTTAACGAACGCCAGATCGCGCTGGTGGCCTACTTCGAGCGGGATCTCTACGCCATGGATGAGGCTGAACGTACTCCCGAGGCTGTGCTGGCACTGGCCCGCAAGTGGGAGCGCAAGATCCTCGGGGTCGAGAGCCCACGCCCGTTGCTGGCCATTCCGCACCTCCTTAATCAGGAGTCGGCCTGCGCCTATCACGGCTACCTGCTGGCGCTGATGGCGGTGGAGCAGACTCGCGCTTATTTCCTCAAGCGTGATGGCTACCTTACCGACAACCCGCGCATCGGGCCGGATCTGGCTGCCCACTACTGGGGGCCGGGCAACGGCATGACTCACGATGAGACATTGCGCAGCCTGACCGGTGAAGGCTTCAGTGCCGTGCCGCTGGCCGAGGCGTGCAACCTGAGCGCCGCCGAAGCGTGGCAACAGGCGCAAGCCTGCATGGCCGCCACGCAGCAGCGCCCCGCGGCGGGTGAGGGAAGCCCGCTCGACGCCCATATCCGGGTGGTACACGGCGCCGAGCTTATCGCCGACAACAGCGAGTCGGAAACCCGCATGCTGGCCGATTTCGAGGCGTGGATTGCCCGGCACTATTTTTCCGAGAATGTCGGGGAGGGGTGGAACTGCGTGCAGTGAGCAATCTGATGGGCGTTAACTTGCTTTGATACGGCAATTGGCAGGCGGGGAAACCTTCCTGCCATTCTTTTTGCTCATTGTTCACTACTCATCAATGACCTTTTTTCCACAATTTTCACAGATGGCGTGGCGCTCAAAGCGATCCATGTTGGCCAGAAAGGGGTCGGCGGCCCAGCCGGTAATGAAGTCCTTGATAAACGCTTTGCGCTTTTGCTCCGGTGTCAGCTGCTGGCCAAAGGATTTGTCGACCAGCACCACGACATGGTTGGTCTCGTGCTGACAGCTTGAGCAGAAGCGTTGTTCGGTGGATGAAAGCAAGGGGGAGCTCTTGGTCCGGGGGGGCGGGCAGCTGGTTTTCCGCCGCAGATATGTGTCGTCCCCATTTGATTCCTTTTACTGGCGGGTCGTCAATCGCGGCAGAGGTGGATTTTGCGCTATTCCCCATGAAGAGAGGGCCAGTCAGCAAGGGTGACCAGAGGGGCCGGCGGGCCCTCTTTTGTTTCCGTTTGTCACACATTGCCACACAAGCTTCCCCCTCTGGCAAAGTCTTGTGACCGGACGGGGTTGTAATGGAACCATGTGCAGGGGCGAGGCCCTGCCGCGATGGAACCAGGGAGCATGTTATGACGAGTAAACGGGTGTGGTGGCTGTTGCCGCTGCTGGCGGTTGGAGTCTGGTGGCTGGGTTATGCGGGGGACGCCAACGGGGTGTGGCCCTGGCGCCATGAGATGTTGCTGCTGACGGGCCTGCTGGGGATGGCCTATATGGCCATTTCGCTGTTGCTGGCGTTGCGTCTGCCGCAGCTGGAGGTGTGGTGTGGCGGTCTGGACCGGATGTTGCGATTGCACCGCCAGACGGCCATCGGCGGCGCATTGGCACTGACCGCTCACTGGCTGCTGGTGGAGGCGCCCAAGTGGGCGGTCTCGGCGGGTTGGCTGAGCCGTCCCGCCCGGCGTGGGGCCAGTGCTGCCGCAGCTGGTGCAGGAGCAGGCAATGGCATCTCGCTCCATGGCCTTGGCAATACACTGGGGGAGTGGAGTTTCTATCTGCTGATCGCGCTGGTGGTGGTGAGCTTGCTGGCGCTGGTGAGTTATGGCCGCTTTCGGCTGATCCACCGGTTGGCGCCGCTCATCTATCTGGCGGGTTGGGGCCACGGGCTCTGCCTGCTGCCTCAGGTGGGGGCCATGACGCCGGTTGGGGTAGCGATCTGGTTGATCGGCGGGATCGGCGCTAGCGGGGCCCTCTATTCCCTGCTGGGGCAAGTGGGGGCGCGCAAGCGCCATCCCGGCCGGGTCGTTGCGGTGCGGACGCTGGCGGATCAGACCTGCGAGCTGACCATGCAGCTGGAGCGGCCGCTCGCCCATTACCGCCCGGGTCAGTTTGCCTTTTTCGAATTTGACGCCAAGGAGGGGCCGCACCCCTTTACTCTGGTGCGGGTGTCGGCGGATCGGCGCCAGCTGGTGATCGCGGTACGGGCGCTCGGAGATCATACCCGTCAGCTGGTGGCAGAGGCGCGCGTCGGGGATGAGGTGGTGGTGACCGGCCCCTATGGCGCTTTTGTCGCCCCGCAAGGGGGAGGGCGAGCCCTCTGGCTGGGGGCCGGGATCGGTATCACGCCGTTTGTGGCCTGGCTGGAGGGGCTGGCTGCCCGTGGCGAGCGCGGCGAGGGGATCACCCTGATCCAGTGTGCGCCGGATCTGGCGGGGGCCGTTTACCACCAGCGGTTGGCCGAGCTCTGTCATCGCACCGGTGTGCGTTATCAGCTGCATCTGGACAAGGCGGCCGGGCGGCTGGATCTGGCTCGCATCGCGCAGGATGCACCTGCGCAGGTGTGGTTTTGCGGGCCGGAGGGGATGGCAGATGCCCTGACCCGGCTGTTGCCGGGCGGGCATCTGCATCGCGAGCTGTTTCGCTTTCGTTGAGCTCGATGGGCGCCGTTATTTGGCGCTGGCGGGCAACTGCTTGAGGGCGGCTTTTACTGCGGCCTCCAGCTGGGGGTCACGCCCGGCCACCATATCGGCGGGGGTGAGCGGCACCTGCACGTCCGGGATCAGCTCCTGATTCTCGTAGAAGGTGCCGTCCGGTTTGCGCAGACCCAGAGTCGGAATGCCGTAGGAGAGGCCGGGCACGAGGCGGGAGGTATGGCCATAGACCATAGTGCCGGTACCGGGCACCGGCTCGCCGACGATGGGGCCAATCTTGAGCGCGCGGTAGTACTCGGGGAAGGCGGAGCCCTCCGAGTAGCTGCCGGCATTGACCAGCACCACTGAGGGTTTGGTCCATTGACGGGTCGCGGCATCGCTGGCCCCTTGTCCCGCCTTGGGATCCGAGATGGCCATGCCGTGGGCGCTGCTGCTGCCGGTGAGGAAGCCAACCAGGGTATTGGCCAGATAGCCCCCCTTGTTGAAGCGCACGTCGACGATGAGCGCCTCGCTGCTGCGCAAGCGGCCGAGCGCCTCCGACACCAGCTCCTCATAGACGGCGCTGTTCATCTCCGGCAGATAGACGTAGCCGACCCGGCCCTTGCTCAGCTTGGCCACCAGATCCCGTCGTTTGGCGATCCAGCTGTCGAGCTGCAGCCGGTACTCCTGCTGCTGATCGATGGCGGTTACCTCCACCTCGTCCGGCTCCTTGTTCCCCACCTGCTGGAAGGTGAGGGCGAGCCGCGCCCCGGCCTTGTGGTTGAGGGCGCGATCGAGCTCTGTCCGGGTGGCGACCGGATTGCCGTTGATGGCGAGCAGGCGGGCACCGGCAGCGATGTCGCTCTCCTGATCCAGCGGCCCGCCGGGCAGCAGATGGGTCAGCACTACCCCCTCTTTGCCATCCTGCCAGTAGCCCCCGAGACTGGCGGTCTCATCCGCCATGTCGGGATAGCGAGTGGGGCCATAGCCCCAGGTGTGGGAGACGTTCAGCTCGCCCGCCAGCTCCGCCAGCAGGTCACCGAAGTCGCGGCCGTTGTTGATGCCGGCAAGCAGCCGGCGATAGGTGGCGACATAACCGTTCCAGTCCACTCCGTTCATGTCGTCGCGATAGAACTCGTCCCGGGTGAGGCGGGCGATCTGGTCAAAGGCGGCCACCATTCGGGCGTGCTGCCCCCTGCTCTGCACCAGCTCGAAAGCGGAGCTGAGCGCCTCGCCGGAGTCGAGGTTAATGCGGGTGATCTCTCCGTCCCGCACCAGAGTGGCCAGGGTCGCCTCCCGATTGAGGGTGGCCATGGCCGGCCCCGGCTGATCGCCAAACAGCTGGCGGGTCTCCCCCTTGCGCAGGTCGAGCGAGTAACCCTTGATCTCGCTCTCGTTGTTGGGGCCCCCCTCTTCCACCAGATAGACGAGCTGGTCGTGAATGACCCGGCTGGCGAGCAGCGTGCCGCTGGGGAAGAGTTGCAGCGCCTCCCGATGGGAGAGGCGAGCGGTCTCGAAGCCATACCCCTCCTTGGGCGGTGCCACTTCGGCCAGAAAGTCCGCCTTGGCCGCCCGGCTGCTGTAGATGCCGAGCAGGTTGCTGCCAAGGGGTTCACCATCGGCATCCAGCACACCATAGCGGGTCGATTGCCAGTAGAGGATGCCGCCATCCTGACTCCAGGCCGGCGCCCCGTCCTGATAGCCGTTGAGGCTGACGTTAACCGGTTTGGCTTTGGCATCGGCCGTATCGAGCACGGCGATCTCCTGCTGGGCCGAGTCGGGACGGAAGGTGAGCGCCAGATGGTGGGAGTCGGGAGCAAAGGCGAGCATCACCTCGTGGCGCGAGGGGTTGAAGCTGGCGGGAACCAGCTCGCGCTGTTTGTTGCTCGCCAGATCGAGCAAATGAATGGCCTGACCATCGACCACGAAGGCGAGCTGCTTGCCATCGGGAGAGAGCACCGGACGGCTGATCCCCTTGCCGGGAATGGCCAGCAGCAGGCTCTCCTGCAAGGTGCCCGGATCGCTGAAGAGACGCTCCGGATCCGCTTTGCGCAGGCGATAGAGGGCGGCCGGCCCATCCTGTTCGGAGAGGTAGATAAGCGAGCGCTCCTTCTCGGCAAAGAGGGGGCTGGACTGCTCGCTGGGGGAGTCGGTGAGCTGGCGTACCCGCTCCCGCTCGGGATCGACGGCGAACAGGCTCCCCTCGCTCACCAGGATCAGCTCCTTGCCCTCTTCGCTGACCAGGATCTCGTCAGCCTGATTGTTGGACTGGCTCTGCTCGTCCGGCTCGCTCACCACCTGCGGCGTGATGGCGAGCTTGCGCTGCTCGGTGCTGCCGGCATCGAGGCGGTAGAGCTCCCCGAGCCACGACCAGACCAGATCGCCGCTGCGCGAGGCGCTCAGCCCCCGCACCGGATTGCCCTTGTAGTGGGTGAGTTGCTGCTCTTTGCCGCTGGCCAGATCACGGCGCCAGACGTTGAAGTCACCGCTGCGCTCGCTCAGGTAAAAGAGGGTATCCCCCTTGTCGCTCCAGACCGGATCGGTGGCGGCGATGCGATCCTCGGTCAGCTGGCGGTGCTGTTTACCATCGAACAGCCAGAGGCGGGAGACGGCAAACGAGTGTTGGTGCTTGCGAAAGGGTTGATCCATCGACGGCATCTGGTAGGCGAGCTGCTGCCCGTGCGGGCGGGCGAGGATCGCCGGCAGTGGCAGATCGGCCTGCAGCTTGCCTCCTGTTACCGGCGCCCAGTAGAGGGCGCTGACCTGCACCCCTTCGGCCACGAAGTGATCGGCATTGGGATCGGCCAGCCGCTGGCTGCTCAGCAGCAGCTGTTTGCCATCGGGGCTGAATGCCTGCGGCAGGTCGTTGCGCGAGTCGCGGGTGAGCCGCACCATCTTGCCGCCGCTGGCGGGCACCACGAACACATCCTCGTTGCCGTAGAGGTTGGCGGCAAAGGCGATCTGCTTGCCATCCGGCGACCAGATGGGGCGCTGGCTCAGGTAGTCACTGCCGGTAAGGGCGCTGGCCGGCCCCCCTTGTGCGCTGGTGATGAAGATCCGTCCCTGCCAGGTGAAGGCAAGCTGCTTACCATCGGGGGAGAGGGCGGGGTCGCGCAGCCAGAGCGCATCCGCTGCGTAAGATGCGGGCAGCCAGAGCAGCAGGGGTGACAACAGCAGGTGGACGAAGCGGCATGAAGAGCGCATGGCATGATCCTGTCGATGGGTTGAAAAGTAATCATCGCCGATCATCAGGTCATACGCCAGAACTGATGTTTGACGCTATCTTATTGTTTTGAATATTAATTATTGAAGTTTGAATGACGTGCGCGGGGATCAGGCGAAACCGGTGCCAAGATATGTTTTATCGCGCATATTGAGTATTGATGGCGATCCAATATCATGGCGCTCGCTCGCCAGCAGGCGAAGATTATTCAGATGATTTGGCAACACCAAAGCCCGTATCAGAGGCTTGTCGAGGGATGGAATGAGAGCCGTATTACTGTGTTTACTGGGGCTGTGGCCCGCATTGAGTTTTGCCACCCTGTCTGCCGACATGGTGGTGGTCAAGAAGTCCACCTATAGCCTGACCCTGATGAAGGATGGCAAAGAGGTCAAACGCTACTGGATCGCGCTGGGCCCGGCGCCCAAGGGTCACAAGCAGCGGGAAGGGGATCAGCGCACCCCGGAAGGTCGCTACATCCTCGACTACAAGAAGACCAACTCCGGCTATTACAAGGCGATCCACATCAACTACCCCAATCTGGACGACATCAAGGCGGCCAACGAGAAGGGGGTAAACCCGGGTGGCATGATCATGATCCACGGTCAGATCAACAGCATTGGCAACCGCAGGGTACAGCCCTCCAACTGGACCAATGGCTGCATCGCCATGCTCAACCACGATCTGGATGAGGTGTGGGAGGCCGTCAAGCCCGGCACGCCCATCATCATCGAACCCTGATTGATGAACGGGGCCCGCTCCATCGAGCGGGCCCCGTTGGTTTATAGCGGATGTGATCTCGCCTTTCGGATGTCTTTTATGGACATCCACCATGTTATGAATGTCAATTCCAAAAAAGCCTGCAAAAGGTGAGGATATGGGCTCAGCCAGTGAAGGAGCTTCCCATGTCTTTGACCGAAACCTGCCAGCGCATCGTGCGCGATCCCCATCTCTCTCCTGCCCAGAAGAGCCACGCGCTGGCGCTGGCCGCCGAGAATGCGCTGCCATACCCCGACCTGCCTGCCGCAGTTGCAGAGGCGATGGCGCAGGGATTTGTCTGTGACATGTTCGAGGGGCACGCTCCCTACAAGCCGCGCTATGTGCTGCCGGACTACGAGAAGTTCCTGACCCAGGGCTCCGCCTGGCTGGAGCTGGCGGCGCCGCGAAATTTCGACGAAGCGCTCGATGCCCTGCGCATCCTCTATCACCACGTTCCTTCCGTCACCGGTATGCCAGTCTGGCTGGGACGGCTCGATCAGCTGCTGCTCCCCTTTGTCGGCGAGCTGGATGACGAGACTCTCTACCGCAAGCTGAAAGGGTTCTGGATCTATCTGGATCGGGTGCTGCCGGACGCCTTCATGCACGTCAACATCGGCCCCGATGACAACCGGATCTGCCGCCTGATCCTGCGCATCGACAACGAGCTCAAGCAGGTGGCCCCCAACCTCACCTTCTTCCACGATCCGGAGCAGACTCCCGACGATCTGCTGCTGCTGGCAGTGAAGAATATCGCCGAGTGCAGCAAGCCGCACATCGCCAACTACCCGATCCATCGCGATACCTTCGACCAGCGTGGTTTTGGCATCGTCAGCTGCTACAACGCCCTGCCACAGGCCGGTGGTGCCAACACCCTGGTGCGCATCTCCCTCAAGCGAGTCGCCGAGCAGGCACAGGGGATCGATGACTTCCTCGGTTGCCTGCTGCCCCACTACTGCCGTCTCACGTCCCAGCTGATCGCGGTACGCGCCGCCTTCCTGCACGAGGAGTCCGGTTTCTTCGACAGCTTCCTGGTCAAGGAGGGGCTGTTGGATGAGGATCGCTTCGTCCCCATGTTCGGCATCTACGGCATGGCGGAAGCGGTCAACATCCTGATGGATAAAGAGAATCTGCCGGGCCGCTACGGTCACGACGAAGAGGCGAACCAGCTTGGCTATCGCATCTCGGCCCAGCTTTCGGAATATGTCACTACGACGCCGCAGTCTCATGCCTGGGGTGGTCACGCTCTGCTGCACTCACAGGGCGGCCTCAGCATCGATGTGGCGGTGACCCCGGGGGTGCGGATTCCCTACGGGCAGGAGCCGGATCCGGCCAGCCATGTGCTGGCGCTGGCGCCGCACCACGGCTACTACCACTCGGGGATCAGCGAGATCCTGACGCTGGATCCCACCATCCGTCAGAATCCGCAGGCGCTGTTGCAGCTCTGCAAGGGGGCGCTCGCCATCGGCATGCGCGAGTTCACCGCCAACGTGGCCGACAGCGATCTGGTGCGGGTGACCGGCTACATGATCCGTAAGAGCGACGTGGCTCGCTTCGCAGAGGAGGGGTCGCGGCTGCAGACCACCTGTCTTGGTGCCGAGGCGAGTGAAGTGACCGCCATTCGCCAGCGGGCACCGCGAGTGGTCGCTAATGAGTCGACCATCAGCCAGTACTGAGCCACGTCCGATGGATGCAGCTCTGCTGACGCGCAGCGCCCTGGTGAGCAGGGTGCTGCCTTTTTCCTGTGTTGATGGGCCGGGCAATCGGCTGGTGCTCTTCCTGCAAGGGTGCAACTTCAGCTGCCCCGGTTGTCACAATCCCCACACTATCGGGCTGTGCGACGATTGCGGCGACTGCCTTGCGGTCTGCCCGAGTGGCTCCCTGACCATGAGCGAGGGCAAGGTTCATTGGCAGGAGGCGTTCTGTACCGATTGCGATGCCTGTCTGGAGGCCTGCCCGCGCAGCGCCAATCCTAAAACCACTACCATGACGGTGGCCGAAGTGCTGGCCCTGCTGCGCCGCTACGGCCCGCTGCTGAGCGGCATTACCGTCTCGGGCGGTGAGGCGACCACCCGGCTTCCTTTCGTGGCGGCCCTGTTTCGCGCCATCAAGGAGGCGCCGGATCTGGCCCATCTCAGCTGTCTGCTCGACAGCAATGGCTCGCTCGCGGAGACTGGCTGGCAGCGGCTGCTGCCGCAGCTCGACGGCGCCATGATCGACCTCAAGGGGTGGCGTGACTCGGTACACCTCTCCCTGACCGGCTATGGCCGCGAGCGGGTGCTGGCTTCGCTCAGGTTGCTGGCAAGTCACGGCAAGCTGGCCGAGTTGCGGCTGCTCCATGTGCCGGGCAGGAGCGATTTTCTGGATGCAGAGGGGCAGCTCGATCGCGGTCTTGCCGATTTTCTGCGCCAGCTCGGCGCCGTGCCGATCCGGCTCAACGGTTTTCGCCACCACGGGGTGAGGGGAGAAGCGATCCGCTGGCCCGAGGCAACCCGTGACGAGCTGGAACAGCTGGCAAGTCGTTTGCGTGAGGCTGGGCTGGGGCCAGTGACGCTGCCGCCGCTAATCTGATTTCGGAGTCATGCCACAATACGACAGGCTGCGCCGCCAAAGCGGACAACTGTGATTTCTGTCTATTGGAGGGGGCGATTGGGGCGGCTAGAATATCGGCCATCCTCTTCCCCGCAATGACAAAGAATCATGAGTGAAAGCAAGGCGTTATATCGGGTTCAGTTTATTTGCCACAGCGAGCGCTACGAAGTGTATGTGCGCGAGGTGAATCAGGGTCAGCTGTTCGGCTTTATCGAGATCGCCGATTTTGTGTGGGACAACCACACGGCGCTTATCGTCGACCCCAGCCATGAGAAGCTCAAAAACGAATTTGCCGATGTCCGCCACACCATGATCCCCATGCATCAGGTGCTGCGCATCGATCAGGTGCAAAAACAGGGGGCGGCCCGCATTACCGAGCTGGGCAACAATGTTTCCCACTTCCCCAGCCCTATCTACACCAAACGCCCCTGATGGCAGGGCCGCCCGGTTCAGGGCGGCGTCAACTCCCGGCCCAGCTGCAGGATCCGCTGGCGGAACCAGTGGCGGGCCGAACCATCGCCGGCCGGGCCATACCAGACCAGACTGTGGCTTACCTTGCCGTAATCGAACGGGACCGGCCGGATCGCCAGATCCTGCTGGCTGGCCAGGCGTGTCGCCCAGCCACCGATGGCGGTGAGAATGAGATCGCAGTGAGGTAGCAGGGCCGCGGCGCTGGCAAAATCGGGCAGGGTGGCGCCAATCTGGCGACGTACCTGCTGCTGGGCCAGACTCTGCTCGAAGAAGGGGTTGGCCAGCTCGCTGTCGCGGATGGCGATGTGGCGCCAGCTCAGGTAAGCATCGAGATCCCATGGCTGTGCCAGCGCCGGATGATCCTTACGCAGCAGGCAGACCAGCTGCTCCTCCCGGAGTGTCTCCCACACCAGCCCTTGCTGGCGCGGCAGTGGCTGGCTCTGATCGTGAGGCAGAATGACGAAGTCGAGCTTGCCCGCCGCCAGCGCCTCCAGCCCCTGCTCATCCTTGTTCCAAATCTCCGGCTCCATGCCGGGCACCTCTCTCATCAACTGACCCAAAATCGGCCCTACCGGCCAGCTCATCACACTCTCGCGCAATCCCAGCCGCAAGGTGCCTTGCCACTGCTGGGGGTCGAAGGCGTTCTGGCGGGTCAGTCCGCTCAGCTCGCTCACCAGTCGGTGCAGGGTCGGGGCCAGTCGTTCGGCAAAGGGGGTCAGCAGCAGCTGGTTGCCCTGGCGGTAGAGCAGCTGATCGCCGAGCTGCTCACGCAGCTGGTTGAGGGTCTTGCTGACGGTAGAGGGGGTGGTGCAGAGCCGCTCGGCGGTGCGGGTGACGCTCTGGTTGTCGAGCAGCAGGTGCAGGGTGACCAGATGGCGACCGCCCAATCTCGAGAGTGCGATCAGATCCATAAAGACTCCACAAGCGAATGAAACAGACAAAAAAGCCCCGCCAAAGCGGGGCTGATGCGGATTAGCCCTTGAGCACCGCCGCCATGGCGTCAGCCACATAGTCGACGTTGCGACTGTTGAGGCCCGCCACGCACATGCGGCCGGAGCGCACCAGATAGACGGCGAACTCTTCGCGCAGGCGATCTACCTGCTCAGGGGTGAAGCCGGTGTAGCTGAACATGCCGCGCTGGTTGATGAAGTAGCTGAAATCGCGGCCCGGCACCTTGGCGCTCAGCACCTCGAACAGCTTCTGGCGCATCGCCTTGATGCGGGTGCGCATCTCGGTCACCTCATCGACCCACATGGCGTGCAGCTCGGGCTGGCTCATCACCGCCGCGGTGATCTGGCCACCGTGGGTGGGAGGGCTGGAGTAGTTGCGACGCACGGTGGCCTTCATCTGGCCCAGCACCCGGCCCGCCTCTTCGGCATCTTTGCAGATGACCGACAGGCCACCGCAGCGCTCGCCGTAGAAGGAGAGGTTCTTGGAGAAGGAGTTGCTGACGAAGAAGCTGACACCGGCGGCCACCATGGCGCGGATGGCGTAGGCGTCCTCTTCCAGTCCATCACCGAAGCCCTGATAGGCGATGTCCATAAAGGGGATCAGGTTCTTCTCGACCACCAGCGCAATCACCCGATCCCACTGGGCGCGGGAGAGATCCACCCCGGTCGGGTTGTGGCAGCAGGGGTGCAGCAGCACGATGCTCTTGGCCGGCAGGGTGCTCAGGCAGTCGATCATCGCATCGAACTGCACGCCGCCAGTGGCCGCATCGTAGTAGGGGTAGTCGTGCACCTTGATGCCGGCTCCCTCGAACATCGCCTTGTGGTTGTCCCAGGTCGGATTGCTGACCCATACCTCGGAGGTCGGGAAGTAGCGCTTGAGCAGATCGGCGCCGATCTTGAGCGCGCCTGAGCCGCCGATGGTCTGGATGGTGGCGATACGTCCCGCCTTGACCGCTTCATGGTCGGCACCGAACAGCAGGTGCTGCACCGCAGTGCGGTAGTTGGCGGCACCCTCCATCGGCTGGTAGGGGCGCGGGGCCGGGGCGGCGGCGCGCTGGGCTTCGGCCTGCTGCACCGACGGCAACAGCGGAATGCGGCCCTGCTCATCGTAATAGAGGCCGATCCCCAGGTTCACCTTCTGCTCGCGGGTGTCTTTGTGGAAGGTCTCGACCAGGGTCAGGATGGGGTCGCCAGCATAGGCATCGACGTGTTCAAACATGGGGGGTCCTTGCGAAATGGAATCCAGAGTATGGCGATCAATGATCGGCGCTCATCATGGCGTAAAGCCGGCGAGGGCTCAAGTCAGAAAGGGGCAGGGCTGGCGGGCCGACACTGGTCTGCTGTAAACGGGATGATGCGGGGCTGCCCGCAGCCCCATTCTCAGGCCTTACTTCAGATAGGATCGCAAGACCCGCACTACCTGATCCAGATCCTCCAGCCGCTCGGCGTGGGTCGCCTCTTCGGCTCCCAGGTGTTCGCGCATGTGTCCCTCCAGCACCTCCAGCATCAGGCCGTTGACGGCGCCACGGATGGCGGCGATTTGCTGCAAAATGGCGGCGCACTCGCTCTCCTGCTCCAGCGCACTCTCCAGCGCCCCGGCCTGTCCCTTGATGCGGCGCACTCGTGCCAGCAGCTTCTTCTTGTCGTGGATGGTGTGTGACATGCAGGATCCTCTCGATCAATAAAACTATACTGGGGTATAGTATATTGCATTGTCGTTCTCAGGAGAAATTCATGTCATCCCTCGCCTCATCCCACTGCCACCAACCCGTTGTGCACGAAGGCAATCCGCTGGCCGAGCAGAAGACCCGCTGGGCCGTGCTGCTCACTGTCATCATGATGGTGGCGGAGATCGGCGGCGGCTGGTTCTACAACTCCATGGCACTGTTGGCCGACGGCTGGCACATGAGCTCCCACGCACTGGCGCTCGGTCTCTCGGTATTGGCCTATCGCGCCGCCCGCCACTTTGCCCGCGACCACAGATTCAGCTTCGGCACCTGGAAGATCGAGGTGCTGGGTGGCTTCACCAGCGCTCTCTTGCTGGTGGGGGTGGCCGGCATGATGCTGTTCGAATCAGTGTTCCGGCTGCTGGATCCCAGCCCGATCCACTACCAGCAGGCTATCGCCATCGCCATCGTCGGCCTGCTGGTGAACCTTGCCTGTGCCTGGCTGCTCAAGGATGATCACGGTCACCACCATCATCACGGCCATGGGCATGGTCACCATGATGATCATCACGACCACGATCACTCGCACGATCATCACCACGGCCATCAGGATCTCAACCTGCGTGCCGCCTACATCCACGTGCTGGCGGATGCGGCCACCTCGGTGCTGGCGATTCTGGCGCTGGTGGGGGGCATGTTGTGGGGCGCTGACTGGCTCGATCCGCTGATGGGCATAGTGGGTGCCGGACTGGTCGCTGTATGGGCATGGGGGCTGCTGCGCGACTCCGGCCGGGTGCTGCTGGATGCCGAGATGGACGCCCCGCTGGTGACAGAGATCCGCGAGGTGATTGCCGAGCTGCCGGAGACCGAGATCCGCGATCTCCATGTCTGGCGAGTGGGGCAGCAGCAGTATGCCTGCGTGCTCTCCCTGCTGATGATGGCGCCCCTGTCGGCCAACCAGATCCGCGAGCGGCTCGCCATCCATGAAGAGCTGGTACATGTCACCATCGAGATTGCAACCGAATAAAAGTAAACAGGGGGCCTTGGCCCCCCGGTTTCAATACCGTTGGCTCTCTGATGTCAGTGCGGCTGCCCGGTGCTCTCCTCCTGGGGCTTGTGTTGCCAGACCGCGCCCAGCAGCAGCTTGAGCAGCAGTTGCGGTGGGTTGTCGAGCAGTTTGCCTGACTCCAGCAGCAGCTGTCCGTCGGCACCAAAGCCAAGGCTTGCATCGACGGTACCATCTTCGGCTACCACCTGGAGCAGACCGTTGAGGGCGCCGCGCTCGCCGGGCTGGCAGCGCAGCCGCAGCTCGCGGGGCTCTCCCAGCAGAGTGAAGGCACGGCTCAGGGGAGGTGAGTCCTCATAGTCGGGCCAGTTGAAGAAGTGATACTGCTCGGCCAGGGTGCCAGCTTGCTGGCAAAACTGGTCGAACAGCTGACCGATCGCCTGGTACTCCAGATCCAGCCGTTGCGCCTGTTCCTCAATCCTTTTCATCACCTGCTCCTTCTCTATCCACTTGATCGAAAATTGCTTTTCCCGACCCGGTGACCACCGTTAGCCAGATATGAGGCCAAATTGCCGCGGGGTCTGTGAGCCGGATCCAAGTTTCCATCTGAAAACGTTATCTTGTTGAAAAAGTTTGGCTTTTCTGCCTGCCTGCTCACATTTGCAACGATTTTGGCTGATTAAGATGGCACCGCCTGGCAATGACCGGGTGCTCGATTATCGAGACTAACTACACAGCGGGAATTATAAAAATCATGGATATGAAAAAGACCAAAGTGGCGCTGGTAACAGCCTCACTGCTCATGCTTTTGTCTGGCTGTAATGACAACAGCTCAGACACCTCCGGTGTGAAACCCGTCCCCCCTACACCGCCTACACCTGAAGTGACTGATGGGCCTGTTGCCCGTTTACCAAAGATGGATCCCCCCAAAGAGCTGCTGATGGCCGGTAACAATCAGGCGGTGATCGCCTTGGTCGATACCCAGACAGCAGCGGCCAGAAGTGCCCAAGGGCCCTTTGCCAGCTACAGCCTTCATCTCTGGAACAACGAGGCCTGCTCTGCCACCGAGGCGAGCGGCCTGAACAGCGGTTGGGACGACAAGAGCAAGAGCCCTGCAGCGGCTGACAGCTTTGGCCCGGCCTGGGTGGTGCCGCTCAGCAAGCTGGAAGGTTGCATCAACTTTATCGCTCGCAACGGCGATCTGGCCAACCTGACCGGCAGCGATATGAAGGTGATCTTCAAGGAGCATCCGGATCGCACCGTGGCCATTGTAGCGGGCAAGAAGGAGGTGTTTGGCAGCCGCGCCGACGCCTTCACCGCCGCGTTTGGCGTGGCAGGTGCCAGCGCTCATCTGATCGATGGCAACACCCTGATTTGGCAAGGGGGCAAGGACAAGCCCCATGTTCGCCTCTATTACACCGACACGGGATCCATCAAGGCCAATGCTGCCGGGGTATTTGACTTCCCCTATATCACGCTGACCCCGACCAGCCTTACCGCCGAGCAGCAGGCCAAATATCCGCACCTCAAAGATGCGGCTGCTTTCGCCCTGCCCGCCGGTAAAGATCTCAAGCCCCTGCTCAAGGGGGAGCTGGTGGCTATCGGCACCGATGCCGACGGCATTCTGCAGGGGGCAACCCTGGTACAGAGCGCCGGCGCCCTCGATGCCCTTTATGCGACCGAAGCGACCAAGCTTAGCTATGGTGCCGTGGTAGATGGCAACCGGGTCACCTTCCGTCTCTGGGCGCCGACAGCCAAATCGGTCAAGCTGGCTCTCTATAATGCCAGTCACCAGAAGAGTGGCGAGGTGGCGATGACCTTTGACAGCGCCAGCGGCAGCTGGAGTTACGAAGGGGGGAGCGAGCTGATCGGTAAGTTCTACCGCTACGACATGGAGGTGTACCACCCACTGAGCCGCAAAGTCGAGCACTACGAGGTGACCGACCCCTACTCCCTGAGCCTCGCGATGAACTCCGAGTTCAGTCAGGTGGTGGATCTCAACGATCCGGCCCTCAAGCCGGAAGGGTGGGATAGCCTGAAGGCGCCCCACAGCCAGCAGAATCCAGCCGATATTACCATCTATGAAGCCCATGTCCGCGATCTGACCGGCAACGATGATTCCACCCCGGTGGAGCACCGCGGCAAGTTCCTTGGCCTGACCGATAATGGCACCAAGCCGGTCGCCCACCTGCAGGCGCTGGCCAAGAGCGGCGTCAGCCACCTGCACCTGCTGCCGGTGTTCGATATCGCTACCGTCAACGAGGATCCGGCCAAGGTGGCCAATATCGGCGATGACTTCAGCAAGCTCTGTCAGGTCAATCCGGATGTGAAAACATCCAAGTTTGGCACTTACTGCGGTGGCGGCCAGACAGTCGGCCAGGTGCTGGATACGCTCAAGTCGGGCGACAGCAAGGATAACCCGCAGGTGCAGGAGCTCTCCGGCTATCTGCGCGGTGTCGACTCCTTCAACTGGGGTTATGATCCTTACCACTACACTACGCCGGAAGGCTCCTACGCTACCAATGCCGAGGGCACCCAGCGTATCCTTGAGTTCCGCGAGATGGTCAAGGCCATCAAGCAGAATATCGGCATGAACGTGGTGATGGATGTGGTTTACAACCACACCAACGAATCCGGGCTGGGTCCCAAGTCGGTGCTCGACAAGATAGTGCCCTGGTACTATCAGCGCCTCAATCCGGAGACCGGCTCGGTGGAGAACTCCACCTGCTGCTCCAACACGGCGCCGGAGCACGCCATGTTCGCCAAGCTGATGGATGACTCGCTGGTCACCTGGGCGCGGGACTACAAGATCGATGCCTTCCGCTTCGACCTGATGGGCCACCACCCGAAAGATCAGATGGTGCAGGCGCTGGCCGCGGTGAAGAAGGTCAACCCGGATATGTACTTCTACGGCGAGGGGTGGAACTTTGGCGAGGTGCAGGATGACAAGCGCTTCGTGCAGGCTACCCAGAAGCATCTGGGCGGCACCGGCATCGGCTCCTTCTCCGACCGCTTGCGGGATGCGGTGCGCGGCGGCAGTCCGTTCGACGGTGGCGATACCATTCGCGAGACTCAGGGCTTTGGCAACGGAGCCTTTGTCTACCCCAATGAAGCGAGCAAGGTGACCAGGGATCAGGCACTCCATCTGGCGGATCTGGTGCGTCTTGGCATGGCGGGCAACCTCAGGGATTTCGTCCTGACCGACAAGGACGGGGTGCCGAAGAAGGGCTCCGAGATCGACTACAACGGCCAGAGCGCCGGTTATGCCAAGGATCCGGGGGAGGTGCAGAACTATGTCGACAAGCACGACAATCAGACCCTGTTCGACAACCTGAGCTACAAGGCGCCTGCCAGCGCCGATCTGGTGCGGATGCAGGGGGTATCGCTCGCCACCGCCATGCTGGGGCAGGGTATCCCCTTCACCCACGCCGGTGTCGAGCTGCTGCGATCCAAATCCATGGAGCGGGACAGCTACGACTCGGGCGACTGGTACAACAAGGTCGACTACACCCTTGCCGACAACAACTTCGACAAGGGGTTGCCGCGCAAGGATAAGGATGGCGACAACTATCCGCTGATCGAGAGGGTGCTGACGCTCAATGGCAAGCCAAATGGCACCGACATGGAGACCATGGTTGGCTTCTATCAGGAGCTGGCGGAGCTGCGCAAATCATCGCGTTTGCTGCGTCTGGGCAGCGGGGCCGAGGTGATCAAGCGGGTCGATTTCCGCAATACCGGCCCGGCTCAGGTGCCCGGCCTCATCGTGATGACGGTGGATGACGGCGTCAATGCAGGGGCGGATCTGGATCCGGCCATCGACGGTCTGGTGGTGATGATCAACGCCACCAACCAGAGCCAGAGCATCGGCGACTTCCGTGATGGCAACGATCAGCCCATCGACCTGAGCGGCTTGCAACTGAGCTCCGCTCACCACGCTGGCAACAGCATCGCCCGCGATGCCGCTGTCAGTGGCGGCACCCTGACGCTGGGGGCTTGGTCGGCCGCTGTGTTCGTCAAGCCGCAGTCCGGTGCGCAGGGGGCGGGTCTGCCGCTTGGCAAGAAAACCGACCTGAGCACCCTGCCACCGTTTGGCAACACGGGCATCTTTGTGCGTGGCTTCCTGGGTCAGTGGGATGCGGTCAACCAGATGAGTTTTGATGGCAACTACATGTACGGGCTGACCATGCCGGTCACCGATGGCCAATTGGGTCAGACCACCCTGAAGATCGCTGATGCCAGCTGGAACATCGCCAACTACGGCAAGTGTGCGCCGAGCGATGTGCTGACCGTTTCAGCCCCTCTTACCCTGTGCAAAGGGGGGAGTGACGTCGGTATGACCCTGAGCAAGGCGGGTAACTACAAGTTTGTCTTTACCGCCATGGACAAGGAGAAGCCGACCCTGAGCGTCAGCGTGGCGGATGCAACCCCCTAGGTAAACCCATTGAGCCCGGGGGATGGCTCGGCGTCCCCGGGTTGAATTCCACCTCGCCAAGGGTGGGATAATCCGAGAGAGTAAGCAAAGCGCGACTGCCGACCGGCAGGCGCGCTTTTTCTTTTACGGGCGCAATGAGAGGAAAAAGAAAAGCCGCCCCGGTTGGGGGACGACTTTTGGTTGGGATGCTGTCGGCTGGCTTAACGCTTGCGCAGCAGGCGCAGGGCGTTGGCGGTGACCAGCGCGGTGGCGCCGGTATCGGCCAGCACCGCAATCCACAGGCCGGTGATGCCGAGCAGACTGGTGACCAGGAAGATGGCCTTCAGTCCCAGTGCCAGCGCGATATTCTGGTGAATATTGGCCAGCGCCGAGCGGGAGAGGCGGATCATCGCGGCGATACCGCCGAGCTGGTTGTGAGTCAGCGCCGCATCGGCGGTCTCCAGTGCCACGTCGGTGCCCCCCCCCATGGCGATGCCGATACTGGCCCGCTTCATGGCCGGGGCATCGTTGATGCCATCGCCGATCATCGCGACTTTCTGCGAGCTGGCGAGCTTGGCAATTTCATCGACCTTACCCTCCGGCAACAGGCCGGCGCGCCAGCCCATCCCAAGTTCACCGGCGATGGCCTCGGCGGCGCGGGGGTTGTCCCCGGTCAGCATGATGCTCTGCAGGCCGAGTCGGTTGAGCTCTTGCAGCGCCTCTGCCGCTTCCGGCCGGATCTGATCCCGCAGGGCCAGCAGGGCCACCGGCAGAGCCTGTTCGCTGCTGCTCTGGCAGAGCACGACCACCGTCTTGCCCTGTTGCTCCAGCATGGCAATTTGGGCCTGTTGATCTTTGCTCAGCGTAGCTATCCGGCTCGGTGCCAGCAGTTGCCACAGCTCGCCGTTGATGCGCCCTTCAACACCCATGCCCGGCAGGGCTCGCAGATCGCGGGCTTCTGCCTGTGCCAGCCCCTGCTCGTTGGCGGCGGCCACCACGGCACGGGCCAGCGGGTGGTGGGAGCCCTGCTCGATGGCGGCAGCCAGCGCCAGCAGTTCGCCATTGCTCTGACCATTGAGGCTCACCAGCTCGGTCAGCTGCGGCTTGCCCAGGGTCAGGGTGCCGGTCTTGTCAAACGCCACGGTATCGATATGGGCCAATCGCTCCAGTGCGGCACCACCTTTGATCAGGGCCCCCTGCCGGGTTGCCGCCGCCAGTGCGGAGGTAACCGCTGCCGGGGTGGAGATGACCAACGCACAGGGGCAACCGATCAGCAGCAATGCCAGCCCACGATAAACCCACTCATCCCAGCTCTGGCCGAAGACAAGGGGCGGCACCAGCACTACCAGCAGGGCAACCAGCATCATGGCCGGGGTATACCAGCGGCTGAAGCGGTCGATAAAGCGCTCGATAGGGGCGCGCTGACTCTCGGCTTCCTCGATGAGGTGCAGGATGCGGTCGATGGCGTTGTTGCCCGGTTCCGATACCACCTCAAGACGCAGTACCCGATCGGCAGCCAGACTGCCGGCCGGCACCTTGTCACCCTGGCGGCGTTCCACCGGGATGGATTCACCGGTCAGGGCGCTCTCGTCAAAGGCGCCGAGGTGGTCGAGCAGGCGGGCATCGGCCGGCAAACGGGCACCCGGAGCTATTTCGATGATGTCGCCGGGACGCAGCTCATCGGCGCCGACCTCTTCGCGCACCTCGCCTTCGGCAGTGGTACGGATCCGCAACGCCTTGTCAGGCACCAGCGCCATCAGGGCGGTGACCCCGGCCCGGGCGCGACCGGCGGCGTAGGCCTCCAGATGCTCGCCCAGCATAAACAGCAGCAGCACCATGGCCGCTTCGGCGGTTTCGCCGAGGAACAGGGCCCCCACGGCGGCGACCGTCATCAGGGTCTCGATGGCGAAGGGGGAGCCGCTCTTGGTCAGCGCCCACGCCTTGCGGGAGATGGGCCACAGCCCCCAGAGGGTGGCCAGGGTAAAGAGCGGTTGGCCAATTTCACTCGGCAGCAGGGCCGCCACCAGCATCAGGCCTGCCAGCGACAGTGGCTGCCAATATTTGGTGAGCAGGGTCTGCAGCGGGCCGCGCTCACGGCCGGGCTCCTGCTTGCCGCTGCTCTCGCCCTTGAGCTGAAAACCGGCGGCCAGCACGGCGGCAGTGACGGGATCGGGGGAGAGGCCGGGGGCCAGATCCACCACCAGCTTCTCGGTGGCAAACAACACGCGAGCCTGCTGGACACCGTTGACGCGGCTGACGGCTGTCTCGATCTTGCGAGCGCAGCTGGGGCAATCCATCCCCAACACCTGCCAGCTGTGGCGACTGTTGCCTTGCGCCGGTGCGGTCAGCGGCTCGACAGGAGCCTGCGCATCGTGGTCATGATCATGATGGTCATGGTCATGGTCATGGTCATGGGATGAGTTCGCTGTGCAGCAGCTCCGGGAGTGCGCGCCGCCTAGGGGGGGCTCTTCATCTCCCGGTGAGTCGCACTTCTCGAGATCCTGATGATCATGAGAGGTGGCGCCGCCACAGCAGCTGACCGGCGCGGCATTGTCACAGCAGTGACTGTTATGCTGGTGCTCGGTGGAGCTGGCCTTGCTGACAGCCTTGATGGGGGCCGCAGCATGCTGGGTGGAGCAGCAGGATTTGCTCATGGTGTGTTCCTCTTGGCTGGAACCCGCCCCTGCGGGATCCTGAATAACTGAGGCGAGTGTAAACCTTGGTGTTATATCCAAGGTCAACCCCCTTTTTATCGCGTTGATGGTTATGCCGGGGAGCCGCCATTTTTCCCGTTATATCCCTGTGGTTGGCGGGTGTTTGTGTACCCCGGGCACGCCTATACTGGGAGGCCTGATTTTTACAACACCAATAAAGGACATGACACATGAGCAACTCAGTCACTTTGCAAGGCAACCCGGTTTCCGTCGCTGGCCACTTCCCGCTTGCCGGTGAGCAGGCCAAGCCTTTCGCTCTGGTGGCCAAGGATCTTTCCGACCTGACCCTGGCGAGCTTCGCCGGTCAGCGCAAGATCCTGAACATCTTCCCGAGCGTCGATACCCCGACCTGCGCCACCTCTGTGCGCAAGTTCAACGAGCAGGCCAGCGCCCTGAACAACACCGTCGTGCTCTGCATCTCCGCCGACCTGCCGTTCGCCCAGTCCCGCTTCTGCGGCGCCGAAGGTCTGGACAAGGTGGTAACCCTCTCCACCCTGCGTGGTGCCGCCTTCCTGCAGGATTACGGCGTGGCCTTCTCCTCCGGCCCGCTGGTAGGTCTGGCTGCCCGTGCCATCGTGGTGCTGGATGAAGAGAACAAGGTGCTGCACAGCGAGCTGGTGGCCGAAGTGGCCGACGAGCCGAATTACGCCGCCGCGCTGGCCGTGCTGTAAGAGGCAGAGCGTAAAAAATCCCGCCTTGGCGGGATTTTTTTATGGGGAGAGAACCTGTTCAGGGCTTGGTGGTTACCGATTCGGCCCTGGCGAGCGGGGATGGTTGCCAATCCACATAGGGTCGGTGGATTTTCTCGTAAATCTCGGCCAGTTTGCCGGAGGCGGCGAGTTGCTCGATGGCGCGACTTAAAAATTCGTCCATTTCATCCCCGTTCCCCCCTTTCTGGATGATGAATACATCCTCGAAATCACCAAAGAATTCACGGTGAATATTGGTTAGTTTCAGATTTTTCAGCATGAGATCCGCCTCTTCCTGAGCCCAGACAAAGGCGTCGATGCGACCCCGAGAGAGCTTGCGCAGTGACTGCTCGATACTCATCGAACGCTGTACCGGGAAGGGCATATAGTCGGGCACGGCTTCGATCAGCAGATCCCGTTTGGTGGGAACTATGCCATAAGCCATGTCAGTGGTGACCGGATTGGCAGTATTGCTGTAAATCACATGGGTCACCTTGCCAAAGCTGCGGGTGCTGAAGCGGTAGGGCAGCATGTCGACATCCTTGAGATTGCGGATGGCGGGCAGGCCGAGATCGGCTTTGCCGGCGATCACCCCGACCATGGCTCGCGCAATGGGATAGATAGTGATCTTGATAGTTACATCGGGGTAGAGATCGTCGATGGCGTGCACCAGATCGACGAAAGGGCCCGTCTTGTCGGCATTGATCAGCCCCGGTAGCTCGCCAAGGTGGGCATTGATGATGCGAACCGGTTTGGCCTGAGTGGTGGCAGTGTCACTCGCCGTGCTGCGGGAGAGGCCGAGGGTGACGCTGCCGGTCAGGGCGGTAACCAACAGCAGGAGGGGGATGTGTCTGATCATGGCTTCTCACTCTTTGCATAGGGTCAGGACAAGTGTAGCCATCCCCCTCTCCCTGCCGTGCCATAACGGATTGGGTTTTACTTATCTCTCCCTGCTCACTAGACTTCGCCTCCACCTCTTCATTCAGCCGATATCTGCGTAACGCCATGACCTTTAACGAACTCGTCCTCGCGCCCGCTCTGCTGGCAGCCCTGCCAACCGACCTCAAGCACCCGACCCGGGTGCAGCAACTGGCCATCCCTGCCGTGCTGGCGGGGCGGGATCTGCTGGCGCTGGCCCGTACTGGCAGTGGCAAGACGTTGGCATTCGGTCTGCCACTGCTGCAGCGGCTGGATCCCGCCATGCCAGAGGTGCAGGGTGTGGTGCTGGTGCCGACTCGCGAGCTGGCCGCACAGGTGAGCGGTGCGCTGCAAAGTTTTGCCGATGAGCTGGGCGTGCGGCTGGTGACCCTGTGTGGCGGGGTGGCGCAGGAGCAGCAACAGGCCGAGCTGGCGCAGGGGCCGCAACTGCTGGTGGCGACGCCGGGGCGATTGAGGGATCTGCTGGGTCAGCAACTGCTGAATCTGGCCGGGTTGCGCATTCTGGTACTGGATGAGGCTGATCGCCTGCTGGAGATGGGCTTCTGGCCTGACATCCAGTGGCTGCTGAACGGCATGCCGGTCGGGCGCCAGACCCTGCTCTTCTCTGCCACTCTGCCGGGCGAGCTCGACGAGTTGGCGACTGGCCTGCTGAAGGAGCCGGAGCGGGTGGAGGCGGATCCCCGCAACAGCGTGGCCGACGATATCGAAGAGCGCCTCTATCTGGTCAACAAGAGCAGCAAGGTGCCGGCGCTCATCAGCCTGCTCAAGGAGCAGGCGTGGCCGCAGGTACTGGTCTTTATCAGTGCACGGGATGATGCCGACGGCGTCGCCAGAAAGCTGGCCAAGGCGGGTATCGCGGTGGCGGCACTCCATGGCGAAAAGGAGCAGGCGGTGCGCGAGCAGGCTCTCGCCGATTTCAAGGCGGGCAAGGTTCGGGTACTGGTGGCCACCGACCTGATGGCGCGCGGCATCCATGTGGAGGCACTGCCGGTGGTGATCAATCTGGATCTGCCCGCCAGCGCCCCCATCTATGTGCACCGCATCGGTCGTACCGCCCGGGCCGGGCGCAGCGGGCTCGCCATCTCGCTCACCTGTCATGGTGAAGCCGATATGCTGACTGCGATCCGCACCCTTACCGGACGTGAGTTGCCGGAGAGTGAGCTGGCCGGCTTCCCGGTCACCGACCAGCCAGCCAGCGGGGAGGGCAAGCGTCCACCCCGCGACAAGCAGGCCAATCGTCGCACTCAGGCCAAACGGAGCGTCAAGCAGTTCAAGGGACGGCGCTAACTCTCTGTTCGTTGGTGAAAAAATCGCGCCTGAACCGGCTTAGCTGCTCTTCGCGGTACTGCTGCCACGCGGCAGGCGCCATTGCCCCCTGCACGGCGGCCAGCTGCTGTTCCAACGCTGCGAGCTGCTGCTGATAGCGGCTGCGCTGATCCAGCTGTTGCTGGCGGTTGGCGGCAAACTGCACGCTCGCCTCTGCTCGATCTGCTGGCAGGAAGTGGCGAGCCAGCGTCGCCAGCTCCTCATCCCCCCACAGCTGGCGAGCCTGCTGCAAGCGGGCATCCGGGTTGAACAGCTCGCCCGCCAGATCCGGGTGATCTGCTGCCCACTGATCCTGCAAGCGGCTGAGGGCGTCCAGTCGCTCGGCCAGCGGTAACTGCTCGCTCTCCTGAGCCAGCTCCTCCAGCGCCAGCGCATAGCGCCCCTGCAGCCGATACAGGCTCTCTCCCTCGCCAAGCCAGCGGGCCTCTGCCCCTTCCAGATTGGCAAGCCGCTCGGCCAGCGGCAGATCGCTGTCGCTTACCTCGCTGGCGAGCTGCTGGCTCAGCTCATCCGGCATAGCCCGCCAGCTGGCGGGCAGTGGTTCGCTGCGAGCAGACGACGCTGTGGTGGCCTGCGATCTGGCGACCGTAGAATGCGGCACCTGAGCTGCCACGTTGGCTGGTCGGGTCGGCTGGCTGGCCGGAGCCCGCTGCTCTGGTGTTGTTTGTCCGCCGAACAGGTTGAACAGCAACAGTGCCGGTACAGTCAACGCCAGCAAGCCGTGGTAACGTTTCATCGGCTTATCTCTCCCTTGACCGGGAAGTGATCGGAGAGGTTGCTGGCGGGCCAGAGGCTGGCGGCGTTGCTGCGCGGGATCCAGACCGTGTTGAGGTTGTGGCGTACGGCGCCGTACTCCCGGCTCACCACCAGATAGTCCAGATACTCGACGTTGGCTCCGCCCGAGAGCGGCCCACCGGCATAGGGGTTGATCCTGGGATCGAAGGTCGCTTCGGTATAGCCGCCGTAGGTCGGCTCATCGGCATTGAGGTTGGCCAGCATGCCGGCGTAATCGTCGGCAAACTTGCGCTTGTTGACGTTGAAGTCACCGCCATAGATGACGGTGTCGCTGGCGGGGATCTTGAGGCTGGCAGCCAGCGCGCGGATCTGGCCGAACTGGATCTGGCGCAGCTTGCGCGCCTCGTCAGTGTCGAAGCTGGCTGTGTGGGTAGCGAACAGGTGCCACGCCTTGCCCCCCTTGATCACCTCGGCGTACATCACCCCCTTGTCGGCGAAGCAGTCGGTGCCGGTGCATTGGGGATAGACCAGTTGTGCCTCCCGCACTATGGGATAGCGGCTGACGATCACCACGCCGCCGTCGTGGACGTTGACCCCGGGCTTGTCGAGCACCTTGGTCTGGTAGGGATACTCTTTCGCCAGCGCCTGCAAAAAGCCCTCGCGGCGGCCATCGAACACCTCTTGCAGCAGCAGGGCGTCATAGCCCTTGAGATGCTCTGGCAGCAGAGCCAGCCGCTCACCGATGCTGGAGGCGATCACTGGCAGCGCCCAGACGTTGTAGCTGGCCACCTTGAGCCTGTTTTCTGCCGGTTCCGGCTGCTCCCGTTTTTGGGGGGGCGTGATCATATAGTGCAGATCGTCGTAGCGGCCGGTGAACTTGGCGGCAAAGGCCAGCTCTTGTGGCCCCGCAACGCGATGGATCGCCCGATCGTTTTGCCAGCCGGATGCACTGGTCGGCGTCTCGCCACCGTGCTGCAAGGTGGTGTTCCACCAGGTTCCCTCCATCAGCTGGTTGAGGCGATAGACGTCGCCACTCGCTGTAGTCACGCGGGTTTCGAACAGATAGCTCTTGCCCGCCTTGACCCCCTCATAGCGATTGAAGCTGAGCACCATGGCACTCTCCCATGGGCCCAGCTCGGTGCGGTGCTGAAGCCACTGACTGCCGGGTTGCAGCTGGCCGGTACCGCTTTGGCGGATGTCGATCTGGAGCGGTTCAGGGCTGTTGTTGGTGAGATAGACATCGGTATCGGCCAGTGCCAGTTGCGGGAACTGGCTGACCAGCAGCAGGGCGGCATAACTGAGGGTTTTCTGCATCACAGGATCCTTTTGGTGGCAGGGCAATGGAAAGTGACTGTTATGGCGAATGCAGAGGTCAGCTTGTTTACATTTTGGTTACAAGTAAATGAATTGGTTTTGTTTGGAGCTTTGTGGAGGTGTAAAGCGAGCAAGGCAGCACGCTTGAAGAGAGGGCGTTTCGAGAGAAGGCGCCCGTGTCGGGCGCCTGCAGGCGTTAGTGGTGGGCCAGCGGATAGGTGAAGAGCGCCAGATGGGCGAAGTTGAAGGCGAAGTGCACTGCGATGGCTACGCTGAGGCGGCCGCTTAGCCGGAAGGCCAGACCATAACAGCAGCCCGCAAGGGTAGCGAAGAGCGCCAGCAGGGGGCCGCCCGGCAGGTGGATGGCGCCAAACAGCAGGGCGCTGGCCACAATGGCAAACCAGGGTTTGCTGCGGCTTGCCAGCTCCTGCTGGATCGCGCCGCGAAACAGCGCCTCTTCCGCCACACAGGTGAACAGCAGATTGTTGAGGGCAAACAGCCACCACCAGTGGGGCAGTCCCACCTCGGGGCGCAGTGCTCCCAGTTGCCAGGCAATGCCGAACAGCGCCGCCAGCGGCAGGATCAGCAGAGCCAGAGGACGCCAGCGAATGCTCCCTCCTTTGCCGAGCAGGGTCGGGAAGGCGAGCAGCAGGGCGAAGATCAGCAGCGGCTTGTCCAGATTGAGGTACATGTTGAACGGCACGCTGCCGGGGCCAGCGAGCACCTTGTCCAGCACCTTGAGATTGCTGAAGCCCGGTATGAAGTGCAGGGTCAGCGCAAGCGACCAGACAATCAGTGCAACTCTGGCCGTGGTCGCCCAGCGGGGGGGCAGGGTGGGCGTGCGCCACGCCAGCAGCAATCCCGCCAGCGTGATGACCAGCGCAGGCGGCGTGATGCGGCCCAGCCAGAGGGCCAGCAGCAGAGAGAGGCCCAGCAGGCCAAACGCAGGAAGGCGCTGGCGCAGCAGGGCAAACAGCACGGCCAGCGCCAGCGCGCCCCAGATAAGCGAATCGGGTAGGGGTAACATTGGATCTCCTTGGTCGAGGCAAACGGCCACCTTAACAAGGGGCCGCCGCGAGAACAACCGCGCAGCAGGTGGTCGGGCCCCTTCTCTATACTCATCACAGGGTGAAGGGGGAGTTGGTGATGAAGCACTATCTGTGGTTGTTCTGTTGTTGGTGCACCTGGTTGCAGGCAGCCCCCGTGCTGCTGGCGACCGGGGAGTTTGCTCCCTATAGCGGCAAGGAGCTGGCGGATGGCGGGGAGAGCACCCGGCTGGTGACAACGCTGCTGCGCCAGGCCGGTTATGACGAGGTGAAGGTAGATTATCTGCCCTGGAACCGGGGTTATGAACTGACCCGCAATGGCCTGATGACGGCCACCTACCCCTACGCCTGGACGAGCGAACGGGCCAAGCTCTTCTACTACAGCGCCCCGCTCCATATCGATCACCTCTCCTGGTTCACCTATCAGGGCAGCGATGCGGTGCTGGACGGCAAGTGGCAGGGGCTGCGGGTCTGCATTCCGGCGGGCTGGAGCACCAGTCATGCCGACGAGGTGATCGCCCGCTTTTCGCTGCAGCTGATCCGTCCTGCCTCTCTGGCGCAGTGCCTGAAGATGGTGGCACTCAAGCGGGTGGAGCTGATGCCGATGAACGATGCAGTCACCGCCGATGCCAGCATGCAGATCTTCGGCGATCCCAATTATCTGCAGCCGCTCCCCTATTTTCGCCAGACCGACAGTTTTTATCTGATGGTCTCGCGCAAGGCGCCCGATGGCCGGGAGCTGATCGAGCGGTTCAACGAGGCTCTGGCGGCGAGTCGGGCCAGCGGTCATTACGACAAGCTGGTGCCAAGAAGCATGCCCCGCTCGCCTCGCTGCAAGTAAGGGGGTCAGAAACAACAAAGCCGGAGCAGTGGCTCCGGCTTTGTTTATTCAGGGACGCGATTAGCGGCCTGATTCGGCGATGACGCGGGCGATGATGTCGGCGCGCTGGTTGGCATCGAGCTCACCCAACGCGATCAGGCCAGCCTTGAAGATGACGTTCTTCGGCAGGCTGACATCATCCAGGGTAGTGATTGCTTCAACGTGCATGCCGTTCAGACGGCTGGCATCGCGCGGGCTCAGGTTGACCTGAGTGTTCAGCACCTGCTTGCCCTTCTTCTTGGGTTGGGCGGGTTTCTTCGGTTGATCCTGCTCGTCTTCCGGCAGCTCGTCATCAAAATCGTAAATAGACATAGTCAATCCTGTTGGTTTGGATGGTCGACCGCAGTGGCCGACCAGAATAAGCGAAACGGGGTCAATCAGCCCATATCCTCGTTGCGGATAAAGGCGCGCCAGGAGGTGAGCACCTGGGCAAAGTCTTCCAGCCCGCACATGGCCAGCTGTTCATCATCGTAGTAGGCGAGATCGTCGAGATCCTCGCCCAGTTCGATATTGAGGACGTTGGCCTTCACCTCCGCCTCTTCGTGGGTCAGCAGCAGGGAGTAATCCCCGCCGGTGAGCCGGTATTCGGTGCGACTCCGACTGGATAGCTGGTCGATGATGGCGAAGAGATCGTCAATCTTCTCCTCATCTTTGCCCACTTCGTCGATCAGCCACTGGCCGATGGCTTCATGGCCCATGGAGAAGCGGGCGCGATAACCACCGAACGGGTCGCGGCGAAATTCATAATCCATAGCGCACTCCAAATCGGGGGGATGGGCCTGCACGAAGCCGTGGTGGCAGCACCAAATCCTGCTCCATGGCGGGCTCACATCGGGTAAAGTGGCCTATTCTAGCGATCCCCCTCTCGCTTGTCTTGATGATGTGGCATCTTTGCCCCGTAGCAGGCGCTTTCCTGCGGGTTGCCGAGTCCCTTCTTTGGAGATGTTATGCAGCTAAACGATACCCTGGCGCGCCAGATTGTGAGCCGGGCGATGAAGATCCTCTCGTTCTCGGTCAACGTGATGGATGAACACGGTCTCATCATTGCGTCCGGCAATCCGGAGCGGCTCCATCAGCGTCACGAGGGGGCCGTGCTGGCGCTGACCGAGAACCGGGTGGTGGAGATCAGCGAAGCGACCGCCCGCGAGCTCAAGGGGGTGCGTCCCGGTATCAACCTGCCCATCGCCTATCAGGGGGAGTTGCTGGGGGTCATCGGTATCTCCGGCGATCCGGACATCGTTCGAGCTTACGCCGAGCTGGTACGAATGACTGCCGAGCTGATCCTGGAGCAGGCGGCGCTCACCGAACAGCTGCAGTGGGACAAGCGCCACAAGGAGGAGTTGGTGCTGCAGCTGATCCGCGGCGAGGGGCGTGTCGATCAGCTGCAGCAAGCGGCTCGCTTCCTCGGGCTCGATCTCGGCCAGCCGCGGGTGGTGGCGGTGCTGGCACTGGAGGAGAGTGACCCGGCCCGGCTGCGAGAGCTGGTACATCTGCTGGAGAACCCGGAGCGGGACAATCTGGTGGCCATCAACGGCCTTGACGAGATAGTGGTGCTAAAACCGGCCCAGCTCAGCGACGGCCTCTGGCAATCGGCGCAGGAGCGCAGCCGCATCAGGCAGCTGCTGGCACGCATCCCCCATTTCAAGGTGCGGATCGGGGTGGGGGATTACTTCGCCGGGATCGACGGCCTGGCGCGCTCCTACCAGACGGCGCGCGATACATTGCGCCGTGGCATGCGCCAAGCGCCGCGCAAGCAGGTCTACTTCTTCGAGGATTACCGCTTGCCGGTGCTGCTCGGCAGTCTGGCGGACTCCTGGCAGGCGGATCAGCTGCGCACACCGCTGCAGAAACTGGCCCGGGAAGATGGCAAGGGGGCGCTGCAGAAGACCCTGCGCCAATATTTCTTGCAGGATTGTGATCTGCATCGCTGTGCCGAGGCCTTGTTCATTCACCCCAATACCCTGCGTTACCGGCTAAGCCGGATCGAGCAGATAACCGGATTGAATTTCAACAAGTTAGACGACAAATTTTTGCTCTATCTCGGCCTTAATCTCGACTTGTGATTGTTCAAATGGACAAATGAAACCTGTTCAATGACGCAATATTTGGCCATTTGGCCAAAGCATTCTGATTGCAGATCTCCATAATGGCGGCCATTCACTCCCATTGAAGGTGTCCGTCATGATCCCGGTTACTGCCCTTGGCGCCATCGCGGCGCTCTCCATCGCCATCTTCCTCATTCTGAAGAAGGTACCGCCCGCTTACGGCATGATCGTCGGCGCGCTCGCCGGCGGCCTGATCGGCGGCGCCGATCTCAGCCAGACCGTTGCCCTGATGATCGGCGGCGCCCAGGGGATCACCACTGCGGTGATGCGGATCCTGGCGGCCGGCGTACTGGCCGGCGTGCTGATCGAATCGGGTGCGGCTACCACCATCGCCGAGACCATCGTCAAGAAACTGGGTGAGACCCGCGCCCTGCTGGCGCTGGCGTTGGCGACCATGATCCTGACTGCGGTCGGTGTATTCGTGGACGTGGCAGTCATCACGGTGGCGCCCATTGCGCTGGCCATCGCCCGCCGTGCCGACCTCTCCAAGGCGGCCATCCTGCTGGCGATGATCGGTGGCGGCAAGGCGGGCAACGTCATGTCACCCAACCCCAACGCCATCGCGGCTGCGGATGCCTTCCACCTGCCCCTTACCTCGGTCATGGCGGCCGGCATCATCCCGGGCCTGTTTGGTCTGGTGATGGCCTACTGGCTGGCCAAGCGTCTGAACAACAAGGGCAGCAAGGTTGCCGCTGACGAGGTGGTGAGCTTCGAGGGCACCAAACTGCCGGGCTTTGCCGCCGCCATCAGTGCGCCGCTGGTTGCCATCCTGCTGCTGGCCCTGCGTCCGGTCGCCGGTATCGTGGTGGATCCGCTGATTGCACTGCCGCTCGGTGGTCTGGTCGGTGCCCTGATGATGGGCAAGTTCAGCAAGGTGAACCAGTTTGCTGTCTCCGGTCTCTCCCGCATGGCGCCGGTGGCCATCATGCTGCTGGGTACCGGTACTCTGGCGGGCATCATCGCCAACTCAGGCCTGAAAGATGTGCTGATCAGCGGCCTGACCGCCTCCGGCCTGCCCTCTTACCTGCTGGCCCCCATCTCCGGTGCCCTGATGTCGCTGGCAACCGCCTCGACCACAGCCGGTACTGTGGTTGCTTCCAACGTATTCAGCTCCACCCTGCTTGAACTGGGCGTCAGCGCGCTGGCGGGTGCCGCCATGATCCATGCCGGTGCCACCGTGTTTGACCATATGCCCCACGGCTCCTTCTTCCATGCTACTGGCGGCAGCGTCCACATGGGCGTGGGCGAGCGACTCAAGCTTATCCCCTACGAAACCGCAGTCGGTCTGACCATTGCAGCTGTCTCTACCCTGATGTTTGGCGTGTTTGGCCTCGCCTAAGGAATTGATATGAAAATTGTTATTGCCCCCGATTCATTCAAGGAGAGCCTGAGCGCCATGGCGGTGGCTGATGCCATCGAGGCCGGTTTCAAACAGGTGTTGCCAAACGCCACCTACGTCAAATTGCCGATGGCCGATGGCGGCGAGGGCACGGTGCAGTCGCTGGTCGATGCCACCGGTGGTCGCATTCTGCCGGTCGAAGTGACCGCCCCCCTTGGCAACAAGGTACAGGGTTTTGTCGGCCTGCTGGGCGATGGCCAGCGCGCCGTTATCGAGATGGCCGCCGCCTCCGGTATCCATCTGGTCGCTCCCGAGCAGCGCAATCCGTTGCTCACCTCCAGCTTCGGTACCGGCGAGCTGATCCTGGCCGCACTGGAGATGGGGGTGAAGCACCTCATCCTCGGTATCGGCGGCAGCGCCACCAATGACGGTGGTGCCGGCATGATCCAGGCGCTCGGCGGCAAGTTGCTCAAAGCCGATGGCTCAGCCATCGAGCTGGGTGGCGCCGGTCTTGCCGAACTCGCGACCATCGACCTGAGCGGTCTGGACCCGCGTCTGGGCGAGCTGGTTATCGAGGTGGCGTGCGATGTGAACAACCCGCTGTGCGGCCCGAAAGGCGCCTCCGCGGTGTTTGGCCCGCAGAAGGGGGCGACCCCGGAGATGGTGCAGCAGCTCGATGCCAACCTTTCCCGTTATGCCGACTGCATCGAGCAGGCCCTTGGCAAGCAGGTGAAGGATATTCCGGGGGCGGGCGCTGCCGGTGGTATGGGGGCCGCGCTGGTTGGTCTGCTCGGTGCCGAGCTCAAGCCCGGTATCCAGATCGTCATCGAAGCCCTGAAACTGGCCGATGAAGTGGCCGATGCGGATCTGGTCATTACCGGTGAAGGTCGTATCGACAGCCAGACCATCCACGGCAAGACGCCAATCGGTGTCGCACGCTGTGCCAAGCAGTTCGGCAAGCCGGTGATCGGTATCTCCGGCTGTCTGACCGATGATTGCGGTGTGGTGCACGAGCACGGGCTGGATGCGGTGTTCGCCGTGGTCAACCGTGCCATGTCTCTGCCGGAAGCGCTGGAGACCGCCAGCACCAACATTCAGCTGACTGCGCGCAACGTCGCGGCACTCTATCAGCTCAAGGGTTGATCCGGTTCGGCCGATGGGCGCCATCGGCCACCCAATATTCCCGTATGGGGCATCTCTCATCCCAGGAGATGTCTGGCTGCCCTAGCACTTCTTTGCCGATCCTCCGTGATCGGCTTTTTTCTTGTTACATCCTCCAGTTCCATGTTCGATGCCATGGGGTCGCGCGGTTTCTATAGGCGCATTCCGCCCTTTCCGGCATAGTGGTAGCCACACGAACAAGGAGAGACCCATGATCCTGCTGACTCTGGGCGTCGCGCTGTTTACCCTGATCCACCTCTACCCCTGTTTTGCAGCGGCGCATCGGGCACGGCTGCGCGAGCGGCTCGGGGAAAATCGCTACAAGGGGCTCTTCTCCCTGCTGGTTTTCGTTGCCATCGCCTGCATCATTGCCGGCTGGCGCACTGTCCGGCCATTTCCGCTCTATTTCCTGCCGGATTGGGGGCCGCTGGCCATGATGGGGATGATGCCCATCTCCCTCATTCTCTTTTTTTCGGGGCAGGGCCCCAACCATTTGCGCCGCTGGCTGGTTCATCCGCAGCTGCTCGGCACCCTGCTCTGGGCCATTGCCCACCTCCTGGTCAACAGCGAGGCGCGTTCACTGGTGCTGTTTGGCGGTATCGGGCTGTGGGCGCTGGTGAGCATCGTCTGGATTTCGGTGCGGGACTGGCAGAAATATCCACGCCCAGAGGCCAACTGGACCGGTACCGGCATCAGTGTCGGGGCCGGACTGGCGGCTACGGCGCTGCTCATCTTCTGGGGCCACGGCTGGCTGACCGGCATTCCTCTCCATTGAGAGTGAACCGCCCCGGCGCAAGGGTCGTATCAGAGAGAAAACCACAAGGAGTATTGCCGATGAAATGGTTCGCGCTGTTGTTGCTGCTTGGCAGCGGCATGGCATCTGCCGCCTGTCCCGACTATTTCAATGTGGAGATGCGCGAGCTCAACAGCACCCAGCGCCACAATCTCTGTCAGCTGACCGAGGGCAAGGTGGTGCTGGTGGTCAATACCGCCTCCTACTGCGGCTATAGCGGCCAGTTTCGCGATCTGGAGAAGCTTTATCAGAGCTACAAGGACAAGGGGCTGATTATTCTCGGTTTCCCCTCCAACGACTTCTGGCAGGAAGCGGGCAACGAGAACAAGACCGCCGAGGTGTGCCGTCGCGACTATGGCGTGACCTTCCCCATGTTCAACCGGGTGGCGGTGCGTGGTTCTAATGCCGTGCCGCTGTTCAAGGGGCTGGCGGCGGCCGCAGATGGCGATGAACCGAACTGGAACTTCCACAAGTATCTGGTGGGGCGCGATGGCAAGCTGATTGCCAGCTACGGCGCCAACCAGAATCCGTCCGATGATCCCCTCAAGCTGCAGGTCACCCGGGCGTTGGGGCTCTGACCCTACCCCTTGGCGAGGAGCTCTGGAATAATGGGCTCCCGCTCTTTCAACCCGGTTATCCTGTGCTGCAACGTCTTCCGCAAATGGTGATCTTCGATGCGCTGGTGCGCGAGCAGGGTATCTCTGCTGCCGCCCGTCGTCTCGGCGTCTCCAAGTCTCACATCAGCAAGCAGCTGGCGCTGCTGGAGACCGCCCTTGGCGCCCAGCTGGTACAGCGCACCACCCGTCGCTTCGCTCTGACCGAGCTGGGTCAGGAGTATGCCCGTCACTGCCATGCGCTGGTGGCGGTGGCGCAGGAGGCGAACTCGATGATCGCCGAGCGGCGCGGCAAGGTGAGTGGCGTGCTCCATCTCGGGGTGGGCCAATCTTTCGGCCGTCTGCATGTCATTCCCCATCTCAAGGCGTTTCAGGATCGTTATCCCGAGCTTGAGCTGGAGGTCTCCCTGTTCGATCACAAAACCAATCTGGTGGACGAAGGGTTGGATCTCTGGCTGACCACATATGAGGACAAACCGGAAGGGCTGGTCGGGCAGCGGCTGGCCGATATCGGCTTCGTGCTGGCGGCTTCGCCGGATTACCTGTTGAGCCACGGTACGCCGCTCCACCCGAAAGAGCTGGCCCAGCACAACTGCATCACCTATCAGAGCCGGGAGCGGCGCTATCACCAGTGGTCGTTCCGTCAGGGCAAGGAGCGCCAGACGGTGCAGGTTGCTGGCAACTATCGGGTCGACATGGCGGAAGCGGTGCGCGATGCGGCACTGGCCGGGCTTGGCATCGCCTACATCGCCAACTACTTGCTGGACAAGGAGTTGCAGAGCGGCAAGCTGATCCCGCTGCTGCCGGAGTGGCGGCCGAACCAGCAGATGGCGGTCCACGCCGTCTATGCCCGGCGCGAACATCTGGATCCCAAGATCCGTCTCTTCATCGATTTCCTCAAGGCTCGCTTTGGCCCGGAACCCTACTGGGAACAGCGGCTGGCCCCCTGGCTCGGTGGTCGATTGTCCGGCAGCGAGGAATAATTGTTTTTAAATGGAAACACTCGATTTCTTCTGATACTAAAATCGAGCCAAATCAGCCAGTTGGCGCAACCGGTATCGTGCAAACGTTTTTTCTAACAGGCCCGTAACCAAGTGGACTTGCAGTGACGGGGGGAGAGGCGCAGAATCCGCGCCCATCTTTTTCCCCACCTGATGGAGTCCCTATGATTGCCCTGCTCGGCATCCTGAGTATCCTGGCGCTTGCCGTGATCTGCTCTGATAATCGTCGTCGTATCCCGTTGCGAACAGTTGGCCTTGCCCTCTGCCTGCAGGTCATGTTTGCCGCGCTGGTGCTCTGGCTGCCTGCCGGTCAGCATGTGCTGAACGGGGTGAGCGAGAGTGTCAGCAGCGTGATTGGCTACGGTCAGGAGGGGATCGCCTTCCTGTTTGGCGATCTGGCCAAGTTCAAGCTGGGCTTCATCTTTGCCTTCAACGTGCTGCCGGTCATCATCTTCTTCTCTGCGGTGATCGCCATTCTTTACCACATCGGCCTGATGCCGCGGGTGATCTCCCTGCTGGGCGGCGGTCTGCAGAAGCTGCTGGGCACCGGCCGTGCCGAGAGCCTCTCCGCCACTGCCAACATCTTCGTCGGCATGGTGGAAGCGCCGCTGGTGGTCAAACCCTATCTCTCCAAGATGTCCGACTCCCAGTTCTTCGCGGTGATGAGCTGTGGTCTCGCCTCTGTCGCGGGCGGCACTCTGGTCGGTTACGCCAGCATCGGGGTCGAGCTGAAATACCTGATTGCGGCCGCCTTCATGTCCGCGCCAGCCGGTCTGGCGATGGCCAAGATCCTGGTGCCGCCGAGTGTTGAAGAGGTGGATCACCATCAGGATGTCGAGATCCCCCGCGCCACCAACGTGATTGAAGCGGCTGCCGATGGTGCCATGGCCGGTCTCAATATCGCCGTGGCGGTCGGTGCGACCCTGCTGGCCTTCGTCGGTGTGATCGCCATGCTTAATGGTCTGCTCGGCTGGGCTGGCGGTCTGGTGGGTCTGGATCTGAGCTTCCAGATCATTCTGGGTTGGTTGTTTGCCCCGGTATCCTGGTTGATCGGTGTGCCCTGGGAGCAGGCACAGGCTGCCGGTGCTCTGATTGGTACCAAGATCGTGGTCAACGAGTTCGTCGCCTTCATCGCATTGGTGCAGGATCAGACCCTGAGCGAGTCGAGTAAGGCCATCGTCACCTTCGCCCTGTGCGGGTTTGCCAACATCTCTTCCATGGCCATCCTGATCGGCGGTCTGGGTGCCATGGTGCCGGAGCGCAAAGGCTTTATCGCCCGTTACGGTATGCGTGCCATCCTCTCCGGCGTGCTGGCCAACCTGATGAGCGCTTCCCTCGCGAGCATCTTCCTCGCCCTGTAACAGGCCTGGATAATTTATAAAACAAGGGCGCCATCATGGCGCCCTTGCTGTTTTTCCCGATCAAAAAGCCCCGACCTGAGTCGGGGCTTTTTGTTGCGCTATTCAGTCAACGTAGAAGGTTTGCTGGAAGGTGAGGATCTGCTGCTGACCGCCCCCCATGATCTTCAAAGTGAACTGGTAGGTATCTTCATTGCGGTAGGGGAGGGTTGCCAGATAGTAGATGGCATCCCCCTCCTTGACCTCCTGGAAGCTGAGGTTGCGGATGGTACCGGTGAGGTTTTTGGCCTCGCCGGTGACGGAGACCGCTTGGGCCTTGCCCTGCTTGTCCTGCACTGCAATGTTGATGATGCCGTTGTAGCGGCTGCGCTCCAGACCGTAGGTTTTGGCCACCTCGGGGGTGAGGAAGCTGGAGTTGAAGGCGTTGTAGTGCACCTGCCAGGGGCCCAGCTCCTTCATCTGTTCAGCCCGCAGGGGCAGGGTCATCAGCAGTGCCAACAGGCAGCTCATCCAGGCTGTTTTCATGGTGTCATCCCTCTCGTATCAATGTTGGCTCAGGCCGGATTGTCCAGCAGAGCGCTCACTTCCGGTGGCAACTGTTTGGGGCTGTCGATGGCGACCGTCTTGTGTCGCCCCAGCTCGCCCCGCACTATGGTGACCTGCCCCTTGGCCACCTTGAACTGCTTGGCCAGAAACTTGATCAAATGGCTGTTGGCCTGGCCATCGACGGGCGGTGCCGTGATGGCCACTTTCAACTCTTCTCCGTGCAATCCAACGATCTGATCCCGGCTCGCCTTGGGCTGGATCATCAGATGCAGTACCAGCTCATCCCCCTGTAGCAGGACGGCAGGCATCAAATCATCCACCACAGCTGGCCGAACAGGTCGCCCAGCAGATAGTTGATGGCCTGCAGCCCGATAAAGGCAACCAGCACCGAGAGATCCAGTCCGCCCAGTGCCGGCAGCACGCGGCGGATCGGAGAGAGGAAGGGCTCGGTCAGCTGGTACATCACATATTCGATGGGGTTGCGACCCTGGCTGACCCAGCTCAGGATGGCGCGGATCAGCAGTACCCAGAAGATCATCGAACCGGCTTTCTTCAGCACGGTCAGCGCGGCAAACAGGCTGAGACTGAGCCAGTCGGCCAGCAGCACGTTCATGCTCTTGAGCAGGGCCAGCTTGAGGAAGGCGACAGCCAGTGCCAGCACTACGGAGGCGAGATCCAGCCCCCCCAGACCCGGGATAACCCGGCGCAGTGGCACTACCAGCGGGTTGGTCAGCTTGACCACCATCTGGCTCATGGGGTTGTAGAAGTCGGCACGCGCCCACTGCAGCCAGACGCGCAGCAGCACCACCATCAGGTAGAGATCGAAAATGGTGTTGATCAGAAAGTAAGCGGTGTTCATCTGGGCTCCTGTCAGAAAAGAGTTTCCATTTCGGCGGCGCGAGCTACGGCTGCCTGCATGGCGTTGGCAGTCAGCGGCATCAGCCCCTGCTGCTGGAATGTCTTGATGGCTTCGGCGGTTGTGCCGCCCTTGCTGGTGACCTGCTCACGCAGGGTTTGTAGCGACAGTTCGGGATTTTGCTCCACCATGGCCGCTGCGCCGAGGGCGGTCTGCTGCACCAGCTGGCGTGCCTGCTTGGGGGAGAAGCCCATGGCCTCTGCCTCTTCGGCGATCGCCTGCATAAAGAGGAAGAAGTAGGCCGGGGCGCTGCCGGCAGCGGCGATGACGCTGTTGATGCCGGACTCCTGCTCCACCCAGAGGGTCTTGCCGACCGCCTGCATCATCTGCTCGGCAAAGTCGCGATCCGCGGCGGCAATATGCTCGGGCGCATAGAGGCCTGTCATGCCCAGACCCAGCAGGGCCGGGGTATTGGGCATGGTGCGGATGATACGGTCGTGACCACCGGTCATCTCGGCAAGGCGAGCAACCTTGATGCCGGCCGCGATGGAGACGAGCAGCTTGCCCGCAAGGGAGCCCAGCTCGGCAACCAGTGCTGCCAGCATGCCGGCCATCAGCTGCGGTTTGACCGCCAGCACGATCACCTCGGCATGGCGGGCCGCCTCGGCATTGGAGCGGGTGGTGCGAATGCCGTAGTCGTTGGCTAGCGCATCCAGTTTGGGCTGGCTCGGGTTGGCGGCAGTGATAAGCGTTGCCGGATAACCCGCTTTGACCAGACCGGCGATGATGCTGCGGCTCATGTTGCCTGCGCCGATAAAGGCGAGCGTCCTGTGCTGTTGCATTAAAGGCTCCTGTTGCTTGGTGGGGCGCTGGCACGCGGCGTGCGTTGCCTGCGCTGGCGCACCTGCTTATGAGTAGTCGCGGGCGCCGAAGATGGCGGTGCCGACCCGCACCATGGTGCTGCCGTGGGCGATCGCCAGTTCAAGATCCTCGGTCATCCCCATCGAGAGGGTATCGACGCTCGGGTATTGTCGCGCAAGCTCGGTGAACAGAGTCTGCATACGGGCCATTTGGGCGGCCAATATAGTCTCGTCACTGGTGTGTTCGGGAATGGCCATCAGCCCGCGCAGCACCAGCCGCTCACTGTGAGAAACCAGTTCGGCGAGGCGGAAAATCTCTTGTTCCGACGTTCCGGATTTGCTGCTCTCTCCGCTAATATTGATTTGCAGACAAACATTTAGCGGTGCCATGCTGGCAGGGCGCTGATTGTTCAGACGTTCGATCAGCTTCTCTCTGTCCACGCTTTGCACCCAGTCGAACCGTTCGGCAACCAGCCTGGATTTGTTCGATTGCAAAGGGCCGATAAAGTGCCACTCTAT
Source organism: Aeromonas sp. SE22 (assembly GCF_038739755.1). NCBI lineage: Bacteria > Pseudomonadati > Pseudomonadota > Gammaproteobacteria > Aeromonadales > Aeromonadaceae > Aeromonas > Aeromonas sp. SE22. The sequence goes on from NZ_JBCGFD010000005.1 coordinate 74,516, forward strand.
GTCGTTATATTCGGGTTGCTGGCGCAGGGTGTCGATCTTGGTGGCAGCTTCCTGAGCGTAGGATTCGCCAAAGCAGCGCTGGCCGGCAGCGTGAGCGGCCATCAGGGCCTCAAGGGGTTTGGTTTTGCTGACCGCAAGCAACCGGACCTGCTCCGGATTGCGGCTCGCCCCTCCGGCTGCCTGGGCAATACGTTCTTTTACCTGAAGCAGGTGCTGGGCAATCTGGTTCATGTTTCGTTAGTGATCTTGTGATGGGAGAATGACAAATCTATGGATATCACAGAGTTATTGGCTTTTAGTGTAAAGCATAAAGCGTCGGATCTACACCTGTCCGCCGGGGTTCCCCCGATGATCAGGGTTGATGGCGAGGTTCGCAAGATCAATTTGCCCGCCCTGGAACATCGGGAGGTGCACGCCCTCATTTACGACATCATGAACGATCACCAGCGCAAGGAGCTGGAGGAGAATTTCGAGGTCGACTTCTCATTCGAGGTGCCCAATCTGGCCCGCTTCCGGGTCAACGCCTTCCAGCAAGCGCGCGGTTCTGGCGCGGTATTTCGTACCATCCCCAGTACTGTGCTGAGCCTCGAAGATCTCGATGCGCCGGAGATCTTCCGCAAGATCGCCGAGTTCCCGCGCGGTCTGGTACTGGTGACCGGGCCGACCGGTTCCGGTAAGTCGACCACGCTGGCGGCCATGGTCAACTACATCAACGAGAACTTCCATCACCATATTCTCACCATCGAAGACCCCATCGAATTTGTGCACGAGAACAAGCGCTGTCTGGTGAACCAGCGGGAAGTGCACCGCGATACCAAGAGCTTCAGTAATGCCCTGCGCTCGGCACTGCGGGAAGACCCCGACATCATTCTGGTGGGTGAGATGCGCGATCTTGAAACCATTCGCCTCGCCATGACCGCAGCCGAAACCGGCCACTTGGTATTTGGCACCCTACACACCTCGTCGGCAGCCAAGACTATCGACCGTATCATCGACGTCTTCCCCGGCGCAGAGAAAGACATGGTGCGCTCCATGCTCTCCGAATCCCTGCGGGCGGTTATCTCCCAGACCCTGCTCAAGCGTATTGGCGGCGGTCGGGTGGCAGCTCACGAGATCATGATGGGGATCCCGGCGGTGCGGAATCTCATCCGGGAGGACAAGATCGCCCAGCTTTACTCGGTGATCCAGACCGGGATGACCCACGGCATGCAGACCATGGATCAGAGCCTCAAGCAGCTGGTCAGCCGTGGCATGGTGGCGTCTCTCGATGCCAAGGCCAAGGCGGTTGACCCCAACAGCATCTGATGATGCCGGATCCAGGGAGGGATCGATGATGAATCTGGATGAACTGCTGGCCCAGCTGGTGGAGAAAAAAGGGTCGGATCTCTTTGTGACGGTGGGGACGCCCCCCACCCTCAAGGTGAACGGCCATCTGCTCTCTTTGGGGGGCGAAGCGCTCGATAAAAAGGCTGCTCTCACGCTGGTGAGGGAGACCCTGAGCCCCGAGCATTTCGAACGCTATATCCGCACCAGGGAGGCCAACTACGCTATTCACCGCGAAACCTTGGGTCGGTTTCGGGTCAGCGCTTTCTGGCAGCAGGAGCTGCCGGGCATGGTGGTTAGGCGTATCGAGACACGTATTCCTACCTTCGATGATCTGCAACTGCCCGTGATCCTGCAGGAGGTCGCATTGGCCAAGCGCGGACTGGTGCTGTTTGTCGGCGCCACCGGTGCGGGTAAATCGACCACCCAGGCGACCATGATTGGTTATCGCAACCAGCATGCCGACGGCCATATTCTGACGGTGGAGGACCCGGTGGAGTTTGTCCATCAGCATGGCCGCAGTCTGATCACCCAGCGGGAGGTGGGTATCGATACCGAGTCGTTCGATGTGGCGTTGAAAAGCTCGCTGCGTCAGGCTCCTGACGTCATTCTGATCGGCGAGATCAGAAGCTCTGAGACCATGGAGTTTGCCCTGCAGTTTGCCGAGACCGGCCACCTCTGCCTCGCGACTCTGCACGCCAACAACGCCAACCAGGCGCTGGATCGCATTCTGCATCTGGTACCGCAGGAGAAGCATCGTCAGTTCCTGTTCGATCTCTCCTTCAACCTCAAGGCCATTGTCGCCCAGCAACTGGTGCCGAGCGTGGATGGCAAGCGGCGCTGCGCCGCATTCGAGATCCTGCTCAACACCCCGCTTATCACCGACATTATCCGCAAGGGGGAGATGCACCGGCTCAAGGAAGTGATGACCAAATCGACCGAGCTTGGCATGCAAACCTTCGATCAATCGCTCTTCAACCTGTTCTGCTCCGGCCAGATTGGCTACAGTGAGGCCCTTGCCCATGCCGACTCGGCCAACGACCTGCGGCTGCTGATCAAGCTTTCCGGCCGTGATCAGCTTGGAACCGGTACGCTGGACAATGTGACGCTGGATGAATGAACAATGGGGCCGGGCCTCGGCTTGGCCCCACGCAATAAAGGAACCTTATGCTGATTGTGGTCTCCCCGGCCAAGACGCTGGATTACGAGTCACCGCTGGTGACAACCCGATTCACCCAACCCGAGCTGCTGGATCACTCTGCAGAACTCATCAAGCGGGCTCGCCAACTGAGCCCGGATCAAATTGCCACCCTGATGAAGATCAGCGACAAGCTGGCGGGTCTCAACGCCGCCCGGTTTGCCGAGTGGCAACCCGACTTCACTCCGGCCAATGCCCGTCAGGCGCTACTGGCCTTCAAGGGGGATGTCTACACCGGGCTGGCAGTAGAAGATTTCAGCGAGGCCGATTTTGACTTCGCTCAGGCACATCTGCGCATGCTCTCCGGTCTCTACGGTGTGCTGCGCCCCCTCGATCTGATGATGCCCTACCGGCTTGAGATGGGAACCAAGCTCGACAACGGTCGCGGCAAGGATCTCTACCAGTTCTGGGGCGAGGTGATCACTCACCACCTCAATGAGGCGCTGGCGGCGCAGGGTGATGAGGTGCTGATCAATCTGGCCTCCGACGAGTATTTCAAGTCGGTACGACCCAAGGGCCTGAAAGGGCGGATCGTTACCCCGGTGTTCAAGGACGAGAAGAACGGCCAGTTCAAGATCATCAGTTTCTACGCCAAGAAGGCGCGCGGCATGATGGCTCGCCACATCATCAAGCACCGCCTGACCGAGGTGGAACAGCTGACCGGTTTCAACGCCGATGGCTACTACTTCGTGCCGGAAGAGTCGGACGCCAATACCCTGATGTTTAAACGCGCCGAAAATTAATTACAAAAAGAGGGAACCAATCTTTCGACCTGCGGGTCTGAATATGTGAATCCTCTGTTGTAAGCACTTTTTATTCGCCGACGTTTGATACGTCGGCTTTTTTATTGCCGTTTTTATTGTCCATCGATTGCCTTCGCGGGGACTATATGGTTCAGATAGACTCAAGACAGGGAGTGAGTCGTCGCGAGGTTTATATGGAACAGAAAAATGCCATTCGGCAGGTTGCCGTACCTTGGGCTCCGTCCCGCCAGCTCCCGCCGGGGCTGGTCGTTGCCGAGCTGCATCAGGATCTCTGGAGCGACTCCCTGACCATCATGCTGGGTCGGGCGCGCAGCATCGATCTGCCTCCGCAAATCCTCTGCCGGGTCTATTTCCGCCATATCTACGCCCTGCGGGTGATCGAAGATTGCGATCTGGCGGAGGGGAAGGATAGCCACGCCATCGAAGAGCAGATCCAGCTCATCACCCCCTCCCGTTTTGCCAGCTGGTTTCATCAGGAGTCTGATGGCCTGCATCTGGACGAAGATTTGCAGCACTACCGCATCTCGACCTGGGATTACTGCGCCGACGTACTCACCTCTTCGGCACCAGAGCTGCAGTTTGTCGCCCCGCGAGAATCCTGATCCGGTCATCGTCTGGTAGCAACATGGGGGGAAGGCCGTTTCAGTCTTCCCCCTTCTCTTTACAGACGAATTCTTCCGGACACAAAAAAAGCGCCTCAAGGGAGGCGCTGGGGAAAAAAGACAGATTGGAAGCGTCACATGGGTGCTACTTGGAGTGGTGAATGAGCCGTGCCACTCAAGTATGGAGCCATCATGCCAGCTGCTATCTGAAGTAGTTCTGAGACAATTCTTCATCCTCTGTTCATCTTCTCGACACGTTTTCGGCAAGGTGACCGAGGCTCGCCTCTGCTGCGATGATTCTTCAGTGCACCACGTTTATGGGGTCAGGACAAACGGCGCGTGACGCTGCTCCAGCTCCAGTAGCCAGCGTTTGATGGGAATGCCGCCGGCATAACCGGTCAGCTCGCCGCTGCGGCCGATCACCCGGTGGCAGGGCACTATGATGCTGAGCGGATTGCGCCCGTTGGCGGCTCCCACGGCTCTGACCGATTTGGGATTGCCGATGGCTTGGGCAATCTCGAGATAGCTGACGGTTTCGCCGTAAGGGATATCACAGAGGGCGCGCCATACCGCTTGCTGGAATGGTGTGCCACGGGCGGCCAGCGGCAGGTCGAATTGCTGCAGACGACCGGCGAAGTAGGCAGCGAACTGCTCGACGAAGGGAGCAAGAGCCAGATCATCCCGTTGCCACTCAGCGGTCGGAGTTACCGGCTGCTCCCCCCGCACGAACTCCACATAGCGCAGACCATCCCGATCGATGGCGATGAGCAGAGGGCCACGGGCGCTGTCGCAAAAACTATATTTCATGCTGTCATCCTCGGGCCAGGGTTAGTCCAGTACCAGCTTGCCGCGGGTCGATTTGATCTCCCCCTTGCGCTTCTTGGCATCGACCCGTTTGCGCTGGGAGCTGCGGGTCGGCTTGGTGGCATGGCGGGCCTTGGGGCGCCACGCCGCCTTTTTCAGTAGTTCGACCAGACGGCTCATCGCCTCCTTGCGGTTCATGTCCTGACTGCGGTGGCTCTCGACCCGGATCAGGATAAAGCCGTCATGTACCCGGCTGTCGCTCAGCTTGTCGAGCCCCTCCTTGTAGAGCGGGGTGAGGCTTGGGGAGTTGCGGTAATCGAAGCGCAACCAGACTGCGGAGTCGGTCTTGTTGACGTGCTGGCCTCCGTTGCCCTGGGCCCGCATGGTCTGGAATTGCAGCTCATGCCAGGGGAGGGTAACGCTGTTGGAGATGACTAACATACTGCTGTGCTCTTGTTTGGTGCAGAGGCGCTGGCCGCCACAGCGTGGTGCCTCATTATGGGGCGCGTGGCCGGTCGATCCTGGCTCGCTTTGGGTGTTGCTCCGCAATTAGACGCTATCTTCATGAAATTTAATAATAAAAATACTTGGCACAAGAATTGATTCCCGGTTTATGACACACCATGGATTGGGAGCAACCAGATGAAGCTGATTAGTGCGATTATCAAACCGTTCAAGCTGGACGATGTCCGCGAGGCCATTGCCAACCTGGGGGTGGAGGGGTTGACCGTGTCCGAGGTCAAGGGATTTGGCCGCCAGAAGGGACACACCGAATTATACCGGGGGGCCGAGTATCAGGTCGACTTTTTACCCAAGGTGAAGCTGGAGATCGCCACCACGGATGACAACGTGGAGGGGGTGATCGAGGCGATCTGCAAGGCGGCCTATACCGGCAAGATCGGTGACGGCAAGATCTTCGTTTATGACCTGTTGCAGGCGGTGCGTATTCGTACCGGCGAGAACGACGAAGAGGCGCTCTGATCGCCGGTTTGTCACCTCACTTGCCATGGCAAAACCCGATTGGGGCTGGATGGGATTCTATCCGGCCCTTTTATTTATGTCGCGTTTAAATATGTGAACTTCCCCCGCCACTCATCCTTGATCTCGCAATCGGAATATGCAGAATGCAAACGGCAATTGTTCTCACTCGATTTAGCAACTCAAGGAATGGATGATGAAAATGAAGATGCTGGCACTGGCTTTCTCTGCATTGGCAGCCCAGTCTGCGTTGGCGGCAGGAGAGGTGAATGTCTACTCCAACCGGCAGGATGAGCTGATCAAGCCCATCATCCAGCAGTTCGAGAAGGAATCGGGCATCAAGGTGAACGTGGTGTTCGCCAAAGAGGGGCTGAACGAGCGTCTGGAGCGGGAAGGCAAGCTCTCTCCGGCCGACCTGATGCTGACAACCGATATCAGCCGTCTGACCGATCTGGTAGACAAGGGGCTGGTGCAGCCGGTGGAGAGCAAGATCCTGCAGGAGAACATCCCCGCCAGCTATCGCGATCCGGAGAACCGCTGGTTCGCCCTGACCACCCGGGTGCGTGCCATCTACTCCAGCAAGGATCGCCTCGGCAAGCTCGATACCATCAGCTACGAAGATCTGGCCAAGCCGGAATTCAAAGGGAAAATCTGCACCCGCAGCGGCAAGCATGAGTACAATGTGGCGCTGGTCTCCTCGATGATCGTCCATCACGGCATGGCCGAGACCAAAACCTGGCTGGAAGGGGTCAAGGCCAACCTGGCGCGCAAACCGCAGGGCAACGACCGGGATCAGGTCAAGGCGATCAAGGATGGCATCTGTGACCTGTCGCTCGGCAACAGCTACTATCTGGGCGCCATGTTGAAGGATCCGGCGCAGAAAGCCTGGGCTGATGCCGTCTACATCAACTTCCCGAATCAGGCCGACCGCGGTGCCCATGTCAACGTGAGCGGCGTGGCCATGACCAAGTATGCCAAGAACAAAGAGGCCGCTCAGAAGCTGATGGAGTTTCTGGCTGGCGACACCGCCCAGCACATGTATGCGGACGTGAATGCCGAGTATCCGGTCAAGGCCGGGGTCGAGCCTTCCGCCATGGTCAAGTCCTGGGGCAGTTTCAAGTCTGACGCGCTACCGGTCAGCGATTACGCCAAGCACCGCAAGGACGCCTTGCAGTTGCTGGATGAAGTGAAGTTCGACTTGTAATTCAGATGGGGCCAATGGCCCCATCAACCTCTGTGGTCTCATGAAAAATTCTGGATGGATTACCGGCAGCTGGGCAACAGCCCTGCTGCTGGCTTTGCCGGTGCTTGCTCTGGTCTTCTCTGCCTTCTCGGCTGAGGGAGAGCTGTTTCGCCACCTCGCCGATACCGTGCTGCTCGATTATCTGGCCAATACCCTTGGGCTGGTGGTTGGCGTGGTGCTGCTCAGCCTGCTGTTTGGCGTGCCAACCGCCTGGCTGGTGGCCATGTGTCAGGTGCCGGGGCGGCGTGCCCTGCAGTGGGCTCTGATGCTGCCGATGGCGATGCCCTCCTATATCGTCGCCTACGTCTATACCGACCTGCTCGACTACTCGGGCCCGCTGCAGGCCGGGTTGCGCGCCCTCTTTGGCTGGAACAGTCCTGCCGATTACTGGTTTCCGGCCATTCGCTCCCTTGGCGGCGCCGCCTGGGTGCTGGCGCTGGTGCTGTTCCCCTATGTCTATTTGCTGACTCGAGCCTCCTTCCTCGAGCAGTCAGTCAGCCTGATCCACTCCAGCCGCCTGCTCGGCTGTACCCCGTGGCAGAGCTTTCGTCGCCTCAGCCTGCCGCTGGCGCGCCCCGCCATCATGGTGGCGGTGTCGCTGGTGGCCATGGAGACGTTGGCTGATTTTGCCACCGTCCACTTCTTTGCCATCAACACCCTGACCACTGCGGTCTACGATACCTGGCTCGGTTACGGCAGTCTGGCCACCGCTGCTAAACTCTCCTGCCTGATGCTGCTGGCGGTGGTGCTGCTGATCGCGCTGGAGCGCCGCTCGCGCAGTCGGCAACAGGTGTTCCAGAAGTCCATGGGCCATGAGCAGCCGCTGCGCTATCCGCTCAAGGGGATGAGTCGTTGGCTGGCCGCATTCTGGTGCTGGGGGCTGGTGCTGGCCGGTTTCGGCCTGCCGTTCGTCATCCTGCTCGATTACGGGGTGCGCTACTTCGAGTTGTCGTGGACACCGGAGTTCGTTCGTTTTGCCGGTAACAGTTTGCTCATCTCGGCGCTGACCGCCCTGCTGGCGATGGGGATTGCCCTGCTGCTCGGCTTCTGTCGCCGCCTCGATGGCGGGATCAAGAGTCTGCTGCCGCTGCGCATCGCCGCCATGGGTTACGCCATGCCGGGTACCGTGCTCGCCATCGGGGTCCTGGTGCCGCTCACTGCCCTCGATTTTGCCATCAATGATCTCGCCGAGTGGTTAGGGCGTCAGGGGCCGGGGCTACTGCTGACCGGCACCATCACCGCCATCGTGTTTGGCTATCTGGTGCGCTTCGTGGCCATCGCCATCGGCTCGGTGGAGAGCAGCATGGGCAAGATCTCCCCCAGCCTCGATATGGCGGCCCGATCTTTGGGGCAGGGGGATGGCGCCATGCTGCGGCGGGTCCATCTGCCGCTGGTGCGCCGCGGTCTGTTTGCCGGCGCCATGTTGGTGTTCATCGAATCCATGAAGGAGCTGCCCGCCGCCCTGCTGCTGCGGCCGTTCAACTTCGATACTTTGGCGACCCACGTCTACCAGTTCGTCTCGGACGAGATGCTGGAGCGCGGCGCGCTGGGGGCCATCGTCATCGTGCTGGTGGGGCTGTTGCCGCTGATCTGGGTCAACCGCAGTCTGGATAGTCCCGGCCACTGAGTCGCCACGTCGGCCAATGAAATTGCATGCGGTGTGCTGAACCGAAAGGCAGTGCGCCGCCAGAAACGAGAGGAAGTCAGCCTTGTCCTGTTTGCAGGTTGAAAATGTCAGCTGCCGTTACAACGGCCGCAATGTGCTGGAGCAGCTCTCCCTGACGGTGGCAGACAACGAGATCGTCTGTCTGCTGGGGGCGAGTGGCTGCGGCAAAACCACGCTGCTCAAGGCCATCGCCGGATTGCTGCCGTTGGCAGAGGGCTCGATCCGCCTCGGCGATACCCTGCTCGACGGGCCGGGTGCCAGCGTGCCGGCCGAGGCACGCAATATCGGCATGATCTTTCAGGATTACGCCCTCTTCCCCCACCTGACGGTGGCTGACAACGTCGGCTTCGGTCTGACCAAACTCGACCGCCGTGCCCGCCAGCAGCAGGTGGACGAGGCGCTGGCGCTGGTCAATCTGCAGGGGCTGGGGGAGCGTTATCCGCACCAGCTCTCCGGCGGCCAGCAGCAGCGGGTGGCCATCGCCCGGGCGCTGGTGTGCAAGCCGCGGCTGATGCTGCTGGATGAACCCTTCTCCAACATCGACACCCAGGTGCGGATGAAGTTGATCCTCGAGATCCGCGCCCTGCTCAAGCAGCAGGGGATCGGCGCCATCTTCGTCAGCCACAGCAAGGAGGAGGCCTTCGCCTTCGCCGACCGGCTGGCGCTGTTTCGCGCAGGTCATATCGAACAGGTGGGCCAGCCGGAGCAGCTCTATCGCCGCCCGCAAAACCGCTTCGTGGCGGAGTTTCTCGGCGGGGTCAACTATCTGGCCGCCGAGGTGGTGGACAGCCACTGCGTGCAGACGGCGCTCGGGGTCATCTGTGGCAGCGAGCCTCATGGCCGCGCGGTGGGCGAGCAGTTGCAGCTGATGCTCAGACCCCAGCAACTGCTGCTGGAGAGCGCCGCGGAGGGCGAGCTCAAGGTGGTGGAGCAGCAGTTCCTCGGCCACCATTGCCGGGTGCTGTTCGAGTGTGGCGATCTGCAGCTGGAGGCGAGCATTGGCGAGCCTCTTGAGGGGATGCGGGCCCGCATCCGGGTGGCGCCTCACACGCTGGTGTTGTTTGACCCTTTACCCTGAACGCGTGATATCGTCGTGAAATCAAAGAACTGGAGCTGCTCTGGTTTATAATCGCGCAACGCTAATAGCCCATAACGCTAACGCCTACTCAGGGGAGAGATATATGAAAGCCCAAGCCGGGATCTGCGCAGAGCCGAATCTGCACGCCCTCTATCTGATGTTCAATCGCACCGGCGATGCCGCCGAACTGGTCGGCCGTCTGGCCAAGTTGCCCGCCTTGTGGCAGGCGGTCGCCGCCGATTTCCCCGAGGCCGGTTTCAGCGGTCTGGTTGCCGTTGGCGCCGATGCCTGGGATGGTCTCTACCCTGCCGCCCGTCCGCCCCAGTTCCGCAGCTTTATGGCGCAATCCGCCAACGGTCAGGAAGCCCCCAACACCCCGTTTGATCTCTTTATTCAGCTGCGTGCCGATCGGGTGGATGTGCTGCACCACGCCGGTCACCGCGTGATGGCGCTGCTGGCCGGACTGGTAGAGCTGGCCGAAGAGGTACGCGGTTTCCGCAATCTGGATTGCCGTGACCTGACCGGTTTCGTCGACGGCACCGAGAACCCGCAGGATGAGCATCGCGCCGAAGTGGCGCTGCTGGCCGAGGGCGAGTTTGCCGGCGGCTCCTACATCCACGTTCAGCGCTGGGTCCATGCCATGAGCGACTGGGAGAAGCTGGCGCAAAAAGAGCAGGAAGACATTATCGGCCGCACCAAGCCCGACAACATCGAGTATGAGTCGGCCGCCAAGCCGCTGACTGCCCACATCAAGCGGGTCAACCTCAAGACCCCGAAAGGGGAGTCCATGGAGATCCTGCGCCAGAGCATGCCCTGGGGCACCATGACCGAGCAGGGGCTCTACTTCATCTCCTGCTGCCGCACTCAGCAGCACTTCAACGCCATGCTGGCCAGCATGTACAAGGGGGAGGGCAGCCACTTCGATCACCTGCTGCGCTTCACCAAAGCAGTGACCGGTGCCGCTTTCTTCGCCCCATCGGAAGGTTTTCTGATGGCGCAGGGCAAGTAATAGCGGATGTGACAGCGCCACCTTCCCCCTCGTGCCGCCAAGTGCGCAGAGAGCGCCAGGTTGCCAAGAGATCGGGCGGTGGGGGTGGCTTGTCATGCTCCGAGAGCAGCTGACGCTGCTGGCTAGATTGTTTCGCTGGTGCAACGAAAATAAATTTTCGCCAGTGAGAAGTGCAACAATCTCGATCAGCATCGCGAGGATGGGCGCAGCGAGAGGGGGCAGAATAGGCTCCCGATCTGCTGGCTCACCAAACAAAAATCCCGGCCTTGGCCGGGATTTTTCGTTCTGGCGTGACCGCGATGACGCGGTAGACCATTACGGAGTCTGTTCGAACAGCTCGAGGGCGGAGAGGTAGAGCTCTTCGATATCGGTGTCGCTGGTCGGGGTGATGAAGATGGTGTCGTCACCGGCGATGGTACCGAGGATCCCCTCTGCCTTGCCGAGGGAGTCGAGCAGGCGGGCGATCAGCTGGGCTGCGCCCGGGCTGGTGTGGATCACCACCAGTGCGCCGTTGTGGTCGACATCCAGCACCAGATTCTTGAGCGGGCTGGAGGTGGTGGGCACGCCCAGTTCCACCGGCAGGCAGTAGACCATCTCCATCTTGGCGTTGCGGGTGCGAACGGCGCCGAAGCGGCTCAGCATGCGCGATACCTTGGACTGGTTGATGTTCTCGAAGCCCAGTTCTTGCAGGGCAGTGACGATCTCTGCCTGGGAGCCAAAGCGCTCTTCTTTCAGCAAGGCTTTAAAGGCCTTGGCCAGTTTTTCTTGCTTGTCGTTATGTTTCATCTTGGTCTCACGAATGAGGAGGTGTGGCGGCCTGTTTCAGAGCCAGGCGGCAGATACGAACAGCGTGGCTATTTTGCATTCATATGCCGTTTTTTGCAAGGAAGCGGCGCTTGTTCTGCATATTGATTCAAAAATGGCTTGCATCAACCTTTATAAGGGATAGAATCGGGACGAAATTTTGAAAACTTATTCAATTGGGCTGTATGGGTATTGAATTAATAGGTATCGAGAAGTCCTGGCACAAGGTGCCGGTACTGCAACAGGTGAGCTTTCGGACATCCCCCGGTGAGACCTTGGTACTGCTGGGCCCTAGCGGTGCAGGCAAGAGCTCGCTGCTACGCATGATGAACCTGCTGGACACCCCGGATGCCGGTGTTTTGCGTATAGGGGAAAATGAATTTTCTTTCCCGAGCCACCTCTCCACTGCCGAATTCAATCGCCAGTCCCAACTGCTGCGCCGCAAGGTGGGCATGGTGTTCCAGCAGTACAATCTCTGGCCACACCTCACCGTGATGGAGAATCTCATCGAAGCGCCGGTCAAGGTGCTGGGCATGAGCAAGGAGGCGGCCATCGAGAAGGGCGCCTATCTGCTGGCCCAGCTGCAACTGGCCGACAAGCGCGATGCCTGGCCGGCACGCCTCTCCGGCGGTCAGCAGCAGCGGGTGGCCATTGCCCGCACCCTGATGATGGATCCGGAAGTGCTGCTGTTTGACGAGCCGACCGCCGCCCTCGATCCCGAGATCACCAAGGAGGTGGCCGAGATCATCCGCACCCTGAGCCAGACCGGTATCACCCAGGTGGTGGTGACCCACGAGGTCGACTTCGCCCGCAAGGTCGCCAGTCAGGTGATCTATCTGGAGAAAGGGCGGATCATCGAGTCCGGCTCCGCCGCCATTTTCCAATCCCCGCAAACCAGCCGGTTTGCCGAATTCTTGATGCATTGATACTGAATCGATAAGGAAGCTGTCATGAAAAAGAGTCTGTTGCTGGTCGCAGCCATGGGGCTGCTGAGCACCTCCGTACTGGCCAAAGAGATCAAGTTCGCCACCGAGGCCACTTACGCACCGTTCGAATATCTGGACGACAAGAACGAATTTCAGGGTTTTGACATCGATCTGGCGCGCGCCATCTGCGAGCAGGCCAAGCTGGAGTGCAGCTTCCACAACCAGGCCTTTGACAGCCTGATCCCCAGCCTCAAATTCCGTCGCTATGACGCTGCCATCGCCGCCATGGACGTGACTCCTGAGCGGGCTGCGCAGGTCGATTTCTCCGACATTTACTACCAGAACTCAGCCGTGTTCGTGGCCAAAAAAGGCGCCTTCAAGGGACCGGAAGGGCTGGTAGACAAGACGGTTGGCGTGCAGAACGGCACCTCCCACCAGTCCTATCTGGTGGATAACTGGGTGAGCAAGGGGCTGCTGACCGTGCCTTACGCCAGCTACCAGAGCGCCTTCCTCGACATGATGAACGGCCGCACCGACGGCGTCTTTGCCGATACCGCCGTCGCTGCCGACTGGCTGAAGCAGCACAAGGAGTATGCCGTGGTGGGTGCGCCGGTGACCGATGCCAAGTACTTCGGTACCGGTTTTGGCATCGCGGTGGCCAAGGGCAATCAGGAGTTGCTGACCCAGCTGAACAAGGGGCTGGCCGATATCAAGGCCAACGGCACCTATCAGAAGATCTTCGACAAATACTTCGCGCACTAAGCCATGTTGAGCCTGTTGTTGGATGCAGCCTGGATGACCCTCGGGCTGGCCTTGGCATCCCTGGTCGGGGGCATGGTGCTGGCACTGGCGTTCAGTGCGGCCGAGCTGAGCAAGCAGCGCGCTCTGGTGTGGCCGGTAGCCACCCTCACCACCCTGATCCGCGGGTTGCCCGAGCTGCTGGTGGTGCTGTTCATCTACTTTGGCTCGACCCAGGTGCTGTTTCTCATCACCGGCGAGTATGTAGAGTTCAGCCCGTTCGCTTGCGGCGTGCTGGCGCTCTCTCTGCTATTCGCCAGCTATGCGACCCAGACCCTGCGCGCAGCGCTCAATGCGGTGCCCGCAGGGCAGCGGCTGGCGGCGCTGGCGTTGGGGTTGAGCAAGAGCCACATCTTCTTTCGCATCGTGTTGCCGCAGGCGTGGCGGCACGCCCTGCCGGGCCTCGGCAACCAGTGGCTGGTGCTGCTGAAAGACACCGCGCTGGTGTCGCTTATCGGGGTGAACGAGATGATGCGTCAGGCACAGATGGCCTCGGCCAGTACCTATCAGCCCTTCACCTGGTATGCCGCCGCCGCCCTCATCTATCTGGCCATCAGCCTGGTGAGCGAGTATGGCCTCGGCCTTGCGGCCCGCTACACCCGTCGCTACGGAGGCTAATCGATGCAAGAGTATCTTGTGACCCTGCTGGGGGGCTTGCTCACCACGCTGGAGCTGACCCTGTTCAGCCTGCTGCTCGGCTTCGTGCTGGCGGCCCTGATGACCTGGGTGCTGGAGTTGAGATTGCCGGTGGCGACCCAGCTGGTACAGCTGTGGGTATTGCTCTTTACCGGCACGCCGCTGCTGATCCAGATCTTCCTCATCTACTACGGGCCGGGTCAGTTCGAGTGGCTGAAAGCCAGCCCGCTCTGGCCGCTGCTCAAGCAACCCTGGTTCTGTGCCGTGCTGGCGCTGGGCCTCAACACCGCGGCTTACTCCACCCGGCTGTTCAAGGGGGCGCTCGACGCTATTCCTGCCGGTGAGGTGGAGGCGTGCCGTGCGCTCGGTTTTAACGGTCGTCAGACCCTCTGGATGAAGGTGCGCCACGCCGCCCGTCATCTGGTGCCTGCCTACTCCAACGAGGTGATCCTGGTGCTCAAGGGGAGTTCCCTCGCCAGTACCATCACCATCATGGACATCATGGGGCTGGCGCAGGGGCTCAATGCCCAGACCTATGACACCCTTGCCGTCTTCGGCGTCGCGGGGGCCCTTTACCTCACCATGAACGGATTGTTAACAATTGGTTTTCGCTGGTGTGAAAAGCGGGCGTTGGCATTCCAGGCTTGAGTCGGCATAACTACCTCTTTATGGGAGGGTGAAGTGCAGAAAAACTGTGCTTCCCCTCCAATTTTTTGGATTTTTCCCCATTTTTATTCGCTGCCTGTTTCTTGGCTCACAGAACCCGTGACTGCAACTGTTATCAGATTGTTTTTTATGGGGGGATCCATTAAGGTTGGGCGCACAAGAACAAATAACCTTAAACCTACGCTTAAACATGGAGTTGATCATGAAAGTTGCCGTTCTGGGTGCCGCTGGTGGCATCGGTCAAGCCCTTGCTCTGCTGTTGAAAAACCGTCTGCCGGCCGGCTCCGAGCTGAGCCTGTATGACATTGCCCCGGTCACTCCGGGCGTAGCCGTAGACCTCAGCCATATTCCTACCGACGTCGCCATCAAGGGTTTCTGCGGTGAAGATCCGACTCCTGCACTGGTTGGTGCCGATGTGGTGCTGATCTCTGCCGGTGTTGCGCGCAAGCCGGGTATGGATCGTTCCGACCTGTTCAACATCAACGCCGGTATCGTCAAGAATCTGGTTGAGAAGTGCGCGGCAGCCTGCCCGAAAGCGCTGATCGGCATTATCACCAACCCGGTCAACACCACCGTCGCCATCGCCGCCGAAGTGCTGAAGAAAGCCGGTGTCTATGACAAGCGTCGCCTGTTCGGTGTCACCACTCTGGACGTGATCCGCGCCGAGACCTTCGTTGCCGCCGCCAAAGGGCTGAACGTGGACAAGGTTCGCGTCAACGTGATCGGTGGCCACAGTGGCGTGACTATTCTGCCGCTGCTCTCCCAGATTGAAGGTGCCTCCTTCACTGCCGAAGAAGTGGCTGCCATGACCAAGCGTATTCAGAACGCCGGTACCGAAGTGGTGGAAGCCAAGGCCGGTGGCGGTTCCGCCACTCTCTCCATGGGTCAGGCTGCCTGCCGTTTCGGTCTGTCGCTCATCAAGGGCCTGCAGGGCGAAGCCAACGTCATCGAGTGTGCCTACGTTGAAGGCAACGGCGAACACGCTACCTTCTTTGCACAGCCGATCCTGCTGGGTAAGAACGGTGTTGAGACCGTGCTGGACTACGGCAAGCTGAGCGCCTTCGAGCAGGAAGCGATGGAAGGGATGCTGGCCACCCTGAAAGCCGATATCCAGCTGGGTGTCGACTTCGTCAAATAAGCGGCATGACCGCATGAAAAGGGAGCTTCGGCTCCCTTTTGCGTTGTTGGGCTCCCGCCAGCTTAAGAAGATGGGGGTTGTGGCCGATAACAGAGAGCAGCAGGAGATCCCTTATGATGAAACCCCTTACCCTTCTCTCCGTTATCTGTCTGGCTGGTGCGCCCCTTTATGCCGCCGAGCCGGTGCCGGCTGCCTCGGCTGCTCCCGCCACCGCTGGCGAAACGGCGCCCGCATCAGCGGCGACTGCTACTCCGGCTCCCGTGTTGTTGCCAGCCGAAGCGGCGGCACCTGCTCCCGCGGCTACCGGTGAGGCGGCTCCGTCGGCGGCGGTGACTGCGGCCCCTGCGCCTGTGTTGTTGCCGGCTGATCCGGTAGCTCCTGCTCCGGCCGCAGAGCCCGCTTCAGCCCCTGTGCCAGCCGCGCCACCTGCCGAACCTGCGCCTTCGGTGGCACCACTGAATGCCGGCGACCTGCAGGCGGTGGCCATCTATCGTCAGGACGAGCTGCTCAACTGGATCGAGCAGGGACGCCACCTCACTCAGGTGAAACAGGATCGCTGCCAGTTGACTCAGGATATAGAGGCGCGAGCGTCGGTGATGAAGATCCCTGCCTACCAGTTCCTCTGGGGAGATATGCTGGCCTGGGGCGTCTGTACCAAGTCCAACGCCGAGCTGGGGGTACAGTATATGTGGGAGGCGGCCAATCAGGGGCTGGCTCCCGCGCTGGAGCAGCTGGGCCGCTACTACTGGAAAGGGACGCTGGTGCAGAAGGATCTGGTTCGTGCCGAGACGCTGATGCGTGAAGCGGCCAGCCTCGGTTTTCTGCGGGCTCGCATGGAGTGGGTAGAGATGCTGCTGCAGGGGATGGGGAGCCCGCTCGATTACGAGGATGCCTACCGTTGGCTGCACGGCTCCGTTATCGGTGACAAAGCCCTGCACCAGAAGGCGGCCAGTCTGCTGAGTCGGCTTGGCAACCGGATGCCGGCCAACGTGGTGGCCCGCGCCAAGGCGATGCACTGATCCAAAAAAAATGACCCACAGGTCTGCACCTGTGGGTCCGGTTCCTGCCGCCGTGCCATGACAGGCTGGAACCTCCTTTCGTTATATGGCTACCCGGCAGTTATAGATCTTGGTGGGGGCCAAAAACTTCGTAATGGAGCTGGCTTGCGGGGATCCCGGCCTCAGTCAGTTGTCGCTTCACCTCCTGCATGAAACCGAGCGGGCCGCAGAAGTAGTAGTGGGCCTCTGGTGTGATGCGCTCCTTCACCGCGTTCAGCTCCATGGTGCCGCTGAAGTCGTAATCCTCTCCCAGCTTGTCGCTTTCTGCGGGCTCCCGATACCAGACCCGACTGACCAGATTGGTGTGCTGGCTGATCTTGCTGCGGATATCTTCCCGGAAGGCGTGGACACGACCATGCTCGCAGGCGTGCAGCCAGGTGATGTCGGTCTGATGGTCACTCGCCAGCAGCTGGTTGAGCATGCTCATCATGGGGGTAAGGCCGACCCCGGCCGAGAGCAGCACAACCGGCGTCTGGCTATCCACTTTCAGGTAGAAATCGCCGGTGGGGGGCATCACTTCAATCTTGTCGCCCGCTTGCAGGCGGTCGTGCAGCAGGTTGGAGACTTGACCCTGCGGCTCGCGCTTGACGCTGATGCGATAGTCGCGGCCGTTCGGTGCATCCGAGAGCGAATACTGGCGGATTTCGTGATGTTTGAGCTCGGGGTGAACCAGCTTGATGCTGAGGTATTGGCCCGGCTGGAAGTTCAGCACCGGCTTGCCATCTTCCGGTGTCAGCAGGAAGGAGGTGATAAGCTCGCTCTCGGCTCGCTTCTCCTTGATGATGAAGGTGCGGGTCCCTTGCCAGCCACCGCTCTGGCTAGCCTTCTCCTGATAGATCTCCCGCTCGCGGCCGATGAAGATGTCGGCCAGCACGCCATATGCCTTGCCCCATGCCTCCAGCACCTCGTCGGTGACAGCACTTCCGCCCAATTCTTTGAGCGTGGCCAAGAGATGACTACCTACAATGTGATATTGTTCTGGCTGGATCAGGAATCCGGTATGCTTGTGGGCAATCCGCTCGACCGCGCCAGCCAGCGCCCCCAGATTGTCGATATTTTTGGCATAGGCGGCGACGGCGTTGAACAGCGCCAGTGGCTGACCACCGCTGCGCTGATGGGCCAGATTGAAGATATCTTTCAGCTCCGGGTTATGGCTGAACATCCGCTGGTAGAAGTGCTGCGTCAGCGCCGGGCCAGCTGATTCAAGCAGAGGAATGGTGCTTTTGATGACGGCAATGGTGGTTTGGTCTAGCATAGGGAGCCTCGTCGTTAATTGAACATCTAAAATGCCATTTAATAAGTGGCATCCTAGATGTTTATTTGATTTGAATCAATACTCCACTTTTCGCATCGCGCTAATCAGGCTTTATGAGACTAACCAGTTATACAGATTTCGGATTGAGAGCCCTGCTCTACCTTGCCACCCTGCCGGAAGGGGAGCTCTCGAGCGTAGCCAAGGTCTCTGCCTTGTACGACGTTTCTCGCAACCACATGGTGAAGGTGGTCAATCAGCTGGTGAAGCTGGGCTATCTGCAATCCCAGCGTGGCAAGAATGGAGGGATCCGCATGGCGTGTGATCCCGCCACCATCAATATCGGGCAGGTGATCCGGGCGCTGGAAGGGAATCTGGACGGGATTGATTGCGGCTCGCCCGCCTGTCACATCGTCTCGGTCTGTCTGCTCAAGAATGCGCTGAAAGAGGCGATGGATGCGTTTCTGGCGGTAATGGACAGCTATACCCTGCAGGATTTGCTGGCCAATCGTGACGAGTTGCAGAGGGTGTTTGGCGAGTTGATCCCGACGCTGGTGCTGGAGCCGGATGACGAAGATGAACAGTGAAGAGCTGCAATGAAAAAGGGCTGCCAGTGGCAGCCCTTTTTCAATTCTGCGCTGCCGTAGCAGCCCGGTAGGAAGCCGGCATGATCCGCGCCATTTTGACCATGTTGTTCTCGACTTCGAGGATCTCGATGGGGTAGCCCGCCAGCCGGATCCCGATATTGGGCTGGGGGATCTCCTCCAGATATTCGAGGATCAGGCCGTTGAGGGTACGCGGCCCGTCGACGGGCAGATGCCAGTTCATCTCCTTGTTCAGCTCGCGAATGCTGGCTGATCCCTCCACCAGAAACGAGCCGTCCGGCTGGGGATGGATCTCGTCGCTCGGGGTCGGCGTCATGGAGGTGGTGAAGTCGCCCACTATCTCTTCCAGAATGTCGTCCAGGGTGATCAGCCCCTGAATGTCGCCATATTCGTCGACGATCAGGCCAATTCGCTCCTTGTTGCGCTGGAATTTGGCCAGCTGCACGTTGAGCGGCGTACCTTCCGGAATGAAGTAGATCTCGTCCACTTCCCGCAGCAGGCTCGACTTGTTGAACTGATCCCGGGCCATCAACCGCAGAGCGTCGCGGGCGTGGAGAAAGCCCACCACGTCGTCGATGCTGTCGCGATAGAGCAGGATCTTGGTATGGGCGCAGTGGGCCAGCTGGCGCTGGATGCTCTTCCAGTCGTCATTGATATCAATGGCGTAGATGTCGCTGCGGGGCACCATGATGTCCTCGACCAGCATCTTGTCGAGATCCAGGATGCTGAGCAGCATCTCCTGATGACGCTGGGGGATCAGGCTGCCCGCCTCGTTGACTATGGTACGCAGCTCCTCGGTGTTGAGGGAGTCATCCTTGTTTGGCGTGATCTTCAGCATCTTGAGCAGACCGCTGGTGATACCGTTGATCAGCCAGACCAGCGGGGAGAGCGGCACCATCAGCCCCTTGAGGATCCAGGAGGCGGGGTAGGCAATCTTCTCGGGGAACATGGCCGCCAGCGTCTTGGGGGTCACTTCACCAAATACCAGCACTACCAGCGTCAGGCCAAAAGTGGCCACTGCGACACCGAGATCGCCGAACAGCCTGATACAGACGATGGTGGCAATGGCGGAGGCGAGGATATTGACCAGGTTGTTGCCGATAAGGATCAGGCCGAGCAGCCGATCCGGGCGTGACAGCAGCTTCTCTACCCGACGGGCCGCCTTGTGTTTGGTCTGTGCCAGATGCCGCAGCTTGTAGCGGTTGATGGACATCAGACCGGTTTCGGAACTGGAGAAGAAGGCGGATAGAAGGATCAAGATAACGAGAACAATCAGTAGTGTGCTCGTTGAGATGCTGTCCAAAAAGGGCTCCTGTAGATGGTGTGACTAACGGTTATCAGCTCAGCAGCACTTCTTTGACGAAGCGGCTGCCGAAATAGGCCAGGGTCAGGATGACGCTGCCGATCAAGCTCAGGGTGACCACCTTGCGGCCACGCCAGCCATAGGTGTGATGGCCCCACAAGAGCAGTACGTAGATGCACCATGCGATGATGGAGAGCACGGCCTTGTGGGATTTGCCCTGGGCGAACATGTCTTCGAGGAAGAACAGGCCCGATGCGATGGAGAGGGTCAGCAGCAGCACGCCGGCGGAGATGAGCTGGAACAGCCGCTTCTCGACGGTCATCAAGGGGGGCATGGCTGGCAACTGGCTGATTTTTCTCGACTTGAGCTGCTTGTCCAGACAGGCGAGCTGAAGAGCAAAAAGGCAGGCGATCATCAATACCGAGTAGGCCATCAGTGCCAGACCGATATGCAGCAACAGCTGGGGATGGGCCTCAAGATGGGTGATATAGCGCCCGGGTATGAGGGCACTGGCCGCCAGCAGCAGCGCCGAGAAGCTGTAGACCACCGGCAGCAGGATCCAGCCGTTGAAGCGGCGGGTGATACAGGTCATGAAGGTACTGATGATCAGACTCACCAGCGAGGCCACGTTGAGCATGCTCAGGTTCTGGCCGGAGCCCTGTAACACCTCGGTTCCGAGGGCGGTAGCGTGGGCGATCAGGGCCAGTCCGATGCAGGCAAAGAGGGAGCGCTGTCCTACCGGCTTGGCGCTCAGTAACAGATGCAGGGAGGCGATGATGGCCAGCAGATAAAACGCCAGGGCCAGAACAGAGATTACGATCATAACCAGGTCGTTGATGCACAAGCTTTTGAGGGTAAGAGGGGCAGTATACCTTGCACGCGAAATGCTCGCCAGTTGTGCAATGGCCGATCCGCCCATATATAGGAATGAAGCATCGATGAGCGGCAGTGCGGCGAATAATCGTCCTCGCGGCTGCTCTGGGTTATAATGCCCCCCATTTACAACGCCAAGAACCGGAATGCGTCATGTTTGAGAATTTGACTGAACGACTCTCGCGCACCTTGCGCAATGTCAGCGGCCGTGGCCGCCTGACCGAAGAGAACATCAAGGAAACCCTGCGCGAAGTCCGCATGGCGCTGCTCGAGGCGGATGTCGCCCTGCCGGTCGTGCGTGATTTCGTGGCGCGCGTCAAAGAGCGTGCCGTCGGCCAGGAAGTGGCCAAATCCCTGAGCCCGGGTCAGGCGTTCATCAAGATTGTGCACGGCGAACTGGTCACCGTAATGGGTGAGGCCAACGAGCAGCTCAATCTGGCGGCCCAGCCGCCCGCCATCATCCTGATGGCCGGTCTGCAGGGTGCCGGTAAAACCACCACGGTCGGCAAACTGGCCAAGCTGCTCAAAGAGCGCAGCAAGAAGAAGGTGCTGGTCGTCAGTGCCGACGTTTACCGTCCTGCGGCGATCAAGCAGCTGGAAACCCTGGCGGGCGATATCGGCGTCGACTTCTTCCCGAGCGATGCCAGCCAGAAGCCGGTCGCCATCGCGACTGCCGCCATCGATCAGGCGCGCAAGAAATTTTATGACGTGGTGATCGTCGATACCGCCGGTCGTCTGCACGTCGATAGCGAGATGATGGCCGAGATCCAGGATCTGCACGCCACCATCAAGCCGGTCGAGACCCTGTTCGTGGTCGATGCCATGACCGGTCAGGATGCCGCCAACACCGCCAAGGCGTTCAACGAGGCGCTGCCGCTCACCGGTGTGATCCTCACCAAGGCGGACGGCGACGCTCGCGGCGGTGCCGCCCTGTCGGTACGTCACATCACCGGCAAGCCGGTCAAGTTCATCGGTATGGGTGAAAAGACCGACGCGCTGGAGCCGTTCCACCCGGATCGTCTCGCCTCCCGAATCCTCGGCATGGGCGATGTGCTCTCTCTGATCGAAGAGGTGGAGCGCAACGTCGATAAAGAGAAGGCTGCCAAGCTGGCTAGCAAGGTCAAGAGCGGCAAGGGCTTTGACCTTGAGGATTTCCGCGAGCAGCTGGCCCAGATGCGCAACATGGGCGGCATGATGGGGATGCTCGACAAGCTGCCCGGCATGTCCGGTCTGCCTGACAATATTAAGGATCAGATGGATGACAAGCTCACCGTGCGGATGGAGGCCATCATCAGCTCCATGACGCCGAAGGAGCGCGCCCATCCCGACCTGATTAAAGGCTCCCGCAAGCGCCGAATCGCCGCAGGCTCCGGCATGCAGGTGCAGGACGTGAACAAGCTGCTCAAGCAGTTCACCGAGATGCAGCGCATGATGAAGAAGATGTCCGGCAAGGGTGGCATGCGCAAAATGATGAGCCAGATGAAGAACATGCTGCCACCGGGATTTGGTGGCGGTCGCGGCCCGTTCTGATTATCCGCACTGACGTATTGCATGAGGGTCTGCCACCGGCAGACCCTTTTCATTGCTGCTCTGCGCAAAAAATGGCTGGCTTGGTTGCATTTATTACGAATCCAAGTAGAATTATGCGGCTTATTTTAAGCTAGGGTCCGCGTGTTTGCGGGCCTTGTTCATTAGATGTTAATGAGGACGATATGGTAACCATTCGTTTACAACGTGGTGGCGCGAAAAAGCGTCCGTTCTACCAGGTAGTAGTTGCTGACAGCCGTAACGCCCGCGACGGTCGTTTCATCGAGCGCGTTGGTTTCTTCAACCCGGTTGCTGCTGGTCAAGCTGAAAAGCTGAACCTGGACCTGGCTCGTATCGAGCATTGGGTTGCTACTGGTGCCGCTGTTTCTGAGCGCGTTGCCAAGCTGATCAAAGACGCTGCCAAAGCTGCTTAATCAGTCAAACGGTAAGGAGTTAAGGTGGAAAAACCTGTAGTTCTGGGCACCCTGGGTACCGTATACGGCATCAAGGGGTGGCTTAAAGTGAACTCCTTCACCGATGTTGCCGAAGCGATTTTCGATTACAACCCCTGGCTGATTAATCAGAACGGGGCGTGGCGTGAAATTCGGGTCTCATCCTGGAAACGTCATAACAAGGGTCTGATCTGCAAACTCGATGGTATCGATGTGCGCGAGGATGCCCTGGCATTGACCAATGTCGAGATTGGTGTAGCCGCCGATCTGTTGCCTGCGTTGCCCGAGGGCGAGTTCTACTGGCGTGACCTGATTGGTTGCTCGGTAGTAACCACCAAGGGATACGACCTGGGCAAGGTGACCGAATTGATGGAAACCGGCTCCAACGATGTGTTGGTGGTTGAGGCCAATGTAAAAGATGCCTTTGGTGCAAAGGAGCGGTTGATTCCGTTCCTGGAAGAGCAGGTGATCAAGAATATTGATCTGACTGCTCGAACAATCGAAGTTGATTGGGATCCTGGTTTCTAGTTTCCCGCGGTAACACGAGTGCCGGAGGTTTCTTATGTGGATTGGGGTGATTAGCCTCTTCCCTGAAATGTTCCGAGCCATTACCGAGCACGGGGTAACGGGTCGGGCCGTCAAGAGTGGCCTGCTGCAGATTGAGTGCTGGAACCCCCGGGACTTTACCCACGACAAACACCGTACGGTCGATGATCGTCCTTATGGTGGTGGGCCCGGCATGTTAATGATGGTTCAGCCGCTGCGTGACGCGATTCATGCAGCCAAGCAAGCGGCGGGAGACGGGGCGAAAGTCATCTATCTCTCCCCTCAGGGACGCAAGCTGACTCAAGCGGGCGTAACCGAGTTGGCGACGAATCAGAAACTGATTCTGGTAGCCGGTCGATACGAAGGTATCGATGAACGCGTGATACAAACCGAAGTCGACGAAGAGTGGTCTATCGGGGATTACGTGTTAAGTGGTGGCGAGTTGCCTGCCATGACCCTGATCGATGCGGTTTCGCGTCTGGTTCCAGGGGTCTTGGGTGATCAGGCCAGTGCCGAGCAGGACTCCTTTACGGATGGCTTGCTGGATCATCCCCACTATACTCGGCCGGAGGTGTTGGATGGGCTGGCGGTGCCCGAGGCGCTGACAAGCGGCAATCACGAAGTGATTCGACGCTGGCGTCTCAAGCAATCGCTCGGACGAACCTGGCAAAGAAGGCCGGAACTTATTAACAACCTAGCTCTGACTGACGAGCAAGAATCACTTCTTGCCGAGTATGTCCGCGAAGTGCGTGACAGCGTTAAGTAGAGTTTTCAGTTTATCCTAGGTAAGGAAAGACAATGAGCAAGATTATTCAGCAGCTTGAACAAGAGCAAATGCGTACCGACATCCCGGCTTTTGCCCAGGGCGACACTGTACGTGTTCAAGTTCGTGTTAAAGAAGGTGGTAAAGAGCGTCTGCAGGCTTTCGAAGGCATCGTAATTGCCAAGCGTAACCGCGGTCTGCACTCTGCTTTCACCGTTCGCAAGATCTCCAACGGCGAAGGTGTTGAGCGTGTATTCCAGACTCACTCTCCGCTGATCCACAGTGTAGAACTGAAGCGTCGTGGTGATGTTCGCCGCGCCAAACTGTACTACCTGCGCAACCTGTCCGGTAAAGCTGCTCGTATCAAAGAGAAGCTCAACTAATTCGATTCGAATTGGTGTCGATATGTCGGCGAAAAGCTCGACAGGTAGTGAAAAGGCTCGCCAATGGCGAGCCTTTTTTGTATCCGGGATACGGTCACAGGTTACTGGCTGACGCGTATCACCGAGTTGTCACGACCATAGGGGCTGGGTACGTAGGCATCGGCTTGCCAGTCATTCTCGTAAAGGGTCTCTCCCTCCGGAGTGATGAACTGGTAGCAATACTCGAAACTCTCCGGCCCGTCGGTCGGCAGGTTTAGGGTGGCCTTGAACTCACCGTTCTTCATGCGCTTCAGTTCGACCGGTTGCCACTGGGTGAACTCGCCGATCAGCATCACCTGCTGCGCGCCTGCTGCGGCCTCTTTCTCGACGGCGAAGGTCACCTTCACCTCTGGTTTGGACTTGAGAAACTGCTTGGTAAGTGGCATGACGCCTCCTTGTCTGTGAGTTAAAAATGGCTCCTGCCTATTTTTATACCACCTTATGACAAAGATGTTGATAAAGCAGATCAAACTGGCAGGGCAAAATAGCGTTGCAGCAGGCTGTGGGTGAAATCGATCTTGAGATAAAAGCCGCGGGGCAGGGTCATAATGGGTTGACCATCTCGACCGATGGCGCGAGTCAGCGCCTTGTTGTTGGCGGCCTTGGGGCGCAGCTGCATCACCTGGCCGTGGCGTGCGCTGATCTGCTCCACCTCTCCCAGCACTATCATGTCCATCAGCTCTTCCCAGTCCTGGCGCAGCAGCTGATCTTCCTCCTCGCTGGGGCTCCACATCAGCGGCATCCCCACCCGCCGCTCGCCAACCGGGATCTCGCGGCTGCCTTCCACCGGGATCCAGAGCACTCGTGACAGCTTGTTGCGCACGTTGGACTCCTCCCAGCGCTGACCGCTGACACCGATCAGCGGCGCGACGCAGACAAAGGTGGTTTCCAGCGGTCGGCCCTGAGGATCGACCGGGATCGTCTTGAGCTCGATCCCGAGATCCGGAAAGTCCTGCTCCGGCTTGCTGCCAGCACTGGCCCCCAGCTGCAGCTCGATCAACTGGCCCACCCACCCTTTGTCCCGGCGCAGATCTCTGGGTACCGCCACACCTGCTTCGGCGGCCAGCTGCGCCAGCGTGAAGCCTGCCATGGCGTAGGCACGGCTCAGCAACTCCTGTTCGGATTGGGGATTGTTTGGCATGTTTGGCTCCATATTGCTCGACCTATTCTAACAGGGCAGGATCCCGGGAGGATCGCTGTTTTTATAACCGATCCTGAGTAGATAAGGGTAAATGGGGATAATTCGGCTATGTAGGTCTTATGATTATGATTTTAAAGAAATTTGTCTTTTTTATCGAGCAAGGATATTCAGCCGATCCGGGTCCGAAATAGTTGTCCAAGGGTTTGAGGAGGATGTTACACACAGTTATCCACAGAAATCTTGGATAAGTGGCATAAAGTGGGAGGAGTATCTGATATGTTACAAAAAATTGTGAATCCGACCCCATTTTCATCGAGGAAACAGGGCAGATATTGTGCCACTCCTGTGGATAATTTGGCCTTGGTGGATCTTTGAACAGTAGAACTTGTTCACAATCGTCGTCGCGGATCCTGCGTGAGCAAAACCATGGATCCAGATCCAGTTGCTTGCATTTAACTGTATGTATAATAAATAAAAATTAGTTTTAACTCTGATCTGCGAGGTGATAGTCTGTTCTTCACTTACAGTTAAAAAGTACTGTATATACCAGCTTGCTCACAGGCTTATGCACAGTCTGGGTGGGCAACTTGGTAGAGCAGATCTTCCCGTTTGTTTATAAGTATGTGTGAAATTGAAAGTTATTCATGAACGCCGGGAGTCACTCCTTGTTTGCTGCCACGAAGTGAATGTGGAACAATCTCTTTATAGATTCAGCCTTTATAAGGTGATCACGTGATTGATGGCGACGGATTTCGTCCCAATGTCGGTATCGTGATCTGTAACCGTGAAGGACAGGTGTTGTGGGCTAAACGCTATGGGCAGCACTCCTGGCAGTTTCCGCAGGGGGGAGTTGATGATGGTGAAACGCCGGAACAGGCCATGTATCGCGAGCTGTATGAGGAGATAGGCCTCAAGCCCGAAGATGTGACCATCATGGCCACCAGTCGTAACTGGCTTAAATACCGTTTACCCAAACGTCTTGTCCGCTGGGACAGTTCACCGGTCTGTATTGGCCAAAAACAAAAATGGTTCCTGTTGCAGCTCAATTCGGGCCGAGAGTCGCGGATCCAGTTCGGTTGTCATGGTCATCCCGAATTTGACGACTGGCGCTGGGTCAGCTTCTGGTACCCGGTACGCCAGGTCGTCTCGTTCAAGCGGGAGGTTTACCGCCGGGTTATGAAGGAGTTTGCTCCGCTGGCGATGCCGGCGCCGGCAGTGCAGCAGGTCAACAAGAAGGATGGGCGGCGCAACCGCGCTCGCTAAGGAGCACAGATTAGTTGTTAACGGAACTGAGACGTATCGTCGAGAGCATGGCCGGGGCCAACACCCTGGAACAGGCCTTGCAGGCACTGGTGAGCCAGACCCGGCACGCCATGGTGGTGGACTGCTGCTCTGTCTACGTTTCGGAACCCGAGATGCGCCGCTACCGGCTGGCGGCGACCGATGGTCTTGCCCCTTCGGCAGTCGGCAAGGTCACTCTGCCCTTCGAGCAGGGTATCGTCGGTCTGGTCGGCCAGCGGGAAGAGCTGATCAACCTGGCCGATGCACCTGCGCACCCCAGCTTTAAATTCCTGCCCGATGTCGCCGAAGAGGCGTTCCGCTCATTTCTGGGCGCCCCCATCATGCACCAGCGTCAGGTGGTCGGCATTCTGGTGGTGCAGCAAAAAGAGAGCCGCCGTTTCGATGAGGGGGAAGAGTCCTTCATGGTCACGTTGGCGGCCCAGCTGGCAGCGCATATCGCTCAGGCACAGGCCAAGGGATGGTTGCAGAAGACCGACTGGAGCAAGCCGCTGCGCGGTATTGCCGGTGCCAGCGGTATTGCTATGGCCAAGGCCTGGGTGTGGCGGCCGCGCAAGGCGCTCTCTTCCATCACTCCGCGCAAGGATGAGGATCATGCCGGCCAGCTGGAACGGCTGGAGTTGGCGGTAGAAGAGGTTCGTCACGATCTGGAGAGCCTGGCGCTGCGCTTTCGCGAGAGTTACAGCGAAGATTCTGTCGCCATCTTCGACATCTATCTCCATTTGCTCGCCGATCCCGGCTATATCAAGCCGATCCGCAACAAGGTGAGCAAGGAGCACTGGACCGCGGTCTCCGCCGTCAAGCTGGTCAGCGATCGCCTCATCGAGCAGTTCAAGGGGATGAAGGATCCCTACCTGCAGGAGCGATCCACCGATGTGAAGGATATCGCCCAGCGCCTCATCAGTCGCCTGGTGCAGAACGAGCCGGAACATATTTCCATCGGTGAGCCCGTGGTGCTGGTCGCCGATGAGGTGACTGCCACCATTCTGGCGGAAGTCCCCCGCGAATACCTGACCGGGGTGGTCTCGCTCAAGGGGGGCACCAACTCCCACGCCGCCATCTTGGCCCGCGCCATGGGGGTGGCTGCCATCATGGGGGTGGATCTGCCGCTCGGTGATATCGGTGGCCGCATGCTGGTTGTCGATGGCTATAGCGGTGATCTCTTCATCGAACCCAATCAGGTGATCCTGACCGAGTATCGCCAGTTGCTGAGCGAAGAGCGGGCACTCGACAGTCTGGTGCGCAGCGTCGACAACCAGCCTTCGGAGACGGCGGACGGTACCAAGGTCTCCCTGCTGCTTAACGCAGGGCTCAGCGCCGATACCGAGATCTCTCTCAATCATCTGGCGGACGGGGTGGGCCTCTATCGCACCGAGATCCCCTTCATGCTGCAGGACAGCTTCCCCTCCGAGTGGGAGCAGACTGCCCGCTATCGCGGCATTCTCGAGACCTATCGCAACCGCCCGGTCTGCATGCGGACGCTGGATGTGGGCGGTGACAAGCAGCTGCCCTATTTCCCCATCGTCGAGGAAAATCCCTTCCTTGGCTGGCGGGGGATCCGGCTCACCCTGGATCACCCCGAACTGTTTCTGGTGCAGCTCAAGGCGATGTTGCGGGCCAGCGAAGGGCTCGACAATCTGGCCATCATGCTGCCGATGATCAGCAGTGTCAGTGAAATCAAGGCGTCCCGCCGTCTGCTGGATCAGGCGTGGCGCGAAGTATCGGAAGAGGCTGCCAGCCGCAATGCCGAGATCCGTTATCCCAGCCTCGGGGTGATGATCGAGGTGCCTTCCGCTCTCTACATCCTGCCGGAGATGGCGCCGCTCATCGACTTCTGGTCGGTGGGCAGCAACGATCTGACCCAGTACCTGCTGGCGGTGGATCGCAACAATTCCCGCGTCGCCAACATCTACGATGCGTTCCATCCTGCGGTGATCCGCGCGTTGCAACTGCTGGTCGATGCCTCTAACCGCTATCAGAAGCCGGTCTCGGTCTGTGGCGAGCTGGCTGGCGATCCGGTCGGTGTGCTGCTGTTGCTGGCCATGGGCTATCGCCGCTTCAGTATGAACACCCACAACATCGCCCGGATCAAGTACGTGCTGCGTCAATCGACCCTGAGCGAGCTGACCGAGCTGCTGGCCGATGGCCTCAAGCACGACAATCCCCACGTGCTGCGCGGTCTGTTTGCCCGCTATCTGGAAGAGCATGGTTTGGGGGGCTTGCTGCGCGCGGGTCACAAACCGAAAATCGGTTGATTGATAAACATGCCTTGTCCCTGCTGGCGAATGATCGGAAAATGCGGCTTTTCTTATGACTGGGGCCGCTTATGCAGCACGATGGATATTGGGTTTTCTCGCAGATTGATCCCGTAGCATTCAGTTTGGGACCACTATCGGTACGCTGGTATGGTCTCATGTACCTGTTCGGTTTTGCGTTTGCCATGTGGCTGGCTGGCCGTCGCGCCGATGCGCCGAACAGCGGCTGGACACGCAACGAGGTCTCTGACCTGCTCTTCTACGGCTTCCTCGGGGTGATCCTCGGTGGCCGTGTCGGTTACGTACTTTTCTACAACTTCGATCTCTTCCTCGCGGATCCGACCTACCTGTTCAAGATCTGGACCGGCGGCATGTCGTTCCACGGCGGTCTGATCGGGGTCATCACTGCCATGATCTGGTTTGCCCACAAGACCAAGCGCCACTTCTTCACCGTGGCCGACTTTGTGGCACCGCTCATTCCGTTTGGCCTCGGCGTCGGCCGTATCGGCAACTTCCTCAACGGCGAGTTGTGGGGCCGGATCACCGATGTGCCCTGGGCCATCATCTTCCCGGAGGCCGGCCCCGAGCCGCGTCATCCCTCCCAGCTCTACCAGTTCGCGCTGGAAGGGGTGGTGCTGTTCATCATCCTCAACCTGTTCTGGCGCAAGAACCCGCCGCGCGGTGCCATCTCCGGCATGTTCCTGCTGTTCTACGGCCTGTTCCGCTTCCTGGTGGAGTTTCTCCGCCAGCCAGACAGCCAGCTGGGCCTCTATTTCAACGAGATCAGCATGGGCCAGATCCTCTCCACCCCGATGATCTTCATCGGTGCCCTGATGATTTGGGTTGCCTACAAGCGCCCGCAGCTGTTCGGTAACGCCGTGAAGGAGGCAAAGCAATGAGAGCCTATCTCGACCTGATGCAGAAGATCCTGGACGAGGGGACCGTCAAGTCCGATCGCACCGGCACCGGTACCGTCTCTCTGTTTGGTCATCAGATGCGCTTCAATCTGGCGGAGGGTTTTCCGCTGGTGACAACCAAGAAGTGCCACCTGCGCTCCATCATTCACGAGCTGCTCTGGTTCCTCAACGGCGACACCAACACCGCCTATCTGAAAGAGAACGGCGTCAGCATATGGGATGAGTGGGCCGACGAGAATGGCGATCTGGGGCCGGTTTATGGCGCCCAGTGGCGCTCCTGGCCGACCGCCGACGGTGGCGTGGTGGATCAGATCCAGAAAGCGGTGGATGACATCAAGCACAACCCGGATTCGCGCCGCATCATCGTCTCCGCCTGGAACGTGGGCGAGCTGGACAAGATGGCGCTGGCTCCCTGCCATGCCTTCTTCCAGTTCTACGTGGCGGACGGCAAGCTCTCCTGCCAGCTCTACCAGCGTAGCTGTGACGTGTTCCTCGGCTTGCCGTTCAACATTGCCAGCTATGCTTTGCTGACCCATATGATGGCCCAGCAGTGTGGTCTGGAAGTGGGCGACTTTGTCTGGACCGGCGGCGATGTGCACCTCTACTCCAACCACATGGAGCAGACTGCACTGCAGCTCACTCGTGAGCCGCGTCCGCTGCCGACCCTGGTGATCAAGCGCAAGCCGGACTCGATCTTCGATTACAAGTTCGAGGATTTCGAGATAGAGGGTTACGACCCCCATCCCGGCATCAAGGCGCCCGTCGCCATCTGATTGTAAGGCGCCCCAAGGCGCCTTTTTTATGCTTAAAAACAGTTAGATATTCATTTTTATGATTGAAAATCGAGAACTGGTTACACCGCTATAAAAGATGCCTTTGGCGGAGCTGTTTTGGTTTTACTTCGGTTTTTTCGTTGTATTGAGCAGTAAGAAACGATTTTCCAAGAGTTGTTATCGGTTATAGACTCAACGTAAAGTAATTTTGTGGATATTTTAACCATGAGCGACGTAATCAAAAAGTTCCTGAAGCTGGAGGCCGCCTCCGGAATTATTCTGATCATGGCGGCCATGCTGGCAATGATATTGGCCAATTCCGGCCTCTCTGGCAGCTACCAGGCCTTCCTCGATACGCCGGTGCAGGTACGCATTGCAGCACTGGATATCAACAAGCCATTGCTGCTCTGGATCAACGATGGCTTCATGGCGATCTTCTTCCTGCTGGTCGGGCTCGAAGTGAAGCGCGAGATGCTGGAAGGGGCGCTCTCTTCCCGGGTGCAGGCGACCTTTCCGGCCATCGCTGCGGTGGGCGGTATGCTGGCTCCAGCCCTGATCTACGCCTTCTTCAACTACTCGGATGAAGTGGCGCGCGCTGGTTGGGCGATTCCTGCCGCGACCGATATTGCCTTTGCTCTCGGGGTGATGGCGCTGCTCGGCAAGCGGGTGCCGGTGAGCCTCAAGGTATTCCTGCTGGCGCTGGCCATCATGGATGATCTGGGTGTCATCATCATCATCGCGCTGTTCTACACCCAGCAACTGTCGCTGGCGGCATTGACGGTCGGTATTCTGGCGACCCTGACGCTTTTCTGGATGAACCGCCGCGGCGAGGATCGGATCAGCCTCTACATGCTGGTCGGTCTGGTGCTCTGGGTGGCTGTGCTGAAATCCGGTGTCCATGCGACCCTGGCTGGCGTGGTGGTTGGTTTCATGATCCCGCTTAACGGCAAGCGCTATGCCTCGCCGCTCAAGCATCTGGAGCATGCCCTGCACCCCTGGAGTGCCTACCTGATCCTGCCGCTGTTTGCCTTTGCCAATGCGGGGGTATCGCTGGAGGGGATCGGTCTCTCATCCCTGCTGAGCCCGGTGCCCATGGGCATTATGTTGGGGCTGTTTATCGGCAAGCCGCTCGGGGTATTCACCATCAGCTGGCTGTCGGTCAAGCTGGGTGTGGCGCAGTTGCCACCGGGAGTCAACTTCAAGCAGATCTTTGCGGTCAGCATCCTCTGTGGCATTGGTTTCACCATGTCGATGTTTATCGCATCGCTGGCATTCGAGCATGGTGGGCTGGATTACGGCAGCTACTCTCGCCTCGGTATTCTGGTGGGCTCCACCTTGGCGGCGGTAGTCGGTTATCTGGCCTTGCGATTGGCTCTTCCCAAGTGTGACGGGGATCAGAGTGCGGAGGGACTATGAAAAAACAGGCATGGCTGGCAGTAATGTTGCTAAGCCCGCTGGCATGGGCGGGCGGGTTTGAAGATTGCAGGCAGGATGCCGCTTCGGCAAGCTGCTCTGCCTATCTCAACGGTGTGGTGGATAGCGCCGTGCTGCTGGGGGACAAGCAGGCCAAGGCCCGCTTTGGCGAGACCTTCTCCGAGCGGGCGCTGAGCAGCCGGGCAGGGGAGATGGTCAAGCGTTCCAACAAGCGCTACTGCGGTGAGCGCCAGCCCGACAAGGCGCGGCTCAAGGCCGACCTGATGGCGCAGTTCGGCGCGAACAAGGTTGACTCGGTCAGCGACATGTATGACATTCTGGCGGTTGAACTCAGCTGCTACCGGAGCCCGCGTCAGGCGGGAATCCCATCGGATGTCACACCTTAACTACAACCATCTCTACTATTTCTGGATGACGCAGAAGAAGGGCTCTGTCACTCAGGCGGCAGAAGCCCTTTTTTTGACCCCGCAGACGGTGACCGGCCAGATCAAGCTGCTGGAGCAGCGTTTGGGCGGCAAGTTGCTCAAGCGCAAGGGGCGCACCCTTGAGGCCACCGAGCTGGGCCAGCTGGTGTTTCGCTACGCCGACAAGATGTTCAGCCTCTCCTACGAGATGCTCGATATCGTCAACTACCGCAAGGAGAGCCAGATCCTGTTCGATGTCGGCATCGCCGATGCCCTCTCCAAGCGCCTTGCCAGTCGCGTGCTGCTCTCAGTCATCCCCAACGATGGCTCCATCCACCTGCGTTGCTTCGAATCAACCCACGAACTGCTGCTGGAGCAGCTGAGCGAGCACAAGCTAGACATGATCCTCTCCGACTGTCCGGTGGATTCGAGCCAGCATGCGGGCTTGCTCTCCAAGCGGCTTGGTGGCTGTGGTGTCAGCTTCTTCTGTAAGGCGCCGCTGCCATCGCTCCCTTTTCCGGCCTGTCTTGAAGAGCGCAAGCTGCTAATCCCGGGACGCCGTACCGCCATGGGACGCCAGCTTACCCAGTGGTTTGAACAGCAGGGGGTCTCTCCCAGCATTCTCGGCGAGTTTGACGATGCGGCACTGATGAAGGCGTTTGGCTTCTTCAATCAGGGTATCTTTATGGCCCCCACCATCTATCGGGAGGAGATCCTCGAGGGGGAGGGGGTGATGTTGCTGGGCGAGACCCAGGATCTGATGGAGGAGTACTACGTCATCTTCGCCGAGCGGATGATCCAGCATCCGGCGGTAAAACGGGTGTGCGAGAGTGATTTCACCTTCCTCTTTGCCGGGGAGGAGAACTTCTCCGCCATCCAGCCAGCGTCCCTGTCGTTTTAAAACGGCGCGCCACCACGTATCATCGGCGATGAGTGGCAGAGGAGAGATGTGATGCAACTTGAAGAGATGGAAGCCAGTGCGGGTCAGGCGGTTGCCCTGCTCAAGGCGCTGGCCAACGAGCGGCGGCTCTTTATCCTGTGCCATCTGCTGGAGCGGGAGCTGTCGGTGGGGGAGCTCAACGAGCGGTTGGGATTGAGCCAGTCTGCGTTGTCACAGCATCTGGCATTGCTGCGGCGCGATGAGCTGGTCAACACGCGAAAAGAGGCCCAGACGGTCTACTATTCGCTGCGCAGCCACGAGGTGCGCGAGATGATCTCCTTGCTGCATCGGCTTTACTGCAGCGCAGATAAATAAAAAACCGGCACTAGGCCGGTTTTTTCAGCTTTTATCAGCAGAAGCTGATTAAGCCATAGCTTTGATCTGGGCAGACAGGCGGCTCTTGTGACGAGCAGCTTTGTTCTTGTGGATCAGGCCTTTGGTCGCCATACGATCCATGATCGGCTGAGCAACAGCGAAAGCGGCAGTCGCGGCAGCTTTGTCGCCAGAGGCGATAGCAGCGATGACTTTCTTCAGGTAGGTACGGGTCATGGAACGACGGCTGGCGTTGTGCTGACGGCGTTTCTCTGACTGAAGAGCGCGCTTCTTAGCAGATTTGATGTTAGCCAAGGTAAAACTCCTAAAACTGTCTTAGCGAGTGTATTGAAAAGGCCCGGAAATATGCCTTCCCAACCACATATTGTCAAATGATTTGTGCAAATAAACACCGCCCCCCGGTGGTGTGTCAGATGGGAGACGGTTAAACTGTCGGCCGATTCTAGCAGCATTCTTTTCATTCTGACAGTTCCAGAGGCCTCGTCTTGAGTAAGAAATTGATCAAATCCGGAATTATTGTGTCCGGAATGACGTTGGCATCCCGTGTGATGGGCTTGGTGCGCGATGTGGTCATCGCCAATCTGCTCGGTGCCGGGGTTGCCGCAGACGTCTTCTTCTTTGCCAATCGCATTCCCAACTTCCTGCGTCGTCTGTTTGCAGAAGGTGCCTTCAACCAGGCCTTTGTCCCCGTGATGACCGAGTACCGGAAAAAGGGCGATGAGAGTGAAGTGCGTGAACTGCTGGCTGCGGTGGCGGGGACTCTCGGGGGGATAGTGACCGTGGTCACCCTGCTCGGGGTGCTGGGCTCCGGCGTGCTGACCGCCCTGTTTGGCTGGGGCTGGTTCTGGGACTGGCTCCATGGCGGGCCGGCCGCCGAGAAGTTCGAGATGGCGAGCCTGATGCTCAAAATCACCTTCCCCTACCTCTGGTTCATCACTTTTACCGCCATGGCGGGGGCCATTCTCAATACTTTCGGTCGCTTCGGGGTCTCCTCTTTCACCCCGATCTTCCTCAACATCACCATGATCGCCGCCGCCTGGTGGATCTCGCCCTGGCTGGACGATCCCGAGCTGGCGCTGGCCATCGGTGTATTCCTCGGTGGTCTGGTGCAGTTCCTGTTCCAGTTCCCGTTCCTGCGCCAGATCAACATGCTGGTGTGGCCCAAGTGGGGTTGGCACCATCCGGGGGTCGTGAAGATCCGAACCCTGATGATCCCGGCGCTGTTCGGGGTATCGGTCAGCCAGATCAACCTGTTGGTCAACACCATGCTTGCCTCGTTTCTGGCGACCGGTGCCATCAGCTACCTCTACTACTCGGATCGCTTGCTGGAGTTCCCGCTCGGCATGTTC
Organism: Aeromonas sp. SE22; assembly: GCF_038739755.1. Taxonomy (NCBI): domain Bacteria; kingdom Pseudomonadati; phylum Pseudomonadota; class Gammaproteobacteria; order Aeromonadales; family Aeromonadaceae; genus Aeromonas; species Aeromonas sp. SE22. Next base: position 109,795 of record NZ_JBCGFD010000005.1, read on the forward strand.
GGCGTCGCCATCAGTACCGTCATTCTGCCGGCATTGGCCAAGAAGCACGTGGATGCCGACCCGGCCGACTTCTCCCGCACCATGGACTGGGGTGTTCGGATGGTGATGCTGCTCGGTTTGCCCGCCATGGTGGGGATTGCCGTGCTGCGTGAGCCGATCTTGCGGGTATTGTTCATGCGCGGCGAGTTCGGCTTGCATGAGGTGACCATGTCGAGCGCCAGCCTGCTGGCATCCACCTCCGGTTTGCTGTCGCTGATGCTGATCAAGGTACTGGCGCCCGGTTATTACGCCCGTCAGGACACCAAAACGCCGGTGAGGATCGGGATGATCTCTATGGCCGCCAACATGGTCTGCAACCTCCTCTTCATCTATCCGCTCGGTTACGTAGGGCTGGCGCTCTCGACCGCCTGTTCGGGCACGCTGAACGCAGCCCTGCTGTTCAAGGGACTCCATCAGCAGAGCGTCTACCGGCCTTCCCGCCATACCGGGATCTTTTGCCTCAAGTTGCTGACGGCGAGCCTGCTGATGGGGGGCGTACTCCTCTACCTGTCGCCAGATCTGACCCAATGGGGAGCATGGAGCATGGGCAAGGCGAGCCTGCAGCTGACCATGTTGCTGGTGCTGGGCGGTGCCATCTATGCCGGAGTCCTGCTGGCACTGGGGATCCGGCCAAAAGATCTGAGAGCGGGTCGCGATGATTGACCCGTGTCCGAGGCTTGAAGGCGCCAAGTGAGTTGGTATTTCGGCCCCGAGAGCTGAAATCGGGGCCGCAACAGGGCTGACCCTGATGGCCGCCTGATATATAATCCGGCGATTTCGACAGCAGCAACGCACAAGGCAGCGATGGAGCTTATTCGCGGTATTCACAATCTCAAGCCCCGTCACCGGGGATGTGTATTGACCATTGGCAACTTTGATGGGGTTCATCAGGGTCACCATGCGGTACTGGCACGTCTCAGGGAGAAAGCGGCCCAGCTGGGATTGCCCGCCTGCGTCATGCTGTTCGAGCCGCAGCCGCTGGAGCTGTTTGCCGGTAGCGAGGCGCCGGCACGCCTGAGCCGCTTGCGCGAGAAGTATGAAGCGCTCAAGGGGTTGCAGATCGACCGCATGCTCTGCGTACGCTTCAGCCACCGCTTTGCCAGTCAGGCGGCTGCTACCTTCATCGAGCAGCTGCTGGTCGAGAAGCTTGGCGTGCGCTATCTGGTGGTCGGCGACGATTTTCGCTTCGGCAAGGGGCGGGAAGGGGACTTCCACCTGCTGGAGGCGGCGGGCCAGCGCTTCGGTTTCGAGGTGATCAGCACCCAGAGCTTCCAGCTATCCCGTCAGCGGGTCAGCAGCACGTTGGTGCGCGAGGCGCTCAAGGCGGGCCGCATGGCGGAGGTTGAGCTGATGCTCGGCCGTCCTTATGCCATCAGCGGCCGGGTGGCCCACGGCGACAAGCTGGGGCGCACCATAGGTTTTCCCACCGCCAATCTGGCCCTCAAGCGTCAGGTAATCCCGGTCGGTGGCGTGTTTGCGGTGGAAGTGATATGTTCCGGCAAGACCTTCCCCGGTGTAGCCAATGTGGGTGTACGGCCGACCTTGAGCGGTACACAAGCCAGATTGGAAGTACATCTGTTTGATTTTTCTGGTGACCTTTACGGTCAACAGGTCAAGGTGCTGCTTCGCCACAAGCTGCGCGAAGAGCAGAAATTTGACTCTTTCTCTGCCTTGAAAGAGCAGATCGAACGAGATGCCCTGGCGGCCCGAGCCTGGTTCGGGCTGCCGCAATTTCATTTACCCAGCACTCTTTTAGAAAAGAAGGGAACCCAGGACTGATGAGCGACTATAAACACACCCTGAATCTTCCGGAAACCGAGTTTCCGATGCGTGGCGATCTGGCCAAGCGCGAACCCAACATGCTGAAACGTTGGTACGATCAGGATCTCTACGGCGCTATTCGCCGCGCCAAAGCGGGCAAGCCTTCTTTCATTCTGCACGATGGCCCCCCCTATGCGAACGGCAACATTCACATCGGTCACTCGGTCAACAAGATCCTCAAAGACATCATCATCAAGTCCAAGGGCCTCTCTGGCTTCGATTCCCCCTATGTGCCGGGTTGGGATTGCCACGGTCTGCCTATCGAACTGAAAGTAGAAGGCATGGTCGGCAAGCCGGGTGAGAAGGTTTCCGCTGCCGAATTCCGCGCCGAGTGCCGCAAATACGCCAAGACCCAGATCGAAGCGCAGAAGACCGACTTCATCCGTCTGGGCGTGCTGGGTGACTGGGAACACCCCTACCTGACCATGGATTTTGGCACCGAAGCCAACATCATCCGTTCCATGGCCAAGATTGTTGAAAACGGCCACCTGCACAAAGGTTCCAAGCCGGTGCACTGGTGTACCGATTGCGGCTCCGCGCTGGCTGAAGCCGAGGTTGAGTACTACGACAAGAACTCCCCCTCCATCGACGTGCGCTTCAAGGCCGTCGACGAAGCGGCCGTTGCCGCAAAGTTTGACTGCGCCGAAGGACACACCGGCAAAGGCACCCTCTCTGCCGTGATCTGGACCACTACCCCGTGGACCCTGCCGGCCAACCGCGCCATCGCCATGCACGCCGATCTGGACTACGCACTGGTTCAGGTTGAAGGGGAGAACCCCGAGCGTCTGATCCTGGCCGCCGAGCTGGTCAAGGACGTGATGGATCGCGCCGGTATCGAGCACTACCACAACCTGGGCTACGCCAAGGGTGCGGCTCTTGAGCTGCTGCGCTTCAACCACCCCTTCTACAGCTTCGATGTGCCGGTGGTACTGGGTGATCACGTCACTCTGGATGCCGGTACCGGTGCCGTTCACACCGCTCCTGGCCACGGTCAGGAAGACTTTGTGGTCGGTCAGAAGTACGGTCTGGAAGTGGCCAACCCGGTTGGCAGCAACGGCGTCTATCTGCCGGATACCGAACTGTTTGCCGGCCAGCACGTATTCAAGGCCAACGCAGCGGTTGTCGAGGTGTTGACCGAGCGTGGCGCCCTGCTGCACCACAAGGTGTTCAACCACTCCTATCCGCACTGCTGGCGTCACAAGACCCCGATCATCTTCCGTGCCACCCCGCAGTGGTTCATCAGCATGGAGCAGAAGGGTCTGCGCAAGCGCGCGCTGGAAGAGATCGAGCGTATCGAGAAGGACGGCATTGCCCAGCACGGTCAGAGCGGCTGGGTGCCGGCCTGGGGTAAAAACCGCATTCAGGCGATGGTCGAGAACCGTCCGGACTGGTGTATCTCCCGTCAGCGTACCTGGGGTGTGCCCATCTCCCTGTTCGTTCACAAGGAGACTCAGGCACTGCATCCGGAATCTGTCCGCCTGATGGAAGAGGTGGCCAAGCGGGTCGAGCAGTCCGGTATCCAGGCCTGGTGGGATCTGGACAAGGCCGAGCTGCTGGGCGCCGATGCCGACAACTACGAGAAAGTGCCTGACACCCTCGACGTCTGGTTTGACTCCGGTTCTACCCACGCCTCCGTGGTCGATGCCCGTCCCGAGTTCAACGGCAAGCCGGCCGACATGTATCTGGAAGGTTCTGACCAGCACCGTGGCTGGTTCATGTCCTCCCTGATGATCGGCGTGGCGATGAAAGACAAGGCTCCCTACAACCAGGTGCTGACTCACGGCTTCACCGTGGATGGTCAGGGTCGCAAGATGTCCAAGTCCATCGGCAACGTGGTGAGCCCGCAAGACGTAATGAACAAGCTGGGTGCCGACATCCTGCGTCTGTGGGTAGCGAGCACTGACTACACCGGCGAGATGACCGTCTCCGACGAGATCCTCAAGCGCTCTGCCGATGCTTATCGTCGTATTCGCAACACTGCCCGCTTCCTGCTGGCCAACCTGAACGGCTTCAATCCGGCGACCGATATGGTGGCGCCTGCCGACATGGTAGTGGTGGATCGCTGGGCCGTGGGCCGCGCCAAAGCGGTACAGGCCGAGCTCGTGGCTGCGTTCGACGAGTATAACTTCCACGGCGTAACCCAGAAGCTGATGCAGTTCTGCTCCATCGAGATGGGCTCCTTCTATCTGGATGTCATCAAGGACCGTCAGTACACCGCCAAGGCTGATAGCCTGGCCCGTCGCTCCTGCCAGACCGCCCTCTATCACATCGCCGAGGCCATGGTGCGCTGGATGGCGCCGATCATGAGCTTCACCGCCGACGAGATCTGGGCTTTGCTGCCGGGCGAGCGTGGCGAGTTCGTGTTCACCGAGGAGTGGTACGATGGCCTGTTCGGCTTGGAAGCGGGCGAAGTGCTGAACGACGAGTTCTGGGCCGAGATCCTCACCGTGCGCGGTGAAGTGAACAAGGCGCTGGAAGTGGCTCGTGGCGAGAAGCGCATCGGCGGCTCCCTGCAGGCCGAGCTGACCCTGTTCGCCAAGCCGGAGTTGGCTGCGCGTCTGAACGCGCTGGCCGATGAGCTGCGCTTCGTGCTGCTCACCTCCAAGGCCAAGGTAGTCAGCGTCGATGCCGCACCGGCAGATGCCGTGGCGACCGAGCGCGATGACCTGTGGCTGAGCGTGGCCCAGTCTGCCGCCGCCAAGTGCGACCGCTGCTGGCACCACGTAGAAGATGTGGGCACCATCGCGGGTCACGAAGAGATCTGTGGCCGCTGCGTTACCAACGTCGAGGGTGACGGCGAAACGCGTCAATTTGCCTGATGAACATGACTCAACATAAAAGCGGCCTGCGTTGGCTGTGGCTGGCGGTGCTGGCCTTTGTTCTGGACCAGGCGAGCAAGCTCGCCGTGGTCAAGTTGCTGCCATTTGGTTACCCGGGGGTGGAGATCACCCCCTTCTTCAACCTGGTTCACGTCTACAACAAGGGGGCCGCATTCAGCTTCCTGGCTGATCAGGGGGGCTGGCAGCGCTGGTTCTTTGCCCTGCTCGCTTTTGCCATCTGTGGATTGCTGACCCACTGGTTGCGCAAGCAGTCGGTGACCCAGTACTGGAGCGGCATCGCCTACTCCTTCATCATCGGTGGCGCCCTCGGTAACGTCTTTGATCGACTGGTGCTGGGCCATGTGGTCGATTTCCTCGATTTCTACTGGGGTACCGCTCACTGGCCTGCGTTCAACCTAGCCGACAGCTTCATCTTCATCGGTGCCGCCATGATCGTGCTGGATGGTTTCCGTGGCGAGAAAAAGGAGCAGGCATGAGCCAGCAGATCACCGCTGACAGCAGCGTGCTGTTTCACTTCACCATCAAGCTGGAAGATGACTCGGTGGCCGACAGCACTGCGCGGCACGGTAAACCGGCCCGTCTGCGGATGGGCGATGGCAGTCTGACGCCAAGCTTCGAGCAGTGTCTGCTGGGGCTGCGCGAAGGGGAGAGCAAGAGCTTTACGCTGGCGCCGGAGGAGGCCTTTGGCCTCTCCAACCCCGACAACATCTACCATCTGGATCGCGCCAAGTTTGGCGCCGATGTGGAGCCCAAGGTCGGCACCATCATCCTGTTCGACCAGCCCAACGGCAGCGAGCTGCCGGGGATCATCCGGGCGGTGGAAGGGATGTCGGTCACGGTCGATTTCAACCACCCCCTGGCCGGTCACACCGTCACCTTCGAGGTGGAGATCCTGGGGGTTGATGACGAGGAGAAGGTTCACTGATGGATATTCTGCTGGCTAACCCCCGTGGCTTCTGCGCCGGTGTCGACCGTGCCATCAGCATCGTCGAGAGTGCGCTGGAGAAGTTCGGTGCCCCCATCTATGTCCGTCACGAAGTGGTACACAACCGTTACGTGGTGAACAAGCTGAAAGAGGCGGGCGCCGTCTTCGTCGAAGAGCTGGACGAGGTACCGGACGACAGCATCGTTATCTTCTCCGCCCACGGTGTCTCCAAGGCGGTGCGCGAGATGGCCAAGTCCCGCGCCCTCAAGGTATTCGATGCAACCTGTCCGCTGGTGACCAAGGTTCACATGGAAGTCCATCGCGCCAGCCGCAAGGGCTCAGAAGCCGTGCTTATCGGTCATGCCGGCCACCCCGAGGTGATCGGCACCATGGGTCAGTACGAGAACCGTGAGGGTGGCATGTATCTGGTGGAGACGCCGGAAGATGTGGCCAAACTCAAGGTGAAGAACCCGGATGACCTCTGCTTCGTCACCCAGACCACCCTGAGCGTGGATGAGACCTCGGACGTGATCGATGCGCTGCGCAAGCACTTCCCCAACATTCAGGGGCCGCGCAAGGATGACATCTGCTACGCCACCCAGAACCGTCAGGATGCGGTGCGGGAAATGGCGGGGCTGGTGGAAGCCATGCTGGTGGTGGGGTCACGTAACTCCTCCAACTCCAACCGTCTGCGGGAGCTGGCCGAGAAGGTGGGGGCCAAGGCTTACCTCATCGACGACGCCTCCATGATCGAGGCCGGCTGGCTGGCAGGGGTCAAGGCTATTGGCGTGACTGCCGGAGCCTCCGCCCCCGAGGTGCTGGTGCAATCCGTCATTACTCGCCTGCGCGAGCTGGGTGGCAAGGTGGTTGCCGAGCACCCTGGTCGTGAAGAGAACGTAGTGTTTGAAGTGCCGCCGGAACTTAGAATCATCTGAGTGACGCCAGCAAGGCTTAAGAATAAAGTGCAATGATATTGACGCCGGGTTTGTTCTAGTGACAGGCTCGGCGTTAAACTTATGAAGCAGTCTGTCACCAAGGATGGGATATGATTGGATACTTTCGTGGCTTTTCTCTTATTGAGTTGATGGTTGTTGTCGCCATTGTGGCGATCCTTGGCACCATCGCTTATCCCGCCTATCAGCAATATTTGCTGACCAGTCATCGTGTCGATGCGAAAAAGATGCTGCTTGATGCCGCCAACCGGCAAGAGAGCTATTTTATGGACTTCAATCAGTACGCCTCTTCGGCGTCGGCACTCAATATCTCTGACAATTCAGATTCAGGTTTTTACCATCTGGTTATTTCTGCTGCCGCTAATACCTATACCCTGACTGCGACAGCCTCAGGTGCACAGGGCTCTGACCGAGACTGCATTATTTTCTCTATCGACCAAAATGGCACCAAGAGCGCAAAAAATATCAGCAATGCAACCAACAATAATTGCTGGAACTAGGTCATGAAACGCACAGGTTTTGATAGTGTGCCCTCCGGTTTCAGCCTGCTTGAAGTGATGATTGCTGCTGTTGTGCTCTCTTTTGGTCTGCTGGGGCTGGTCGCCATGCAGGCGCAATCCAAATTCGCAGGATATGAGGCGAGACAGCGCACCATAGCCAGCTGGTTGGCGAACGACATGGTGGAGCGGATCAAGGTCAATCGGGCTATCTGGGAGGCGCAATCCAGTAATACCTGGATCGTCAGTTCGAGTACATCATCGCTACCATCCTGTGCCAATGCTGATGGCACCATGAGCAACTGCAGTGATGCCAATATGCTGGCGCTCGATCTCTACTACTGGCGTCAGTCCCTGATAGGTAGTGCCGCATCGGGTGCTGGCTCCACGCTCAACAATCCTGTCGGTTGCATCATCAAGGGGGCGAGTGACTCGCTGACCGTGGCCATTTTCTGGGCTGGTCGCAAGGCCTCCCATGATGGTTCAAGTGCTATCGCATCAGCCACAACCAATGCTTGCGGCATATCCGGGGTCGACTTGACGAGGCGTCAATACGTATTGACGACCACCTTATGAATAGCCGTGGTTTTACCTTGGTGGAATGGCTGATTGCTATGGTGATCGGTGTTTTTCTGCTAGGTGGTGTGCTGAGTGTGTTCGTTGCTTCCAGAACGACTTCTGAAGATGCGTTTGACCAGAGCGAGTTGCAGGAAAACGGGCGATTGGCGATGCGTCTGATAGCTCAGGATCTCAAGTGGGCCGATTTTTGGGGCGATTATACCGGTATGCCGATGCAGCTGAACTCAGGGGTAACGATAACTTCTGGTGCTGTTATTACTTCTAGCAAAGATTGCTTGGATGAGCGTGGTGAAGGAAGTTTCCCATCAGCATCCGCACCAGTACGTGGTGTATGGGCGACACATATTGATGCCAACAAGCTGATCACAGGCAATGCATTCAGCTGTATTGCATCGGCCAACAGGGTTGCGAATTCAGACATCATCAGCATCAAGCGGTTGATAGGTTTCCCCTTGGCAGACAGTGCACTCTCTGCAAATAGGTTCTATATGGCAACGACGCCTCAGTCTGCTGTTATATTTCGCGGCAACGAAGCCCCTCCTGATAATACTGCTATGCCAAATAGACAGTTATGGGAGTATCAGCATTACATCTACCATATTGTGGATAACAGTGGAGTCCCTGAATTACACAAGCGAATGCTGACTGCCAACGATGGATCATGGGATATATCTGGCGCACTGGCACAAGGTATAGAAAAAATAACTTTGCTATACGGTGTAGATACCAGTCCAGTTCAGGATGGGCGAATAGATAAATATGTATCAATCAGTTCTGTTGCCAGTAATGAATGGAATGAAGGGCGTGTCATTGCTGCCCGTCTGTTTATTCTTGTTCGCTCTCTGCAAGCTTCATCGAAATATATAAATAACAATACATATCAGGTTGGTAATATTCAGGTCGCCGGTGGCGGTGATGGTTTTCGACGATTGCTTCTGGAGACATCCATCGCGTTGCGTAACCCTGCTGCCATTGCTGGAGGTGGCAAATGAGACGAGCCAGAGGTGTTGCATTGATCGTGGCTTTGGTCATTCTGGTACCGCTGACCCTGATTGCTGTCGTGATGATGCAGTCCAGTGGTGTGGATCTCAAAATGGCGGGGGCTGCTGCCAGTTTGCAGCAGGCCGAGCATCGGATTGAAGGGATGATAGAGAGCGCATTATTGCAAGCTGGTCTGTCGAGCAAGATTGCAACAATGGGAGCCAGTTCTGCAATTTCGGTTAATGGAAATACGGTCAATATGGAACGGCGTGGTGAAAGTGTCTGCAAGCGGAAAGTGGATGCCAGTAGCCAGAATGTTATCCCTTCTTGTCGTTATGTTGAGCTGCAGGCTGCAGCAACATATGGCAAGAACAGTCGTGCAATGATTTGGACTGCTGGGGTAGAGCAACCCCTGTTAAAGGCGGAATAGGAGCATAGGATATGCGCGAACATGGACGAGCCTTGCTGCTTTGCACCGTAATGGCCGCCATGCCGGTCTTGGCAAGCAGCAGTTATTCTGATGACACCGAGCTGTTTATTTATGATTTTTCAAAAGCAGGTGACTTCAGACCCAAAATCCTGGTTATCTTTGATAATTCAGGGAGTATGAGCTCAACCATGGATGTGGTTAGAGAAGCTTACGATCCAAATACGACATATCCAGCACTCAGTAATGATCCAGATACCGGAAATAGTAAAAAGTATGTCTACTTTTCTACCGATGGTACAGTTCCAACTATCACCAATACCCAGCGATTTCAAGACAGTATAAATGCCTGTGCATCTTCAAAAACACCATTGTCGAGCATTGGTTACTTTCAGTCACAAGTCTGGAACTATACCTACTCTAGTTATTCTGGAGGGAAGCCGCGGCAGGGTACATGGGGATCAGTTTCTGGCCGAACCGAATCAAACATTGTATTGGTTGATTGCAAGCAAGATATAATTTCCAGTAACAACAGTAACCCCTACTCTGGCCCAAGCTTGGTTGTTGGAAGCATCTCGAATGGTTATCCAGTAAATAAGACTTCAAATAGTAGTGGCTTATGGTATTACACAACGAATATCAGCAATGCTGCTGCGGGGAGTAATACTGCAGTTACCTTATATAGTGCGAATTACATCAGGTGGTATTATGGGCCGACAGGACATAGTGTCCAGTCACGACTTCAGGTTGCCAAGGATGCTGTGAAGGGATTGATATCTTCAACTCCCGGCGTTGATTTTGGACTGGCTGTATATAACTACAATGACAGCAATGGTGGCCGAAATGGTGGGCGCATCGTTCGTCGTATTCTGAGTAACGATACCGATATCGGTAATGGTGTTACGGCAGAACAGAATTTATTGTCGACCATAGATAGCCTTGGAGCGGAAACTAATACGCCGCTATGTGAAACGCTATATGAAGCCTATCGTCTATTTGGTGGGCGTTCAGTTTATTATGGTGATGACGATAGCTCGCGAACTCCTGCTCGGGATACATTGGCGGAAAACCCTGTCGGAACCTATAAAGCTCCTTATGATAAATGCTCTAACAATGGCTATGTCATTTATATAACTGATGGTGAGCCAACCCAGGATACCAATGCCAACTCGTTAGTGCAGGGGTTGCTGGATAATCTCAATGCGACTGAAAAAGCTGCATATGGTACAACAGTTGGATATGGCAGTAGTGGCAGCACCAGCTATATTGCCGCACTGGCTGGCTATATGAAAAACAAGGATATAAACCCGGGTTCTCCCGGAGTTCAGACTGTTACCACCTTTACTGTCGGGTTCGGAGATGATGCTGTTAGTGGTGCAGGTAACCTGTTAGCGGAAACTGCTCGTCGTGGTGGCGGACTATATTATCCTGCGACCAGTGCCGAAGCACTCAGTCAGGCACTGAAGTCATCTTTACTTGCCATATTGCGCATCAATACCTCTCTGGTATCTCCGGCTATTGCAACAAATAACTTTGACCGGACCAGAAGTCTTAATAATATTTACTATGCCATGTTTGAACCTGATACCGGTCCACGATGGAAAGGTAATCTGAAAAAGCTGGTCTTGTCTGACAAGGGATATGTAGTTGATACCACTACATTACCGGCGATAAAAAGTGATGGCACAATTCTGGAAGGGGCCAGAACTTTTTGGTCATCAGAGGATGACGGTAATCTGGTTGCAAAAGGTGGTGTGCAGGAGATGCTTGCCGATAAAAGCAACCGCAACCTTTATCTTATCAATGACAAGGCATCGCCCAAGCGCCTTGACAGTTTTACGCGCAGCAACGCCCAGATAATGGCTGGCAGTGCTGAGGCACTACGTTCACTGATGCAGTTATCTGACGTCTCTGAGCTGGATAATATGTTCAACTGGATCACTGGTAGTGATGTCGACAATGAAGATAACGACAGCAGTACGACAGTCAGGAAATATATATTGGGTGATCCCCTGCACTCCAGACCTTTGGTCATCAACTACGGTTGTATGGTTGCACAAGGGCAGACTAGTTGTACGCCGGACTTGCGTATTATCATGGGGACCAATGCCGGTTTCCTGCATATGTTCAAGGATCTGGGTTCATCTGTTGATGAAACTTGGGCCATGATGCCTTATCCGCTGCTAGCCACTCAAAAAGCTTTACGGCAAAATAGTGAGTCATCTGCTCACGTATTTGGTGTCGACTCCTCTCCCGTAGCACTCATCAAAGATGCTAACCAGAATGGGGTGATAAAAGCATCAGAGGGCGATTATGTCTGGATGTTTGTCGGGTTGCGTAGTGGCGGTAAAAACTATTATGCCTTTGATGTCACGAATCCTGAAGCACCAACACTGAAATGGTCCATTACACCTGATTCGAGTGGTTTCTCGCAGTTGGGGCAGACCTGGTCTGTCCCTGAAGTGGCATTTGTTCCCGGCGTGACCGATCCGGTAGTGATCTTTGCCGGTGGTTATGATCTGAATAAAAGTACTCTCGGGCTGGGTAGTTCTGATAGCAGTGGAGCAGGTATTTATATAGTGAATGCCAATACCGGTGCTCTGATATACAGTGCAACGCCAGCAGCCAACAGTACGACAAACCTGCAAGTCAGCACCATGCTGGACAGTATGCCTGGTGGTGTGGCGACTCTTGACAGTGATGGGGATGGTAAAGTCGACCGTATTTATGCCAGCGATACTGGCGGAAATATCTGGCGAATGGATTTGCCAGGAACCAATAAAACAGATTGGAGTGTATTCAAATTTGCCAGTCTGGGTTCTGACACACAGCAAAATGAAGATCGGCGTTTCTTCACTCAACCTGTATTGGTAAGAACAATCAATAAGGGGTGGGAAGTAAAAAATAGCCAGTATGTTTATAGCGAACGCCCCTTCGATGCGGTCTTGATTGGTTCTGGTGACCGTAATCGCCCATCATCAGAATCGACCGTCAACAATGCCTATTTCATGCTGCGGGACTATCAGGTTGTACCCAAATCCTACCGCACCGTCACTCCTCCATCGGCGATCACTATTGATCAACTCTACGATGTAACAACTGACCCCTTCCTCGGTAAAACGGATACGCAGATATTGGCGATCAAGAAAACCCTGACCAGCAAGATGGGGTGGAAATATTGGCTGGATGCAACGGGAGAGAAGTCGATGGGGGCTGGGGTTGTTCTTCAGGGCAAACTTTACTTCACCTCCTTCCTGCCGCAGGTCCAATCTTTTGAGGAGTGTACCATTCAGTCGATAGGAGCCATGCGGCAATACATGGTCGATATGCACTATGGCACATCATTCCGCTATACGGTCGACCAGGCTGGTAATCAGTCTCCGGAACGTTATGTCGAGGTCAATAATAAAGTGGCGGATGACCTCGTGGTGCATGCTGGTGATGATGCCAAGATCCGTATTATCGGTGGTGCTCCGGGCGAGGAGGTTATTCTGAAAGATGACGGGAATAATCAACCTACCCGTTGTACCGGGGCCGGGCAATGTTCAGAGGGAGCTGATGAGGCCGAAATGGATATGACACCCAAGAAGATATACCTCTACGAGGATGAACCCCAATGAGAGTGAATATGCTGTTGTTGACTCTGCTGGGCGTTAGCTGCGCCCATGCAGCTGTAGATCGTAAGTGCTATGTCGAACTGGAAAATGGGGCGAATGTTGTATTGCAGGGCGCTATTGCGGATAACAAAAAGCCTGAGATTGCCTTCAAGGAGAAGGGATTTGAGATAAACGGGCAGCTGCTGATGGTGAGGACAGTGCTGGAATGTCAGCCTGTTGATCGGCCTTTCACTCTCGAGTCCGCCCGAAAACAAGAGAAAGAGCAGCCAAGATAGCAGTAGTGCAAGATGATTGGCTCAAGGGCAGATTGTTGTGGTATCTGTCCTGCTACTGCGGCCAGAAACGGCAATAACGAGGTCAATCTCCGGTTCTTGGCTCACACAGACTTTAATGGTCATATTGGTGCCCAGGCTGGTGCCGTCTGGAGCAAACAGAACCCGGGTTCTGGTGGAAGTGATGGCTGCGTTGGATGAAAAGGTTGGGGTACGTGCCAACTCTGTTTCACCGTTATCAAGTTGGGAGTTGTTATTGGTATCGGCAAATACCAAGAACTGTGTTGAATTGCTGGAAACACACTGGCTTGTGTTGTTGATTAGACATGCGCTTACGGTTTGCTGTTCACTGATTGCTTCGTTACGCGCGAAGCGCAGGTGTTTCATCAACCGCTCACTTTCATAGTTGGCGGTGTTCTCTTTGAGCAGGTCGCTTAGGGCAGGAATACCAATGGCAAGTAGTATGACCCCCAATGCAATGGCGATCATCAGCTCCAGCAAGGTAAATCCGCGTTGTTTCATGGTGGCCTGAGGTGTGTCGTTCCGTGACTATCTACAGCTTATCCTTACTGCCGATGGCTGTCACATGGTTACACCAGTCTTGAACTGGCAGATCGCCCCCCTTTTCTTTATCATTCCCCATCATTTTCGAATTCAAGATGCATCGCCATGGCAAAAGCCCTCTCTCTGATGCTTGCCCAGTTGAATCTGACGGTAGGCGCCATCGAAGATAACACTGACAAAGTGCTCGCTGCGGCCGCCCAAGCCGAACAGCAAGGTGCCGATCTGCTGGTCTGCTCCGAGCTGGCCCTGACCGGCTATCCACCGGAAGATCTGCTGTTGCGCGCCGATCTGATGATCCGGGTCGATGCTGCGCTGGCTCGCATTGCCGAATGGCAGGGTAACTGCGCCATTTTGGTCGGGCATCCCTGGCGTGAAGGTGAGGCGCTTTATAACGCAGCCTCCCTCTATGAGCAGGGCAAGTTGATTGCCCGTTACTTCAAGCAGGACCTGCCCAACTACGGGGTATTCGACGAGAAGCGCTACTTCACCGCCGCGACCGAGACTTGTGTGGTTCCCTTCCGTGGTCACAATCTGGGGCTGCTTATCTGCGAAGACCTCTGGCAGCCGGGCCCGGCGCTGGCCGCCAAGGCGGCAGGAGCCGATCTGCTGCTCACCATCAATGCGTCTCCTTACGATCAGGAGAAACCCTGGATCCGCCGTGAACTGATGACTGAACGCTGCGATCAGACTGGTCTGCCGCTGGTCTACCTCAATCAGGTATGCGGTCAGGATGAGCTCATTTTCGACGGCTGCTCTAAGGTGTTCAACAGCCAGGGCGAACTGACCCACAAGCTCGCCCCGTTTGCTGAAGAGCTGGCGCTGGTACGCTTTGCCGATGGCCAGCCGGTGAAAGAGCGGGAGCCAGCAGCACCGCTGGAGCCGTTGGCCGAGACCTATCAGGCGCTGGTGCTGGCAGTGCGCGACTACGTTACCAAGAACGGTTTCCACGGGGCGGTACTGGGTCTCTCCGGCGGCATCGACTCGGCGCTGACGCTGGCCATTGCGGCCGATGCCATCGGTGCCGACAAGGTGCAAGCGGTGATGATGCCGTTCCGCTATACCGCCCAGATGAGCGTGGAGGATGCCAAGGAGCAGGCCGAACGGATGGGGGTTGAGTTCAACATCATCTCTATCGAGCCGATGTTCGAAGGGTTTATGACCCAGCTGGCGCCGCTGTTTGAAGGTACCGCCCGCGATACTACCGAAGAGAACCTGCAGGCTCGCTGCCGTGGGGTGCTCTTGATGGCGCTCTCCAACAAGCGTCGCCGCATCGTGCTGACCACCGGCAACAAGAGCGAGATGGCGGTCGGCTATGCGACTCTTTACGGTGACATGGCGGGCGGTTTTGACGTGTTGAAAGATGTGCCCAAGACGCTGGTCTTCAAGTTGTGCGAATATCGCAACTCGGTCGACTACGTGATCCCGCAGCGGGTTATCGACCGCCCGCCTTCAGCAGAGCTGGCGCCGGATCAGGTGGATCAGGACAGCCTGCCGCCGTACGACATCCTGGATGCCATCCTCAAGCGCTACGTGGAAGAGGATGCCTCCGTGGCCGACATGGTGGCGGAGGGCTTCGAAGAGGCTGTAGTGCGCAAGGTGATCCGTCTGGTGGATCTCAACGAATACAAGCGCCGTCAGGCGGCGGTCGGGCCCCGTATTACGGCCCGCAATTTTGGTAAGGATCGCCGTTACCCCATTACATCCGGGTTCGGCAAACAGAACTGGTAAGGAGTCACCATGAAGAAGATTGAAGCCATCATCAAACCGTTCAAGCTGGACGATGTGCGCGAGGCCCTGGCCGAGATCGGCATCAACGGCATGACCGTCTCCGAAGTCAAAGGCTTCGGCCGCCAGAAGGGCCACACCGAGCTCTATCGCGGTGCCGAGTACATGGTCGACTTCCTGCCGAAAGTGAAGGTGGAGCTGGTAGTGCAGGACGAGGATCTCGATGCCTGTCTGGAAGCGATCCAGAACACTGCTCGTACCGGCAAGATTGGTGACGGCAAGATCTTCGTCTGCGAGGTGGAGCGCGTCATTCGTATCCGTACCGGCGAAGAGAACGAAGACGCTATCTGATGTCGTTTTTGCCTCGTTATGTTCAGGAGAGCAAATCAAGTTCTGCTCTGATGTCCCGAAAGCGCATCGTGGCGGTGGCCGGCCTGCTGGCAGTACTCACCGCGTGCAGTACCCGCCCGCCGGCCCAGCCGGAAAACTTGTGCCAGATCTTTCGCGAGAAGCCGGAGTGGCACAAGGCTGCGCTCAAGATGAACGAGAAGTGGGGGACGCCGATCCATGTGGTGATGGCCATGATGTATCAGGAGTCCTCCTTCGTACACGACGCCCAGCCGCCGATGGAGTATTTCCTCTTTATTCCGACCGGACGGGCGAGCTCGGCTTATGGCTACGCTCAGGTGAAAGACGAGACCTGGGCCGATTACCAGCGAGAGACCGGCAATAGCTGGAGTGATCGCGATGACTTTGCCGACGCCATCGATTTTATGGGCTGGTACACTAACAAGGCTCAGCGGCTCAATGGCACCTCCAAGTGGGATGCCTATGGCCAGTATCTCAATTATCACGAAGGGTGGGGTGGCTATCGGCGTGGCAGCTATCGCAGCAAGGGGTGGTTGATGAAAACCTCGCGCAAGGTGGAAGCTCGCGCCCAGCGCTACGGCGCCCAGTATCGACAATGCAAGGATCAGCTCTCCCGCGGGGGCTGGTTCTGGTAACCCAATCAGGAGTCAGAAATGCCGTTATTGGACAGTTTTACCGTTGACCACACCCGTATGGAAGCGCCAGCGGTGCGTGTGGCCAAAACCATGCAGACCCCGAACAAAGATACCATTACTGTGTTCGATCTGCGTTTCTGCGTACCGAACAAGGAGATCCTCTCCGAGCGCGGTATCCATACCCTCGAGCACCTGTTCGCCGGTTTCATGCGTGATCATCTGAACGGCAACGGTGTGGAGATCATCGACATCTCCCCTATGGGTTGCCGTACCGGCTTCTACATGAGCTTGATCGGCGCGCCGGACGAGGCCCGTGTCGGTGCCGCCTGGCAAGCAGCCATGAGCGATGTGCTGACTGTGCAGGAGCAGGGCAAGATCCCCGAGCTGAACGAGTATCAGTGCGGTACCTACAGCATGCATTCGCTGGAAGAGGCCCATGCCATCGCTCGCCATGTGCTGGAGCGCGGCATCGGCGTCAACCACAACGACGAGCTGGCCCTGCCGGAAGAGAAGCTCAAAAGCCTCTAAGGCTATCGAGTCAAGATGAGAAAAACCGGTCAGCAATGCTGGCCGGTTTTTTTATCGCTGTTTGCGTCGCATCGCGATGACTTGTTCACTTTCTCCGCTCTGCTAGGATGTTCTCCTGCTTGTGTTTCAACTGCGGGAGGGAGTGCCGATGAAAGGGGTGTTGCTACGCTGGTTGGCCCGTTACGACGAGTGGTGTGAAGAGTGGGGACTTACTCAGGAGAACCGGCGCTGTTGTACGCCGGTTCGTTATGATGAGGAGCCATCGAAAGAGTGCAATCCCGGTAGTGATGATTCACTTACTGAAAATTGCGGGTCACGGCACCGGTAACGCTGTTGTACTCGAAGCCGAGGCCGTTTTCATACTCCGAGCCAGTCTGGAAGCGGCCCATAGAGTCGCGCAGGATATAGAGACAGTTCTGGTGATGTTGACCATGTGTGTCGGTAGTAGAAGTTCTGCTGACCGAGGATATGTAGTCAGCCTTGTCGCGAATGTCTTGATCTCGAACGCTGGCTGCAACTGTATATTCGGTATCTAGCAGACCTTGAAATACGAGCTCGCAGTCATCGTCTCCAGAGATGGATATATAGTCTGATGGTAAGTTGGCCAGCTCATATGTTTCGTTTATGCCTTTTCCGCTTGCTTCTTTGGTTCCAACCGGCCAGCCATACATATTGATATCCATATTCTTGGCACCAAAGCTTCCAAGATTATATAGAGCCAGTGCCTGTCCTTGTGTAACTACTGCCCATCCGGCATTAGCCAGCTGTACCGCACTGGCAAAGCTGCCAGCTGTCGCCGAAACCGTGCTTTTCAGCGCATCGTCCTTGATATTGATAAAGCGGGGCAGGGCGGTGACGGCCAGGATCCCCAACACTATGATGACCAGCACCAGTTCAATCAGGGTAAAACCACGGTGTTTGTTGTTCATCATCTTCAATGACCCATTAAATCCCACAAACAGGTGTGAGTGATATGCAGCTGACAGATACCCATTGCCACCTCGATTTTCCTGACTTTGACGAGGACAGGGAGGCATTGCTGGCTCGTTGCCAGGCATCCGGGGTGACGGAGTATATCATTCCTGCCATTGCCGAGACCAACTGGCACCGTGTGATGGCGCTGGCCAACCAGCACACGGGCGTGTGTTATGGCCTGGGTGTTCATCCCTGGTATGCCGGTGAACAAGAGGAGGGGGCAGTAGATCGGCTGCGGGAGCTGGTATCGAGCCGTCCCGAGGGGCTGGTTGCCATCGGTGAGTGCGGACTGGATCTGCGCTCCCATGTACCTCAGGCGAGGCAGTTCGAACTGTTCGAGGCGCAGATCAAGCTGGCAGTCGATGTCGAGCTGCCATTGATAGTTCATTCGGTACGGGCCAATGACACTGTGGCCAAGCTGCTGCGTCGCTTCAAACCGGTTCGAGGTGGCGTGATCCACGCCTTCAGCGGTTCGCTGCAACAAGCAGAGGCGTTCTGGCAGTTGGGCTTTTATCTTGGTGTCGGCGGGGTCATCAGCTATGAGCGGGCCAACAAAACCCGTGAGGTATTTCGGGCCATGCCGCTTGAATCGCTGGTGCTGGAAACCGATGCACCGGATATGCCGCTACAGGGGCGGCAAGGAGAGCGAAATACACCGGAAACGCTGCCGGAAATTGCGGCGATATTGATGGGGATACGAGAAGAACCTGCAGAATATGTTTCAACTATGTTAGTTGATAATGCCGAGCGACTTTTCCGGCATCGCAAAAGGCAATGAAACATTGGTGTAACAAGTGGTTGAGCTATCAGGGAAAAAAATAAGCGTAAAAATCGTTTGCTGTCTAATTTTGTGACACTTGAATAATTTGATACCGATAAAATGTGACCAGCATTCTATTTTATCGGACTTTAATTAGTATAATGCGCTCCCCTTGATTAGCTGGGTTTGTTTACAACTCGCTAACAAGTTAGGTGCTACTAGAGGAAGATAATAATGAATTTGTTCATGGGTCTGGTAGGGATGGCGACGCTCGTCCTTATCGCGGTGCTGTTCTCCAGCAACCGCAAGGCAATCAACGTCCGTACCGTAGCCGGTGCGTTTGCAATTCAAGCTGGTCTGGGTGCGTTTGTGCTCTATGTACCGGTAGGGCGCGATATTCTGGTCGGTGTATCCGATGCAGTCTCCAGCGTCATCAGCTATGGCCAGAATGGTATCGAATTCCTGTTCGGTGGTCTGGTCAGCAACAAGATGTTTGAAGTGTTCGGTGGCGGCGGCTTTATCTTTGCCTTCCGTGTTCTGCCGGTCATCATCTTCTTCTCTTCCCTGATCGCTGTGCTCTACTACCTGGGCATCATGCAGATGGTCATCAAGTTGCTGGGTGGTGGTCTGCAGAAAGTGCTGGGCACTTCCCGTACCGAATCCCTCTCTGCGACTGCCAACATCTTCGTAGGTCAGACTGAAGCCCCGCTGGTGGTTCGTCCCTACATCTCCAAGATGACTGACTCCGAGCTGTTCGCGGTCATGTGTGGTGGTCTGGCATCTGTTGCCGGTTCCGTTCTGGCTGGCTACGCCTCCATGGGCGTCAAGATGGAGTACCTGATCGCTGCCTCCTTCATGGCTGCACCGGGTGGTCTGCTGTTCGCCAAGCTGCTGGTACCGGAAACCGAGACCCCGAACTATGACGAAAGCTCTGCTGATGCCGAGCTGGACGACAAGCCGGCCAACGTGATTGATGCCGCTGCTGCTGGCGCTTCTGCCGGTATGCAACTGGCTCTGAACGTCGGCGCCATGCTGCTGGCCTTCATCGGCCTGATCGCCATGATCAACGGTATCTTCTCCGGTGTGGGTGGCTGGTTCGGTTATCCGCAGCTCTCTCTGGAACTGCTGCTGGGCTGGATCTTCTCCCCGCTGGCCTTCCTGATCGGTGTGCCCTGGAGTGAAGCGATTGTTGCCGGTTCCTTCATCGGTCAGAAACTGGTAGTGAACGAGTTCGTGGCTTATCTGAACTTCGCTCCGTACCTGAAAAACGAGGTGCTGATCAACGGTGTGGCCATGTCCGATCACACCAAGGCAATCATCTCCTTTGCCCTGTGTGGTTTTGCCAACCTCTCCTCTGTTGCCATCCTGCTGGGTGGTCTGGGATCGATGGCACCGAACCGCCGCGGCACCATTGCGAAATTTGGTCTGAAAGCCGTACTGGCTGGCTCTCTGTCCAACCTGATGTCTGCGACCATCGCAGGCTTCTTCCTGGCACTGTCCGGCATGTAATATCAGCCTGACTGACAGGGTATAAACACGAACGCCACGGCATCTGCCGTGGCGTTCGCGTATGGAGCGGTGACAACCGTTTTCCTATCTAAACTAATAATAAAATGAGTCAAATCGGAGGTTATATGAATGAAGTGCTATTGGCGATGGTGGCCGGCTTTATAGTCGGTTTGTTGTTTTCTTTCCTCAAATTGCCGATCCCGGCTCCTCCCGTTTTGTCCGGGGTGATGGGGATTGTCGGGGTCTATCTGGGGGGGCTGGCCTACTCCTGGATCCTGACGCGCTTCTTTTCGTAAGGCATTTTTGAATGCGGATTTGCCAGATGTGAGGTACCTCTGAAATTGGCAAATCCGGCTTGCAAACAGGGGGTATCTCGGCTGAAATAGGCGTTGCCAGCAGGGTGCTGGCAATGACTAATGCTCGATGAAATCGGGTGTTGGCGGTCAAATGGAATTGATTGGGAAGTCGGGTCGGAGTTGCTCTGCCTTTCTCAAGTCTTCATGGAACCAAGTCCGCACTTTTGTAAGAAAGTGACAGGGCTCTTGCCTTATTTACAGTCGTTGTGCCTCAGCCTTCGCACTGTAATTCCATTCCCGTATAGCTGGGAATTGCTACTGCTATCTCCTTTTCGGAGCTTGTGGTGGTGCCCGGTTATCTGGATCAAATCGAGACTTTGGAGAACAGAATGAGTGATCTGAAACTGGCCGCCCAGCGCGCCCTGAACCTGATGGACCTGACCACCCTGAACGACGACGATACCGATCAGAAGGTGATTGACCTGTGCCACAAGGCCAAGTCACCGGCCGGTCTGACCGCCGCCGTCTGCATCTACCCCCGTTTCATTCCCATCGCTCGCAAGACCCTGCGTGAGATCGGCGCTGCCGACGTGCGCATTGCGACCGTGACCAACTTCCCGCACGGCAACGACGACATCGAGATCGCCGTGGCCGAGACCCGTGCAGCTGTCGCCTACGGTGCCGACGAAGTGGACGTGGTCTTCCCGTACCGCGCTTTCATGGCTGGCAACGAACAGATCGGTTTTGATCTGGTCAAAGCCTGTAAAGAGGCCTGTGGTGCCAATGTTCTGCTGAAAGTGATCATCGAAACCGGCGAACTGAAAGAAGAGGCGCTGATTCGTCGCGCTTCCGAAATCTGTATCGATGCCGGTGCCGACTTCATCAAGACCTCCACCGGCAAGGTGCCGGTCAATGCGACCCCGGAAGCGGCGCGGATCATGATGGAAGTGATCAAGGCCAAGAATCCGAAAGTCGGTTTCAAGCCGGCCGGTGGCGTGAAAGATGCCGCCGTGGCGGGTCAGTACCTGGCCATGGCCGAAGAGATCCTCGGCAAGGACTGGGTATCCGCCCGTACCTTCCGCTTTGGTGCATCCAGCCTGCTGGCCAGTCTGCTGGCCACTCTGGGGCATGGCGACAAGCCGGCCAACACCAGCGGTTACTAATAGGTTGATGAGAGGGCGGACTGCTGTCCGCCCTGTTAAGCCCCCACCTGTGGTGCGCGGGCAAGGATTCAGGCTTGTGTAACGCCAGCAATGGCGGAGGGAATGAAAGATGTTTTTGCCTCAAGAAATTATTCGCAAGAAGCGCAACGGTGAAGCGCTCAGTACCCAAGAGATTCAATTCTTCGTTCAGGGCATTACCAACAACACCATCGGCGAGGGCCAGATTGCGGCGCTGGCGATGGCGGTCTACTTCAAAGATATGACCATGGATGAGCGGGTTGCCCTGACCTGCGCCATGCGCGACTCCGGCATGGTATTGACCTGGGATCACCTCAATCTGGGTGGCC
The DNA here is from genome assembly GCF_038739755.1 of Aeromonas sp. SE22. Taxonomy (NCBI): domain Bacteria; kingdom Pseudomonadati; phylum Pseudomonadota; class Gammaproteobacteria; order Aeromonadales; family Aeromonadaceae; genus Aeromonas; species Aeromonas sp. SE22. The sequence goes on from NZ_JBCGFD010000005.1 coordinate 131,617, forward strand.
CGATTGTCGACAAGCACTCCACCGGCGGTGTGGGTGACGTTGTCTCCCTGATGCTTGGCCCGATGGTCGCCGCCTGCGGCGGTTTCGTGCCGATGATCTCCGGCCGTGGCCTGGGCCACACAGGCGGTACCCTCGACAAACTGGATGCCATCCCCGGCTACCAGACCTCGGTCGACAACGATCGTTTCCTGAAAGTGGTGAAAGAGGCGGGTGTCGCCATCATCGGCCAGACTGGCGATCTCGCCCCGGCCGACAAGCGTATCTATGCAGTACGTGACATCACTGCCACCGTCGAATCTGTCGCCATGATCACCGGCTCCATTCTCTCCAAGAAGCTCGCCTCCGGGCTCGAAGCGCTGGTGATGGATGTGAAAGTGGGCTCCGGCGCCTTTATGCCGACCTTTGAAGCCTCCGAAGAGCTGGCCAAGAGCATCGTTGCCGTGGCCAACGGCGCCGGCTGCCGCACTTCAGCGCTCTTGACTGACATGAACCAGGTACTGGCCTCCAGCGCCGGCAACGCGGTGGAAGTGCGTGAAGCGGTGCGTTACCTGACCGGTGAATATCGCAACCCGCGCATCCACGAAGTGACCATGGCACTGTGCGCCGAGATGTTGATCTCCGCGGGCCTTGCCAGCGACGAGCGCGATGCCCGCACCAAGCTGCAGGCGGTGCTGGATAACGGCAAGGCGGCCGAGATCTTCGGTCGCATGGTGACTGGCCTGGGTGGCCCGGCCGATTTCATGGAGCGTTACGACGCTTACCTGCCCAAAGCTGCCATTGTGCGCCCGGTCTATGCAGCCAACAGCGGCTTCGTGACCGCCATGGATACCCGCGAACTGGGTCTGGCCGTGGTCGCCATGGGCGGTGGTCGCCGCGCTGCCGGTGACAAACTTGATTATGCGGTTGGTCTGACCGACTTTATCCGCCTGGGTCAGAGCGTCGATGCTGACAAGCCGATCGCGATGATCCACGCTCAGACTGAAGAGCAATATGCTCAGGCTGCCAGCATGGTGCAGGCGGCTGTCCGGATTGGTGGCGAGCGGCCCGAGGCACTGCCTGAAGTGTACCGCCGTATCACCCTGGCTGATTTGTAACAAGGGGAAGTCCCATGAAACGTACCTTTATCCTGATGATGGACTCTTTCGGTATCGGCGCTGCCGCCGACGCTGACAAGTTCGGAGACACGGGCGCCAATACCCTTGGCCATATCGCCAAGGCGTGTGCGGCTGGTGAAGCGCAGGGCCGCGGTGCCCTCAATCTGCCGAACCTGAGCAAGCTGGGCCTCGGCCACGCTTGCGAACAGGCTTCCGGCACCTTCCCGGCAGGTCTTAAGAAAGATATCGAGGTAGTCGGTGCCTACGGCTACGCTCAGGAGCTCTCCTCGGGCAAGGACACTCCGTCCGGTCACTGGGAAATCGCCGGTGTGCCCGTGCTGTTCGAGTGGGGCTACTTCAAGGATCACACCAACAGCTTCCCGCAGGAGCTGCTGGATGCCATCGTCGAGAAGGCCGGTCTGCCAGGTTACCTCGGCAACTGCCACGCTTCCGGTACCCAGGTGCTGGATGATCTGGGCGAAGAGCATATGCGCACCGGCAAGCCGATCCTCTACACCTCTGCCGACTCGGTGTTCCAGATCGCCTGTCACGAAGAGACCTACGGCCTCGAGAAGCTCTATGAGCTGTGCCACATCGTGCGCGAGCTGCTGGAGCCATACAACATCGGCCGCGTTATCGCGCGTCCGTTCGTGGGCAGCGGCAAAGGCAACTTCAAGCGTACCGGCAACCGTCACGACTACTCCGTGCTGCCGCCGGCACCGACCGTGCTGGACTACATGAAGGACGCTGGTGGTCAGGTGGTTTCCATCGGCAAGATCGCCGACATCTATGCCGAGCAGGGCATCACCAAGAAGGTGAAGGGGACCGGTCTGACCGAGCTGTGGGATCGCACCCTGGAAGAGGTGAAAGCGGCCGGTGACAATACCATCGTCTTCACCAACTTTGTCGACTTCGACTCCTCCTACGGTCACCGTCGCGACGTGAAGGGCTACGCCGATGCGCTGGAGTATTTCGACTCCCGCCTGCCGGAATTGTTCGACCTGCTGCAGGATGGCGATGTGGTGGTGCTGACCGCAGACCACGGTTGTGACCCGACCTGGAGCGGCACCGACCATACCCGCGAGTACATCCCGGTACTGTTCTACGGCAAGCCGGTCAAGGCCGGCTCCGTCGGCCGTCGCGAGACCTTCGCCGACATCGGCCAGAGCATTGCGGCGTACCACGGTCTGCCCAAACTGGCATACGGTACCAGCTTCCTGTAATTTACCCGCCCGCTACTCCGGTGGCGGGCAATTTTAATAAAGACAATAAAACTCAACCCAAGTGTGAAGGAATCAAGAGAATGGCAACTCCTCATATCAATGCGAAAGATGGCGCCTTTGCTGATACCGTGCTGATGCCGGGCGACCCCCTGCGCGCCAAGTACATCGCCGAGACTTTCCTGGAGAACGTCGAGCAGATCTGCGACGTGCGCAACATGTTCGGCTTTACCGGTACCTACAAGGGCCGTCGTATCTCCGTAATGGGCCACGGCATGGGTATCCCCTCCTGCTCCATCTACGCCAAAGAGCTGATCACCGATTACGGTGTGAAGACCCTGATCCGCGTCGGCTCCTGCGGCGCCGTGCGTGAAGATGTGAAACTGCGTGACGTGGTAATCGGTATGGGTGCCTGCACCGACTCCAAAGTAAACCGTCTGCGTTTCAAGGATCACGACTTCGCTGCCATCGCTGACTTCGACCTGGTTGCCAATGCTGTGCAGGCTGCCAAGAACAAGGGCGTTGCCGTGCGCGTGGGCAACATCTTCTCCGCCGACCTGTTCTACACCCCGGACCCCTCCATGTTCGACGTCATGGAAAAATACGGCATCCTGGGTGTCGAGATGGAAGCCGCCGGTATCTACGGCGTGGCCGCAGAGTACGGTGCCAAGGCACTGACCATCTGCACCGTCTCCGACCATATCCGTACCGGTGAGCAGACCACCTCTGAAGAGCGTCAGCTGACCTTCAACGACATGATCGAAATCGCACTGGATTCCGTCCTGCTGGGCGACAAGTAATCCCCTTGCGAATAAAAAACGGCGGCCTGCGGGCCGCCGTTTTTTTATCTGCTCTCTGTCCGGGCCATCAGTTTTCCGGTGGCGGGGAGGGGGGCGTACTCTTTTTCTTGTGCTTGCGCACCCGCATGTAGTTGCGGCGAATGCCGTAGGAGATGAGTACGCCGGCCAGCAGGGCGACCAGCAGCATCAGTCGCTGTTTCTCCTGTGTCACCTTGAGCCGGGTATCCTTGTCCGCCAGCATCTGCTGCTCTTCCAGCGTGATGCGCAGATAGCCGAGGGTCTGGGCTCCGTCCTGGATCTCCTGCACGAACTGGATGCGTCCCTTGCCCTGCTCCGGCATCGACTTGTTGTCGCTGCCGATGGGGAGCAGGCTCTCCAGCGGTACGGCCTGTTCCGACTGGGCGAGCGGGATGCCGCGTCCATCATAGAGGGTGACATCGAGGATCTCCGGCTCGGTCGCCAGATCCCGGGCTAGTCGCTCCAGCTCGCTGCTGTTGTCCTCCTTGATCCAGCGCTTCATGTCGCGGGCGGCATAGGCGACCAGCGCCTGGGCACGGTTGCGCGCTTCGCTGTGCAGGGCGGCCTGACTCTCTCCCTGCATATGGAGGAGCACAACCAGTACCCAGCAGCCGAGCAGCAGGCCGGCTACCAGACTGAGCACACGTTTGATGGGAAGATGACGCTGCAAGCGCGAGACCTCATGCTGACCGGGAGTTGCGGGATCTTGGCGCTTGCCTGCGCAAAAAGCAATACGCTACTCTGGGCCACTATTGTTAACCCCTTGATCACCATGGAAGGCGTATCGCTTATGTTGTTGTCCCGGCTCTCCACCTCCTTATCCGAATGGCCCGCCCAGCTGTCATCTTCCCCCTGGTGGCAGCTGACCCCGGATGCCCTGCAACCGACCGGGACGCCCCTTGCGGCTGGCTGGCTGGTGCTGTTTGGCAAGGCGCTGGGGCCGGCCTCTCTGGAAGAGCTGGCCCCCCTGTTGGCTGAGCACGGGGTGGCGGCGACCCTCTATCCGGTGACCGAGGTAGCGGGTTGCCCGTTGCTGCTGCTCGGTACCGACCGCTTCTCGCCCGAGCTGGTGGCCGCGCTCAAGGAGAGGGAGTGGGAGGTCGATCTCTGTCATTTGCCGGCACTGCCTACTCTGAGTGAGCCCGGCCTGCTGGTGATGGATATGGACTCCACCGCGATCTGCATCGAGTGCATCGACGAGATAGCGCGGCTGGCGGGGGTGGGCGATCAGGTTGCGGCGGTGACCGCGGCTGCCATGCAGGGCAAGCTGGAGTTTTCCGACAGTCTACGTAACCGGGTTGCCCTGTTGGCAGGGGCGCCGGTCACTATTCTCGACGAGGTGGCGGCATGGATGCCCTGGATGCCGGGCTTGCAGCTGATGGTCGATACCCTCAAAGGGGCGGGTTGGAAGGTGGCCATCGCCTCCGGCGGTTTTACCCGTTTTGCTGGCCAGTTGCAGCGCGAGCTGGGGCTGGATGCCATCTTCGCCAACGAACTGGCGGTGGAGGGGGGCCAGCTGACCGGCAAGGTGAGCGGGAGCATCGTCGATGCCGGCGTCAAAGCCGAGGTGTTGCAGCAGCTGGCGGCCGAGTATGCCATTGCTCCCGCCCAGACCGTGGCCATCGGCGATGGCGCCAACGATCTCAAAATGATGGGGGTAGCAGGTCTTGGCATCGCCATCCATGCCAAACCGCTGGTGCGGGCTCAGGCTGCAGCGACCCTCAATCATCATGATCTGGAGGGTGTGCTCTGCCTGCTCTCGGCACGCAGCTGTAGCGAAAGGCGCTGGGATCGCCCCTGATATTGTTTCATGGAGGAAACCAATCGAAATGGAATTGTTGCAGCAATCACTCTTTGTCCCCTGTGGCGAGCATCAACTGCACGTCCGTCATATCAAACCGGGGGCGGCCGTTCATGGTGAACCCATCCTGATGGTGCACGGCGCCATCGAGAACGGCCGCATCTTCTATACCGAGTCGGGCAAGGGGTTGGCCTGCTTTCTGGCTCGCCACGGTTTTCAGGTCTATGTCGCCGATCTGCGCGGGCGCGGGCTCAGTATCCCCGCCATCGCCGAGCAGGCGGAGCACGGTCAGCATGAACTCATCACCGAGGATCTGCCCGCCCTGCACCGCTGGATTGCCGCGCGTCACCACGGCTTCAAGGTGCACTGGGTGGCTCACTCCTGGGGCGGCGTCATCATGGCCTCCACGCTGGTGCGCTTTCCCGAACTGGCAGAGCAGGTGGCCAGCCTGCTCTTCTTCGGCACCAAGCGCGGGGTGTCGGTGCAAAATCCCGAGCGCTGGTTGAAGGTGGATCTGATCTGGAACCGGCTGGCCCCCTGGCTGGCGCGTCGCCGCGGTTTTCTGGCTGCCCGGGATCTCAAGATTGGTGCCGATGACGAGCCGCTGCGCTACCTGCAGGAGACCATCCCCTGGGTCAAGTGCGGCCCCTGGCAGGACCCTCACGACGGTTTTGCCTATGACGAGGCGGCAGCCCGGGTCAACTGGCCGCCGCTCTGGATGATCTCGGCCAAGGCGGACAAGGTGCTGGGCCACCCCACCGACGTGCGCCGTTTCAGCGACGAGATGGGCTCAAAGACCCGCCATACCCGGCTTGGCCGGGACAACGGCAACCGGCTCGATTACGACCATATCAATATGCTGACCGCCCCGCAGGCGCAGGAGGATCACTTCCCCCGGATCCTCGACTGGCTGCTGGATCCGCAGGCCGCGTGATAAAAAACAGGGCGTATGATGCGCCCTGTTTCTTGTGGCCGGGATCAGTTGAGTGGCGGCGTGATGCCGAGGCGGAACAGGGTCGCCTGGGTGGTGTCGGTCAGCTCGCCGACCCCGACGACGCTCCAGAGCTCCTCCTCCAGCTTTTTCGCCTTGTGAATGGCAAATTTGGCGATGTAGTCCAGCTCGTTGGCAATGAAGTTGGTGTCGGGGCGCCCGGTGCGGGAGACGCCTACCAGCACCGAGTAGAACTCCCCTTCCTGTAGCGCCAGCTCGATAAACTGGCGTTTCTCCTTCACGCCGGTGAACTCGCTGGCGAGACGGCTGCGGAAGATGGGCAGGCCGGCTCTGGTCTGGATGCTGGCAATGTAGACCTCATCCTCCTTCGGCTTGTCTTCCCGCTCTATGCTGCGCAGCGGCGTCATCAGCAGCTCCTTGAGCAGCTCTCCCTGAAACAGTGGATAGAGGTTCTCCTGCTCCGGCAGCTCGGCGCAGGCGGTGAGCAGGCGTTGCAGGCTGCGCGGCTTGAGCGACTTGCCGATGGAGGCGGGTTTGGGCGCCCCCTTCAGCTTGTTGATGTAGACCGGCGAGTTGAACAGGTGGTGGGTGTAGATGTTGCGCAGGGCGCGGGCCAGCCCGCGGTAGCGACGCTGCTCCTGTGCAGCCTTGAGCTTGTTCTGGTTGCTCTCGATCAGCAGGCTGAAGAACTGGCGACCGGTATGGCGATCGGAATCCCCCTCGATGCAGAGATGCAGCACGGTGCGGGTCATGTTGAGACTGACCAGCCGATAGGATAGATGCTGCAAATCCATGCTCTTGGAGAGCTCCTGCAGGCGGGGCAGGGCAATGGTCACCACATCGTTTTTCTCGCCGACAAACGCCTCTTCCAGCTCGATCTGCAGGCCATGGGCCGAGATGTCGCGGGTCCAGCCCAGCCAGGACTTGCCGTTGTGGTGGATGGCGACTGCCGTCTTGTGGATGTAGCGCAGCTCCTTGCGCAGCTGGACATAGTGCAGGGTCTCGATCTCGAAGGGGGCAACCCCCTGCTCGTGGCCAAAACGCTGCAACTCGTTGGCGTTGCTGCCAGCCTCCCCCTCCTGATAGAACTCTTCGCGCTGGGACTCCTGACTGATCTCCTGCAGCAGGCCGCAATAGCCAATCTGCTTGAGTCGCTCGAGCAGCAGTATGTCCTGCAACTGCGGGTTTTCGAGCCCCTGCAGCTGGCCGACATCCGCTTCGAGCAGTTCGCACGCCTCCAGCGTGAACTTGTAGACGCGCCAGCTGGGGCGGCGTGAGCCCACTTGGAAGAAGAGGGCGGTCAGGCCGCTCTGGCGCAGCTCTTCGGCAGTTGCCGAGAAGAAGTAGATGTGGCTGCGCACCGTGTGGGTGAAGCAGTAAATGAGGGTTTCGCTGGTGGCACCGGGGGCGGGGCAGAGTCGCTTCATCCGCTCGGCGGAGAAGAGCCCCGCCAGCGCATCGCGGTTTTTCTCGTCACGCCAGTACTCCAGCAGATGCTGGTTGTTCTCGGTGCGCAGCGCTATCTCGAGGCAGGGGCTGTCGCCGGTCCCGAAGAAGAGCGGCATGCCGGTCATGCGCGGCAGGTAGAACTGCTCGTATCCCTTGATAATGGCGGCCGAGAGCAGGTAGTCGACGCTGACCCGGTAGCGCACCTTGTTGACTTCGATGAACTCTTTCAAAAAAGCGTCAAAGGCGGGTTGCTCGCCCGTGCGCACCAGTCGCAGCCAGAATTTCCCCTCTTTGCTCTCTTCCCCGAGGATCTGGTAATTGACCGGTTGGTGCAGTACCGGGTTGGGGTTGTCGCGTTCCAGCCCGGTGAAGAAGACCTCGACCTGAGCGCCGGTATGGTAACTGGGCAGATAGGGTACCGAGATGCGCATCCCGCCGAGGGAGAGATCTGAACTCTTGGCAAACAGCTTTTCACCATCCGGTAGCTTGAGCAGTACCGGAGAGCTGAAGTGCATCCGCTCCTGACGGCGGCCGTAGTAGCTTGCGAAGGCGATGGTATTGACATCGTATTGCCTGAAAGGGCTGGCCGGCGGGGTGAGGTGGCCATCGACGCGAGCGTGGTGCTGCTGTTTTTGCCACTGTTGCAGTGCCTCGTTGACCCCTATGGTATAGGCGTCACGGTAGAGATAGCACTGGGACTGGAACAGGTTGATTGCCTCGGCCGGCATGAAGTGGGTAATGCCGTCGAACTCATGGATCAGACACTCATCTGCCAGCTCATCGCGCATGTCGATGACCCTGCGGCACGGAGAGCATTTGCGTTTTAGCTCCATTTTGAGCATAAAACGGCTGTTGCTGTTCTCTTCCTGGGTCATGCGGTTGAAGATCTCCTCGAAATCTTTCTCCCGCAACAAGGGGACAAGTTGTTCAATCAGATATTGTTGGTGTTCTGAATCCATGTGTTCCTGCCACGGAAAGTCACTTTTCCGATTTTGGGTTTGATCTGTCGGTCGCAAACAAGTATATCAAGCAGGAATTCATCCTGTCCCCGAGTTATCAATGGCCAAAAATAAAACTGCTTATGTTTGTTCCGAATGTGGTGCCGACTTCACACGCTGGCAGGGCCAATGCAGTGAGTGCAAGGAGTGGAACACCATTACCGAGGTGCGCCTCGGGTCGGTGACTCCTGCCGGCAAGAGTGCCCGCTATACCGGTTATGCCGGTGCAATTGGCAGTCAGGTGCAGACACTGGCAGAGATAGCTACCACCGAGATCCCCCGTTTCTCCTCCGGCTTCAAGGAGCTGGATCGGGTACTTGGTGGCGGCGTGGTGCCGGGCTCTGCCATCCTTATCGGCGGCAACCCGGGGGCAGGCAAGTCGACCCTGCTGCTGCAGACCATGTGCGGTCTGGCGGAGCGGATGAAAACCCTCTATGTCACAGGTGAGGAGTCCCTCCAGCAGGTGGCGATGCGCGCCAATCGCCTCGGCTTGCCTACCGACAAGTTGCGGATGCTGTCGGAGACCAGCGTCGAGCAGATCTGCCTGATTGCCCAGCAGGAGCAGCCGCAGATCATGGTGATCGACTCCATCCAGGTGATGCATGTGGCGGATGTGCAGTCGGCGCCCGGTTCCGTCTCGCAGGTGCGGGAGGCGGCAGCGCTGCTCACTCGCTACGCCAAGCAGAACCACGTGGCCATCTTCATGGTGGGCCATGTGACCAAGGATGGTACGTTGGCCGGCCCCAAGGTGCTGGAACACTGTATCGACTGCTCCGTGCTGCTCGATGGTGGCCATGACTCCCGTTTTCGTACCTTGCGCTCCCACAAGAACCGTTTTGGGGCGGTCAACGAGCTTGGCGTCTTTGCCATGACCGGGCAGGGAATGCGGGAGGTCAGCAATCCCTCTGCCATTTTCCTTAGCAGGGGAGAGGAGCAGGCTCCCGGCTCCATCGTGATGGTGATTTGGGAGGGCACCCGACCGCTGCTGGTGGAGCTGCAGGCGCTGGTGGATTACTCCCAGCTCTCCAATCCGCGCCGGGTGGCGGTGGGGATGGATCACAACCGTCTCGCCATGCTGCTGGCGGTGTTGCATCGTCACGGCGGCTTGCAGATGGCGGATCAGGATGTCTTCATCAACGTGGTTGGCGGGGTCAAGGTGGAAGAGACCAGTGCTGACCTGGCCCTGCTGCTGGCCATGGTTTCCAGCTTCCGCGACCAGTCGTTGCCGAAGGATCTGGTGGTGTTTGGTGAAGTGGGGCTCTCCGGCGAAATTCGCCCAGTGCCGTCCGGTCAGGAGCGACTGCAAGAGGCTGCGAAACACGGTTTCCGTCGCGCCATCGTGCCGCACGCCAACGCCCCCAAGCACCCTATCGAAGGGATGGAAGTGGTGCCTGTCAAAAAGTTGTCTGATGCGCTTGAGGCGCTGTAAGTCGGTGCAGCCAAAAGACTATGTCTTGGGCTGAACGAAAATAAGAAGAGCGCCTTGGCGCTCTTCTTATTTACGGTAAATGTGGAACGTCATGGCTGGCTGTGTTCCAGATGCTCGCTCAGCAGCTGTTCCAGCTCCCGGTGCAGCAGCTCCTCATCGCCCACATTGAGTTCGATCATCCGCCTCAGGTGAGTGGCGCTGTCGATGTCGATGTGATGGCAGTAGAAGCCCAGCTTCTTGCTGGCCTCATGGTTCAGCTCTACCTGCATCTTGATCTCGATGTCACTGCCGCTCAGGACAAAGCTCAGCTGGTACTCTTTGTTCTCATTGCTCACCCAGTCGTCAGGCCGGATTAGCAGCGCACCCTGCAGGGAAATATCGACAAGCTGAGTGCGCCACTTGCGTTCCCCCTGCGTGAGTTCAGCCATGGTCAAGTAGAGGATCCGTGCAAAACGGCGGCGCTCAGACATGCTCATCTCCTTGTATGCAATCAGTGTGGACCCGATGGTCATTGCTTTGAGTGTAATCCACCTTGACTGCCCGTATCTTGAACTTGCTCCGAAAATGGCGTTCAAGCCTGTTGTGCACTAAGGGATTCCACCACATGGAGTGCCTTGACCAGACGATCTTCCTGTTTGAAGCGCTCCTCCAGCACAGGACCCAGTTCATTGAGGTCATCATCGAGCAGCAGCAGTTGGGCTTCATCGGCCTCACTGTATTTGTCGTTGAACTCGAGAGCCAGTTCGGTACTGGTGCGGATATGGGGATAGATGCGCTTGGCGAGCTCCAGCGTTTCACCGCTGGCTTGTTCGAAGGCGGTGACCACGTGATTGTAGATTTCGAAGTGGCCTGCGCTGACGTAGTCGACCAGTCTGTCACAGAAGTGCTGCAGCTCTTCGGGTTTGGGCAGGCATCGCTGTTTGGTTCGGGCCGGGGTAAGGCCAGCCAGCCGCATGTATTCGACCAGCAGGGCTTGCCGTGCATCCAGCCAGTCGTCGATAGCCTTGTGTTTTCCTGCCAGCGCCTGTTTGGTCTGTTCCAGTTTCGTCAACATAATCCCTCCATGGGGCAAGGCCGGGCGATTGATGGGGCTTCCTAGCCGTTTGAACAGTGACACACCCTATAACTAGGGAAAATCTGACCAAGCGTCAATAGGCTTGCCGGGATATTGTTAAGTGGTATTGAGGTGGGTGTCAAATCGAGCTTGTTGAAGGGTGAGAGGCCGGTTGGTTCAGGGTTTTTCAGGGCTGGAATGTGACTTTTTCCGCAGATCTTGATGAAAACCCCAGCGTTTGACGCCCCCTGCTCGATAAAGCCTTTGCTTGAGCGTTTTTTTTTGCATAGAGTGACCCAGCGCTAAATGCCCGATCATAAAGGAAATGTTATGAACAAAGCTCAACTTGTCGATGCGATTGCCGCCAAAGCAGATCTGAGCAAAGCTCAGGCCAAAGTGGCTCTGGAAGAGATCATCAATGGTATTACCCAGAGCTTGAAAGAAGGTGATGCTGTGCAGCTGGTCGGTTTTGGCACCTTCAAGGTCACCCACCGCGCAGGCCGCACCGGCCGTAACCCGCAAACTGGTAAAGAGATCCAGATTGCTGCAGCCAACGTGCCTTCATTCGTGGCTGGCAAGGCTCTGAAAGACGCCGTCAAGTAAGTCTTAAAGTCTGTTTTGTCCAATGCCAGTCAGCTTGCTGACTGGCATTGTTTTTATTGGGGCTTTCGGTTTTACCCTTCCCTACCTTGGTTTGCGCAAGCGCACTCTGCGCGTCAGACCGTTTGCTGCGCGGTCGCTGGCAATGGCCAGATCCGCTCATAGGCCCAGGTAAAGAGAATGATGTAGACGAGGTAGAAGGCAACGAAGCCGAGATCCAGCAGTAGCGCTTCCCACAACCCCAGATCGAGCCAGAACATGACGCAGGGGAGGGAGAGCATCATAAAGCTCGCTTCGTAGCCAAACGCATGCAGGAAGCGATCAAGAGGGCGCTTGTTGGTGCGCCCGCACAGAGTCAGTAGCGCCTTGTCAAACAGCAGGTTCCAGCCATAGGTCCATGCAGTGGCCACGATGGAGAAGAAGATCGCCAGTGAACCGACCTCGGCGACACCCTGGCCAAACAGCTGGCTAATAAGCGGGGCAACCATGGCCAGACCAATGCCTTCATAGAGAACCAGATAGCGGATCCGATCCGAAGTGGTGCGCAGATGGGTACTACTCATGGGTGATGTGCCTCCTGTGGGAGGCGCATTCTAATCAGGGGTTGGTTAAAAGAGAAGCGATGAGATCGCTTCCCCTTGCCATGACTGCGGTACTTCAGGCAGTTTGCCCTTCCAGCCAGCTTCTGGCGACCTGATCGAGTGGTTCCCCCAGCCGACTGACACGGTGGTCGAGCTGCTCAATGGTGGCATTGTCAAATCTCAGCCCATCGAGATGGCTGATATCTTCGCTGGCCAGCAGATGAAGCCGATCGCTGCGTGCCAGCAGCACCGCCCGATCTACCCCGCCGAGCAGCCCTTTTGGCTCTTTCAGTTCACGGATCCGGTAGGTCGCGTGCAGGAACTGGGGGCGCCACAGGGGGACGACCGCCCAACGCTCTTCTGCGACGGCCCGCTCATATGCCGCGAGGCACTCCTCTTGCGACCCGTTCAAAAAACGGTAACCGGCGGTTTCCAGGCCATATTCCGCCATGATCTGGCGGGAGAAGCGGCTGATGCCCGCCCCCGGGCCAATCCCCTGGATCACCGGTGTCATGCGCTTTCGCACTTCGGGGTGCAGCAGATCCGCCACCTCGGCGACCTGATCTGCGGGCACATAGTCCGGCACTCCCCAGAGGGCATAGGGTTGATAGTGGAGCCCGAACTCGCGGGTATCGACCTGTTGCTCGACCTGCTCCTTGTAGATGCCGTGGCTGGAGGGCAACCATGCCGATGCCAGCATGTCGATCTCTCCGCTGGCCAGCCGGGCAAAGTTCGCCTCATGGGGTGCGTAGCTGCGAGTGACCCGATAACCGCGCAGTTCGAGTGTGGTGGCGACCAACGCCCCGGTCATGCGGTGAAACGATAGATCGGTAATACCAAGCCGGATCATGGGGCCGTCTCCTTTGTGCGATGGCTGAGTGGTGTTCGAGTGCGTCACTGCCCGCGCGGTGAGTGATGTGCTCGTGGCCGCCAGCGTGACGATGGCGGCGCCTCCTTTGATGAAATTGCGTCTGCTGGTCATATCTTGTCCTCTTGGGATGTGTCATCCAGAAATAGCAGCTCAACCATGACGCCGTTGTTGTCCTGCAAAAACAGCTGCAGCTCACCCCGCTCCGGGATCGGGCGGCTGACAAAGGGGATATCAAGGCGCAACAGGCGGGCCTGTACCTCGTCAGCACCTTCGGCGCACAGGGAGATATGGTCGATGCAGCCGCTGCCGTGATCCTCGCCCCGCACGCCGAGATAGCTTGCCAATCCCTCGTCGGTGCCGCTGGCCACCAGATGCAGCAGTGGGCGGCCATCGGCATAGAGCCAGCGGCCAGCGAAGGGGAAGGGAGGGCGAACCCCCTCCTGCAAGCCCACTACCTCGCGATAGAAGGCGACGGTTTGCTCCAGCGCGCGGGTGCGCAGCGTGAAGTGGTCGATGGCGCGTATGGTCATCCTGACTCCTGTTATCCCCCTCTTGGGGGCGATGGTCATGGCGAAAAAGGGTCAGCAAGCCAGGGCTGCACGGCGGCTACGCTCCTGGCTCAGGATAAACAGCAGTCCTGTCAGCGGAACCAGTGCGGCAAAGAAGGGCAAGGCGGCCGGGCCGAAGTGGCTGTCGACCACAGTGCCGCCGATGATCCCAGACCGACTACCACAAGCACGCCGGTGATTGCGGAGCGATCGAATCCGGCAACCTCTTCTGCCAAGGGGGCAATGTAGCCGTAGAGCGTCATGAAGCCTGTCCAGCCAAGCACGGTGAAGAGCAGGCTGGCGAGCAAGTTCCAGTTGCGAAACGCAGCCAGTTGACTGGCGATGGAGGTGGGGAGCTCCTTTGGCTGGCGTTCGATGGCGACGGCGATGGCCAGCAGGGCGACCGCCCCCAGAGCGGCTACGGCCATAAAGGTGGTATGCCAGTCAAAGCTGTTGCCGATCCAGGCGCCAGCGGGAACGCCGAGTACGTTGGCAAGGGTGAGGCCGGCAAACATCTGACCTACCGCTCGCCCGGCCATCTTGTCTTGCACCATGCGCGTGGCAACCACGGCGCCGATGCCGTAGAAAGGCCCCTGTGTGAGACCGGCCAGCACCCGGCTGATTGCCAGGATCAGGTAGTCGTCGCTAAAGGCCGAGAGCAGATTGGCGACGATAAACAGCCCCATCAGGCCCATCAACACCCGTTTTTTATCGAAGCGGGCCAGCCAGAGGGTCAGGATGGGGCCGCCAATGACAATGGCCAGTGCATAGACGGTAATCAGGTTGCCTGCGCCACCTGCGCTGACCCCAAGGCTTTCGGCCACTTGTGGCAGGATGCCTGCTATCACGAATTCGGCGGTGCCAATCGCAAAGGCCGAGAGCGTCAGGATCCAGATCTGGCTCGGTAATCGGTTGGTGTGGTTCATCATGGTTCCCCTGCGGTTCAGTTGATGAGGGCTCCGCCATCGAGATCGATGGTGGCGCCGGTCATAAAGGGATTGTCGATGGCCAGCAGGTAGCCTGCGGCGATGTCCTGCGCGCGACCGTAGCGACCGGCAGGCAAGGTTGTGACGGCCCGCTCCAGCATGGCCTGGCGTGACTCGGGGGACATCGCCTGATAGGCGCTGGTGTCGGTCAGGCCCGGGCTGACCACGTTGACCCGCAGGGGGGCCAGCTCGCGCGCCAGGATTTTTGCACTGGCCTCCAGCGCCGCATTCATGGCAGTTTTGACCAGCGTGCCGGGCACCGTTTTGCGGGCCAGAAAGCCGGAGGTCAGCGTAATGCTGCCATTGGGCTTCAAGTGCGGGGCGGCAGCCTTAATGATGGCAAGGGTGCCCCAGAATTTGGTGTCGAAGGCCGATTTGGCGGCGGCGTTGTCGAGGGCCAGAAAATGGCCCCCCGGCGCCTGGGAGCCTGCGGTGATCACCAGATGATCCAGCGGGCCATGGTGTTGGAAGAATGCCTCCAGCGTGGCGGGGTCGGTCACATCGACCCCGTCGCGGCGACTGGCTGCGATCACCCGGCCGGGTCGGTTGCTCAGGGCAGCGACGACCGCCTCACCAATGCCACTGTGACCACCGATCACCACGGAGAGCGTTTGTGCAGTAAATGACATCATCGATTCCTCTCTAAAAAGGTGCAGATAGCCGATCCGGATGAGGGTCATCACGGGTTGGCACGAGATGGAGAGAGGATATATTCGACAGATATTTCTGATAATCTCGCTTAAGCTGAATTCATATTTCGGAAATGGCGAACAATAATGTTGGATAATCTGGCACTTTTCCTGACCATCGTGGAGAAAGGGGGGCTCTCCGCTGCGGGGCGCGAGCTGGGACTCTCCCCGGCTACCGTCTCCGAGCGCCTCGCCGCCCTGGAGCGTCACTATGGGGTTGCCCTGCTGACGCGTACGACTCGTTCCATCAGCCTTACCGAGGAGGGGCGTCTGCTGGTGGAGGAGGGGCGCCGCTTGCTGGCCGACGCAGACGATCTGCAGCGTCGCATCCAGTTGGGCAGTCAGGAGATGGCGGGCCCGATTCGCCTCAGTGCACCGGTGGATCTGGGGAGTACCCGGCTGGTCCCTTTGCTGGATCAGTTCATGGAGATGCACCCCGGCGTTACCATTGATCTCAACCTGACCGACGGGTATGTGGATCTGGTGGGGCAGGGGATCGACTTCGCCCTGCGTTACGGAACCCTTGCCGACAGTTCGCTGCGTGCCATTTCGCTGGGCGAGTCCCGCAGGATGGTGTGCGCCTCCCCGGATTACTTGCGGCGGCGGGGTATCCCCCGTCATCCGGACGAGTTGCAGCGGCACGACTGTCTGCTGATGCGCTTTGGCGATACCCCTGATCGCAGCTGGGGATTCGAGGTCGGTGGTGACCCCTATCGGGTGCAGGTGGCCGGACGACGGGTGACCAACAACGGTCTGCTGGTACGTCAGTGGTGTTTGCAGGGACTGGGGCTCTGTTTCAAATCCTGGTGGGATGTGCAGGAGGATCTGGCCAGAGGTGCGCTGCTGGAGGTGCTGGCCCCCTTTTCGACCACCCCTTCCCGCTTGCAGCTGGTCTATCCCTCGAGTCGCAGTCAACCGCGCCGGGTGAGGGCCTTGATGGATGCGATCGCTGACCAGCTGGGTGCCGGGATCCCTCGCTAGCCGGGGTCCCTTGCGAGAGAGTGCGCTCAACAAGCGCCGCCACATGGGGGCGCTTGTTGTGAAGGCGGCGGGGTTAGTGGTGGGTCGGGGTGACCCGGGTCAGCATGGCAAAGCCCTCCTCCACCAGAGTGAGCTGCACCCTGACCTCTCCCAACTCGGCGAGCGAGGTAACATGGGTACCGCCACAGGGGATGGTCACCTCCTGACCTTCCAGCATGCAGTGCCAGTAGCGCGAATCGATGATCGCCTCGCCTGCGCGGCTACGGCGGATCTCGCCCCCGGCTGTAATCCAGTCGGCCAGCTGCCGATTGACCTTCTCTTCAATCACCGCCAAATCTGCCAGCAGTGCCTCGTTGTTGACCCCCTTTTTGCGCAGGCTCTTGCCGATGCGGTACTGTTCCCGCGAACCACAAGGTTCGACCCGCGAGCTCTGAATGGCGAGGCGGTCGAAGTCCGGTTGACCCAGTGCATCGAGCTCGCTCACTTCTTTACGCCAGTAAGGAGTGAGAGTCCGGTTGAGAGCGAGCGCAGCCAGATGGCAGCCGCTGTGGCCCAGACTCAGGGCGTGGCGTGCCGCGCTATCGACCTGCAACTCGACCCGACTGCCGACAGGCAAGCTGTACTCGCCCGCCAAGGGGTGTACCACGACGAACCGCCATCCTTCTGCACCCCGTTTGACCGGAATATCGGCGTCGACGAACAACTCGCCATCCGGGCTGAGAGCCCCCATCCGGCAAGGGCCAATAGCGGCTTCGCCCCCTTCCCAGCATGCATGACCCACATCTCCCGGCTGATCGGGCCAGAGATGGCTTTGGGGATGAAAGGGGGTGAGGTCGGTGACCAGCAGCGTGGTGTCACCGGGCTGGCAGCAGACCACGCTGGCCTGCTCCTGATGATGGCCCAGTACGAAGCTGACTCGGGTATGTTCCATGGCAAGGCTCCCGCAACGATAGATGAGAAGAGAAAGCGGCAGCATACGCCAAAGTGCGAGGAGGCTCATTAACCAGTGTTAATGAGCCTCCTGTTTAGTGACTGGTTGCTAGATCATGGCGACCAGCAGGTAGGCATTGAGCCCGATAACCAGTGCAACGATAAGACGGCCGATTGCCTGGGTGACCGGATGGTTGCGATGTTTTCCCATCAGTGCCCGATCACCGGTCAGCATCAGCAGCGGGATCAGCGCCAGCGCGATGCCAAAACTCAGGATTACCTGACTCAATACCAATATCTCTGTCGTGTTGAAGCCCATGGCGATCACCACGAAGGCGGGGGTCATGGTGATGGCGCGGCGCAGCCAGAGCGGGATGGTAAAGCGGACAAAACCCTGCATCACTACTTGCCCGGCCAGCGTCCCCACCACGGTAGAGCTGATGCCGGAGGCGACCAGCGAGAGGCCAAACAGGGTGGCCGCCGCCTGACCCAGCAGCGGGGTGAGGGTTTGGTAGGCTGACTCCAGCTCCGCTACCTGCTGGTGGCCCGAGCTATGAAAGGCGGCCGCCGCCATTGCCATCATTGCCAGATTGACGAAGCCGGCGATGGTCATGGCGATGGCCACATCGACCCGGGTGGTATGCAGCCGTTGGCTGACCGAGCCCTGATCCTGAGTGTGCTGGGTCAGCGCCGAGTGCAGATAGATGACGTGGGGCATCACGGTGGCACCGAGCACACCGGCGGCCAGATAGACGGCATCGCTGTTGGGCAGACCGGGGAAGAGGGCGCCCTCCAGCAGGCTCGGCAGATGGGGGCGGGAGAAGATCAGTTCGACGATGTAGGCCGCCGCAACAAACAGCAGCAGACCGCCCACCACAAACTCCAGCGGTTTCTGGCCGCGGGATTGCAACATCAGGATCCCCCAGGTGACCACGGCGGTGATACAGGCTCCCTCCAGCAGGGTCACGCCAAGCAGCAGCTTGAAGCCGACGGCGGCGCCGATAAATTCGGCGAGATCGGTGGCCATGGCGATGATCTCGGCCTGCACCCAGTAGGCCCAGACCGCCGGTTTCGGCAGTCGGTCGCGGATATGCTCCGCCAGATTCTTGCCGGTGACGATGCCGAGCTTGGCCGAGAGGGTCTGCACCACCATGGCCATCAGGTTGGCCCACACCACCACCCAGAGCAGCTGGTAGCCGAAGGTAGATCCGGCCTGAATATTGGTAGCGAAGTTGCCCGGATCTATGTAGCCAATGGCAGCGATAAAGGCGGGCCCGAGCAGGGTCAGTTTGAATTTGCGGCTTGGAATCGTTGTAGTCAGTGCGGGTTGCATGGCATCACCCTCCATCAGGATATGGAGAGAGAATAGATCTAAATGATAATTGTTATCAATTGGTCTTTTGTATCATATCAATCGGGAAAAACTTTTGAGGTCGTCAGTTGCAGTGAGGGATGCGATTTCGTACAATACGCCGCCCTAGAAAAGCAGCGACTAAACACCATTATGTTCCTTGCCTCCGAGGTCTGGCTGCACCTGGGCGGAGGCTGAATTAATCCGTAAGGAGCTAAAATGCGTCATTACGAAATCGTCTTCATGGTTCATCCGGACCAGAGCGAGCAAGTTCCCGGCATGATCGAGCGTTACACCGGCGCCATCACCACTTCCGGTGGTACCATTCATCGCCTGGAAGATTGGGGCCGTCGTCAGCTGGCTTACCCGATCGACAAACTGCACAAAGCCCACTACGTTCTGATGAACGTAGAAGCAGAGCAAGCCGTTATCGATGAGCTGGAAACCAACTTCCGCTTCAACGATGCCGTTATCCGCAACATGATCATGCGCACCAAGCACGCCGTGACTGAAGTTTCTCCGATGGCCAAGGCCAAAGAAGAGCGCTTCACCCGTCGTGACGACGAGCGCCGCGAAGAAGCTACTGAAGCTGCTTCCGAAGAGTAATTCTGGATCACTGACTAGAGGATAAAGGCCATGGCACGTTATTTCCGTCGTCGTAAGTTCTGCCGCTTCACCGCCGAGAACGTTACCGAGATCGACTACAAAGATATCGTTACTCTGAAAAACTACATCACTGAATCTGGCAAGATCGTACCGAGCCGTATCACCGGTACCCGCGCCAAGTATCAGCGTCAGCTGGCACGCGCCATCAAGCGTGCTCGTTACCTGGCTCTGCTGCCGTACACCGATCTGCACAACAAGTAAGAATCGGTCCGGCACTTAAGCCTAACTCAACGAAATTTATAGAGGAAAGGTAATGCAAGTTATCCTGCTCGACAAAATCGCCAAACTGGGCGGTCTGGGTGACCAAGTTTCCGTGAAATCTGGTTATGCCCGTAACTACCTGATCCCGCAAGGCAAAGCTGTTATGGCCACCAAGGCCAACATCGAAGCTTTCGGTGCTCGTCGCGCTGAGCTGGAAGCCAAACTGGCTGCCAACAAAGCTGCTGCTGAAGAGCGTGCTGCCAAGCTGGCCGAACTGGCTACCGTGGTTATCGCTTCCAAGTCTGGCGACGAAGGCAAGCTGTTCGGTTCCATCGGTACCCGTGACGTGGCTGAAGCCATCACTGCTGCCGGCGTAGCCGTTGCCAAGAGCGAAGTCCGCATGGGCAACGTTCTGCGTAACACCGGTGACTACGAAGTTGCTGTTCAGCTGCACGCTGACGTTAAAGCAACCGTACAGATCCAGGTTGTTGCCCTGTAATAGCGATTCGCTTTTGCAGAAAAAACCCGCGCACTTGCGCGGGTTTTTTATTTTCAGGCCCGGGGGTAGAGTGAAGCTCTGTTCCTCTGGAGGAGATCTCTATGGCCTGGGTCGAAGGTCGCGTCATCGAACGCATCGAATGGACACCCACTCTGTTCTCCCTGCGGGTAGCGGCCGATCTGGCCCCCTACAAGGCAGGTCAATTCACCAAACTGGCCCTTGAGCAGGGCGAGCGGCGCATTCAGCGCGCCTACTCCTTCGTCAATCCTCCCTCTGCGCCATACCACGAGTTCTATCTGGTCGAGATCCCGAGCGGTGAGCTGACCCCTTCCCTCGGCTCACTGCAAGCGGGCGATACCCTGCTGGTGCAGTCTCTGGCCACCGGCTTTCTGACACTGGATGAGGTACCGGCCGGACGCGATCTCTGGCTGCTCTCGACCGGTACCGCCATCGGCCCCTTCCTCTCCATGCTGGCTGATGGAGAGGCCTTCAACCGTTTCGACAATCTGGTGCTGGTACACGGGGTGCGCAAAGGCGAAGAGCTGAGCTATCAGGCTTTGATAGCCAGCTTTGCCGAGCAATATGGCGAGCGCTTTCGCTATGTCCCCTTTGTCAGCCGCGAGCCCTGGCTCGATGCAATGGCGGGACGGATCCCGGCGGCGATTGCCAACGGCCAGTTGCAGCAGCGGGTAGGGTTGGAGTTCTCACCCGAGCTGAGTCAGGTGCTTATCTGTGGCAATCCGGAGATGGTGAAAGAGACCCAGCAAACCTTGCTGGCACTGGGGTTGGCCAAGAACCTGCGGCGGGCGCCCGGCAATATCAGTGCGGAGAACTACTGGTAACGCAGCATAACGGCGGGGCCGGTTCGGCCCCTGTTCATGATTACTGGTTATTGCCCTGTGGAGTGGGCATCTGGTTGGTGCTGGGGGGCTGATTGCGATTCTCTTCGCTCTCGACATTGACTCTCATCCCCTTGCAATCAGAGGGAATATAGTCGTTTACCCCCAGATCGAGGCACTCTTTCTGGCTCCAGCCAAACTGCTTGTCATCCCAGTCCAGATTGAAGGTCATCGCATCGACAGAGAAGGTTGAGCCGCTGCTCTCCTGGGTCGTTTGGTCTGCATGGGCTGCGCCGGCGAGCAGCAAGAGTGAGAGAAGCAAAGGGGTCGTTCTGTTCATGATGGCCTCGGATAATTGCAACGGCGGATGAGTATACGTCTGCGGGCTGAACCCGGGCGGAATCGCATATCATCTCGCCACACGATGAAGTCAGGAGGGGGATTGTAGCGCTTTTCTGCTGCCAATTTGTCCGTTTTGGTCGCACTCTGGGCAGCTGGTTTGCAATATGAAGGAATTCAGGTGTTTGCCCTTCTCTGAACGGCTCTGCCGACTATAATCGGCAGCCAACTTTTCCTGCACTGCACCACAGTTCCACCATGACCACACAGGACGCTTCCGCGCTGCGCTATCCCAAGGGATGGTTTGCGCTCACCACGGTATACAGTTTTACCGGGCTGGCCATTCTGGCCTCTATTATCTTCTCCCTGCTGCTGTTTCTCTCCATCGATGACAACCCGCTGATGAAGTGGCTGTTTGGCGGTCTGGCGATCATTTTCGAGCTGGGCAAGTTCTACGTCTGGTACGAGTACGGCGAGCGCAAGGCGCGCCGGGATCTGAGTGGTGCCTTCTGGTCGTTGCTGTTCTACAGCGTGCTGGCGGCCATCTCTATCGGTGGCAGTATCGGTGGTATCAACAGTGCCACCAATACGGTGCTGAGCCAGCAGGCGCGCCATGAACGGGAGATCGCCCGTTTTGACGAACAGATCGCCAGCATCGAGCGGCAGATCCAGCTAAACGAAGAGGCGGCCCGCAAATATATCGAGCTGGAGCGCATCTCCAGCGGCGTCTCCTCGTTGCAGCACGCCAACACCAAGCTGCGCTTGCAGCAGGATGAACTGCGTCAGCAGCGCGATGCGAAGCCGGTCAACGAGCAATCCTCCATGCTGGGGCTGATGAGCAGTCTGGCGGACGGGGTCGGGATGAGCATCAGCCAGGTGCAGTTTCTGCTGGTCTGTTTCCTGTCGGTGCTACTCGACGTATTCGGTGCCTTCTTCGTCAGCCTGATCGGTGAGGAGAGCCGTTTTCGCCGGATGTGGCGCTGGCAGCAGGCTCGCGCCCGTGCCGAGGAGCAGGAGGCGCTCGCACAGGCAGCCCAGCTCGAGCCCATGCAGCCGCCGGAGCCTGCACCCGAGGTGCTGGCACAGGTGCGCGGCGCGCTGGAGAGCGGTGAGCTCAAGTGCAGCAAACGCTCGGTGGCGCAGGCGCTGTCACTCTCGCTGGAGGAGGTGGATCGGGTGTTCCACCATCTGCTGTCGCAGGGGGTGTTGGGGCAGGGGAGCAATCGCCACTACTACCTCAATTCGCAGCCGGTGCAGTAACGACAGCGACAAAAAGGCCACCGATGAGGTGGCCTTTTTCGTATCTGATTCAGTTGGTCAGCACCATCATCAGGCTGAGGAAGGCAGCCAGTCCGCCACCGATGCCGATGATCCAGTAAAACCCCTTGGCCCCCTGTTTGAGCGGGATGCGGAAGTAGAGCAGGAATGCCCACCACCCCAGCGCCAGCAACAGAGGAATAAGAAACATTCGAGCCATGGTCTCCTCGCTGTTATTCTGTTGACCCTCGATGCATCAACAGGATGGCTTGTGCAATGACGCAACTACAGATTACCGCATTCGGCGACCCCTCGGTACTCAAGCTCAACTCCTCTCTCGACAAGGTGCCTGCCGATGGCGAAGTGCGGGTGCGCATCTGCTTTGCGGGGGTCAACCCCATCGATGCCAAGACCCGGGCCGGTCTCGGCTGGGCGGCTGCTCAGAACAAGGACAAGCTGCCCTGGACGCCCGGTTACGACGTGGCTGGCGTGGTGGAGCGAGTAGGCCCCGGCGTAGCCTCGCTGGCCGAGGGCGATCTGGTGTGCGGTATGGTCGGTTTTCCCCTTGCTGCCGGTGGTTACGCTGAATCCGTGGTGGCGAGCGAGCATGAGCTGGTGAAACTTGACGGGGTGAGCCTCCAGCAGGGGGCGGCGTTGCCGCTGGCGGGACTCACCGCCTGGCAGGGACTGTTCGAGCATGGTGAGCTCAAGGCGGGGCAGCGAGTGCTGGTTCTGGCCGGTGCTGGCGGTGTCGGTCATCTGGCGGTGCAGTTTGCCGCTGCCTATGGTGCCCACGTGGTAGCCACGGCGAGCGGCGACAACCACAGCTTCCTCCATAGTCTCGGGGCGAGCCGGATGGTGGATTACCATCAGGCCGAATGGTTTGCCGAGGCGATCGCCGATGGCCAGTTCGATCTGGTGCTGGAGCTGGTGGGTGGCGAGAGCGGCAAGGCGGCGCTGGCGTGCGTCAAGCCGGGTGGCCGGCTGGTGACTGTGCCCACCATCACAGCCCAGCTTATCAAGGATGCCGGCGCGGCTGCCGGCATCGAGGTGGTCGGCATGCTGGTACACCCCGATCAGAAGCAGTTGAGCCAGATGCTGATGCTGCTGCGCCAGGGCGAAGTAAAGATTGCCATCGCCGGTGAATTTGCCCTGAGCGAGGGGGCTCTGGCCCATCAGCGCATCGAAGGGGGCCATGTACGTGGCAAGCTGCTGCTGCGCATGCCCGCCGCCGATGGTTATCCTGCATGAGCGGGATGATGGCGATGGCACATGGTGTGGTTGTTGCTGCGTGCCTCGCGTCCTTGCCTCTGTGGTGGGGAAGCGCAGCATGAATGAGTTGATGCAGATGGGGCTGGGGTGGCTCTTTTTGAGCGCCTTTACCTCAGCCACTCTGTTGCCCGGCAGCTCGGAAGTGCTGCTGGGGGCCATGGCGGCCAAAGGGGAGTGGAGCATGGCGAGCCTGCTGTTGTGGGCGACGCTGGGCAACACCCTCGGCTCCATGACCACCTGGTGGCTTGGCTGGCTCGCCACCTTCAAGAAAAAACCGGAAGATTTTCAAGGCCGTGGGGAACAAAAAGCCCTCGGCTGGCTCAAACAACATGGCCACTGGTGTCTGCTGCTTGCCTGGACGCCGGTGGTCGGTGATGGACTCTGTCTGCTGGCCGGCTGGCTGCGCCTCTCCTTCTGGCGCTCTCTTGTCCTGATAGGGCTCGGCAAATTGTTGCGTTACGCTCTGGTATTTCTACTGGCCAGTCAGATCTTCTAGCCCTTTTTGTCACTCACGAGGTTACCGTGAACAAAGTCATACCTTTAACCATTCTGCTGGGCTTTACCCTGCCCGTGCTGGCGGCTCCGACTCTGGTCTCCGAGCAGGTCAAGGAGGAGGGCAAGCTCGCCATCCCTTACCAGATGTACAAGCTGGACAACGGCCTGACCGTCATTCTGGCGCCCGACAAATCCGATCCGCTGGTGCATCTCGACGTCACCTATCACGTCGGGTCGTCACGGGAGACGGTCGGCAAGTCCGGTTTTGCCCACTTCTTCGAGCACATGATGTTCCAGGGCTCCAAGCACGTCGGTGATCAGGAGCATATGCGGATCATCAACGAAGCCGGTGGTGACATGAACGGCACCACCAACAAGGACCGCACCAACTACTACGAAACCGTGCCGGCCAACCAGCTGGAGAAGGTGCTGTGGCTGGAGGCCGACCGGATGGGCTTCCTGCTCGACGCGGTGAGCCAGAAGAAGTTCGAGATCCAGCGCGCCACCGTCAAGAACGAGCGGGCCCAGCGTATCGACAACCAGCCCTACGGCCTGGTGAGCGAGAAGGTGGGCGAGGCGCTCTATCCGCGCACTCACCCCTACTCCTGGCAGCCCATCGGCTATGTGGAGGATCTCGACCGGGTTGATGTCAACGACCTCAAGCAGTTCTTCCTGCGCTGGTATGGCCCCAACAACGCGACTCTGACTCTGGGCGGTGATTTTGACAGCAAGCAGGCCCTCGACTGGATCGAGAAGTACTTTGGCTCCATCCCGCGCGGCCCGGAAGTGGCCGAGCCGACGCCAAAACCGGTCACCCTGCCCGAGACCCGCTACGTGACGCTGCAGGACAAGGTGCACCTGCCGCTGCTCTATATCAGCTATCCGACCGTGTCACTGGGTGATCCGCAGGAGCCGGCACTCGACATGTTTGCCGATGTGCTCGGCGGCAGCGCCAGCTCCATGCTCTACCAGTCGCTGGTCAAGACCGGCAAGGCGATCGATGCGGGCGCCTCGCACTACTGCGAAGAGCTGGCCTGTACCCTGACCGTCTACGCCTACCCCAACCCGGCAGTCGATGGCAGCCTCAAGACCCTCAAGAGCGAAGTGGACAAGGTGATCGGCGAGTTCGCCCAGCGCGGCCTCAAGCCGGAGGATCTGGAGAAGGCGATCAACAGCTATCGTGCCTCGGCTATCTGGGGGCTCGACAGCGTCTCCGGCAAGGTGAGCCAGCTCGCCATGGGTCAGGTGTTTGCCCAGGATCCTAACTACGTCTTCAAGACCCTCGACGCCATCGGCAAGGTGACGCCGGAGCAGGTCAAAACCGCCTACGACCAGTTCATTGCCAACAAGCCGGCGGTAGTGCTGAGCGTGGTGCCCAAAGGCAAGGCCGAGTGGCAGGTCGCCACCCCGAATTTCACTCCGGCCAAACGCGAGCTGCCGGACTACAGCAAGCATGATCAGGCGCTGGCCGAGCGACCGGTAAAAGACAGTTTCGATCGCAGCGTACAGCCCAAGGCGGCCGATGCGGTGAGCGTCAAGGTGCCAGCCATCTGGCACGGCAAACTCGACAAGAACATCGAGATCATCGGCACCCGAAGTGACGAGATCCCGGCGGTTTCCATCATGATCGCCCTGCCGGGCGGTATCCGGGCCGAGGAGAAGGGGCAGCTGGGGCTGGCCAATCTGACCGCCGCCATGATGGGGCAGGGGTCAGTACGCCTGACCGAGGGGCAGCTCAGCGACGAGCTGCAAAAGCTGGGCTCAAGCATCGATGTCTCCAGTGCCCAGTACAACACGCTGATCACCATCAGCTCGCTGGCTGACAAGTTGCCACAGACGCTGGCGCTGGTGCGCGAAGTGTTCGAGCGCCCCGGTATGCGGGAGGCGGACTTTGAGCGGGTCAAGGCGCAAATGCTGCAGGGGATGCAACAGGCCCAGCAGCAGCCTGAATGGCTGGCGGGACAGGCATTCCGCGAGCTGGTCTATGGCAAGAACAACCGCCTTGGCCAACCCTCCGACGGGGTACCTGCCGATGTGGCCAAGCTGACGCTGGCGGATGTGAAGCACTACTATCAGGCCTACTACAACCCCTCCAATGGCAAGGTTGTGGTGGCGGGCGATGTGAGCCAGAAGCTGATCGAAGAGCAGCTCGGCTTCCTGAGCGACTGGAAAGGGGCGACGCCGGCTCTGGGGGATCTCAAACTCAAGGGCAAGCAGGCCAAGCCGGGCATCTATCTGGTGGACAAACCGGGGGCGCCCCAGTCGGTGATCCGCATCGGCCGCCGTGCCATGCCGTTCGATACCACGGGTGACTACTTCACCGCCGGGCTGATGAACTTCAACCTGGGTGGCAACTTCAACAGCCGCATCAACCTCAACCTGCGTGAAGACAAGGGCTACACCTACGGTGCCAGCTCCGGCTTCTCCGCCAACCGCGAGGTGGGCACCTTCGCCACCGGTGCCAATGTGCGTACCGATGCGACCGTGGATGCCATTCGCCAGTTCCTCAAGGAGATGGACAACTACCGCAAGAGCGGCCCTACCCCGGTCGAGCTCGCCTATATGCGTAGCGCAGTTTCCCAGCAGGATGCCCTCTCTTACGAGACCTTGGGCCAGAAGGCGGGCTTCCTGCTGCAGATGGTGATGTATGACCTGAAACCGGACTATGTGCAGGCCCAGAACAACCTGATCAAGACGGTGTCGGCCGAGACGCTCAAGGCGAGTGCTGCCCGCTGGCTCAATCCGGCCGACATGGTGATCGTGGTGGTGGGAGACAAGCAAAAGCTTGAAAAACCCCTGAAGGAGCTTCATCTTCCCATCTATCCGCTGCAGTTGCCGTAACTGACGCTTTATAAAAATCAAGAGCCGCCCCGGATGGGGCGGCCTCACATGAGCCGTGAATATGACTACAACAAGCTTGTCACTCACCGAGTTGCTGACTGCGCTGGGATCTCCCGAGCGATTGACTGCTCTCAAGGGGATTCGGCGCGGGATCGAGCGTGAATGTCTGCGCATCACGCCGGATGGCCGACTCGCCCAGAGTGACCATCCCCGGTCGCTGGGCTCGGCCCTGACCCATCCCAACATCACCACCGACTACTCGGAAAGCCTGCTGGAGTTCATCACCCCGGCCACCGACTCCCTCGACAGCCTGATGGAGCAACTGGGTGACATCCATCACCATGTGATGCGTCATCTGGGTGACGAGCGGATCTGGCCGCTCTCCATGCCCTGCTTCGTTGGCGGTGAGGAGAGCATCCGGCTGGCCCAGTACGGCAGCTCCAACATCGGCAAAATGAAGACTCTCTACCGGCAGGGGTTGAAGAATCGCTACGGCAGTCTGATGCAGGTGATCGCCGGGGTACACTTCAACTTCTCCATGCCCGACAGCTTCTGGAGTGAGTGGCAGGATCTGGTGTGCGAAGGGTGCTGTAGCCAGCGCTTTATCTCCGACAAGTACATGGGGCTTATTCGCAACGTCTACCGCTTCGGCTGGCTGGTGCCCTACCTGTTTGGTGCCTCGCCGGCCATCTGCGAATCCTTCCTCAAAGGGCGCAAGAGCAACCTGCCGTTCGAGAAGACCGGCAAGGGCACCCTCTATCTGCCTTACGCCACCGCGCTGCGTCTCTCCGATCTGGGCTATACCAACAGCTCCCAGGCGGGGCTCAAGATCAGCCACGACAATCTGCCGGCCTATGTCAGCAGTCTGCGCCGCGCCATCAATACCCATGATCCCGAGTTCGCCAAGATCGGGGTCAAGGTGAATGGGGAGTATCGCCAGCTCAACGACAACGTGCTGCAGCTGGAGAACGAGCTGTATGCCCCGATCCGGCCCAAGCGCACCCCGCGTAGCGGCGAGAAGCCGTCGGATGCGCTGGAGCAGCGCGGCATAGAGTACATCGAGCTGCGTACCGTTGACGTCAACCCCTTCACGCCGCTGGGGATCGACGCCGATCAAATCCGCTTCTTCGACCTGTTCCTGGTTTGGTGTCTGCTGCGCCCCTCTCCGGTGCTGAGCGAGGAGGAGATTGCCCGCAATCGCCGCAACCAGAGCAAGGTGGTGCTGGAGGGGCGTCGCCCCGGCCTGACGCTTGAAGATGAGCAGGGCAATGCCATTGGTCTCAAAGAGTACGGCCTCAAGCTGTTCGACGAGCTGGCTCAGGTGGCCGATCTGCTGGATCGCTGCTGTGGTCGCAACCGCTACCGCGAGACGCTGGCGATGCATCGGGAGAAGCTGCTCGACCCCGAGCTCACCTACTCCGCTCGCATGCTCAAGGAGCTGCTGGAGAGTGGCAAGGACAATGGCTGCTACGGCGACAAGCTGGCGAGCCGGTATCGCGAGGAGCTGCTGGCAGGCGAGTTGCAGTATTGGGATGAAGCCTACTTTGCCGGTGAGGCGAAGGATTCGCTGGCCAAGCAGCGGGAGCGCGAGCGCAGCGACAGCGTGTCGTTCGATGACTTCCTGGCCGACTACTTCGGGACCAGCAAGAGCACTGCCTGACGGCAGACCAATAAAAAAGCCGCTCGATGAGCGGCTTTTTTGTTTCCGGAAACCCGAGCGGTATCAGACGTGGCTGTACATGGCCTCGATTTCGCTCTGGTACTTGGCTTCGATGATCTTGCGGCGCAGCTTCATGGTGGGGGTGAGTTCACCCAGCTCCATGGAGAAGGCGCTCGGCAGCAGGGTGAACTTCTTCACCTGCTCGAACTTGGCCAGCTCTTTTTGCAGATCGGCGATGCGTGATTCGAAGAACTCCACTACCCGGGAGTGGCGCAGCAGCTCGGTCTTGCACTGGTACTGCAGGTTGATGGAGCGGGCGTACTCCTCCAGCGACTCGAAGCAGGGGACGATGAGCGCCGAGACGAAGTGGCGGGCATCGGCGACGATGGCGATCTGTTCAATGAAGCGATCTTTGCCGATGGTCCCCTCGACCAGTTGCGGCGCCACGTACTTGCCGTTGGAGGTCTTCATCAGCTCCTTGAGGCGCTCGGTGAAGTAGATGTTGCCTTCGCTGTCGAGCTCGGCGGCATCACCGGTGCGCAGGAAACCATCTTCGGTCATCACCTCGGCGGTCGCTTCCGGCTTGTTATAGTAGCCGCGCATCACGGTGGGGGAGCGCACCAGCAGCTCGTTGTTCTCACCCAACTTCACTTCGATTCCGTTCAGCACTGTGCCGATGGAGCCGAGCTTGAACTGCTGATCTTCGTAGCAGCAGACGGTGGCGGTGGTTTCGGTCATGCCGTAGCCGTACTTGAGGTTGAGCCCCATCGCCTGGAAGAAGAGGTTCACATCGTCGGCGAGACGGGCACCGGCCACCGGCAGGAAGCGGGTACGACCGCCAAAGCGGGCGCGCAGTTTGCGAAACACCAGCCGCTCGGCAAGCCAGAGCTGGCCGTAGAGCAGGGGGGAGGCGGACTTGCCAGCCTGACGGGTGGCGACCATCTGCTTGCCAACGCGGGTGGCCCAGCCAAACAGGGCCTGACGCAGGCGCGGAGCCTGGGCAACCCGGGCCTGGATCATGGCGTAGGCCTTCTCGTAGAGGCGCGGCACGGCGCACATCACGGTCGGCTGCACGTCGCCAATCACATCCATCACCTTCTGCGGATCGCGGATGTAGACGTTCTCGGCACCGCAATAGAGCACGTAGTAGCTCCAGGCGCGCTCGAACACATGGCTGAGCGGCAGCATGCAGAGCGACACATCCTGCTCGTTCAGATCGAGGCGGCTGTTGTGCATCTCGAAACAGGCGGCGATGTTGGCGAAATCGAGCATCACCCCTTTGGGCTCGCCGGTGGTACCGGAGGTGTAGATCAGGGTCAGCAGATCATCCATCCGGTACTGGCTCTCCCGTACCCGCAGCTCCTGCTCGCTGGGCTGATGGTTGCCGGAGACCAGAAACTCCTGAAAGTGGCTCGCTTGCGCGCAGCCGCGCAGGTTGACGCTGCCGTCGAGGGCGACGATCTGGCGGATCTCGCCGCTTTCAATCAGTTGCAGTGCCTGATCGAACTGGGGCTGCTCGCCGACAAACAGCAGGCCGATGTTGGCATCGCGCACGATATAGCGCAGCTGATCGAGGGTGCTGGTGGGGTAGATGGGGACGCTGACGCCGCGCGCGGCGAGGATGCCAAGATCGGCCTGGGTCCACTCCGGCATGTTGCGCGAATAGATGCCGACCATTTCGGTGGGCTGGTGTCCGGCGCGGATCAGGGCCTGGGCACAGTAGTCCATGGCCTGACCCAGAGTGCGCCAGCCGATGGCACGCCATTGACCATCCTGCTGAACGCGCAGGGCAGCCTTGTTGCCAAGTCGGGCAATACGCTCGCGCATCAATTGAACCAGATGAAGCTTCGGCATCAATCAAACATCCTTTCGTTACAGTTGTACGCCCACGAGGGCACTAAAAAGCGGGCTAGAGTTTAAACTCCAATATTACAGCTTACAAGTGTTCGCCGTTTGTTCTGGATCACAAAGAGGGCAAATAGCCCATCTTCTGCACAGTGCGAGCGGCTTGGTTGAGACCGGATCCGACGTTAGAGGCAGAAGCCCGGAAGGCAAGGGGAGTAGGCAAGCGAAGTGGATCGGGAAATGGGGGAGGAGAGAGGAGGGCTTGGTTTCCTCCTCTTTCAGTCACTATGTCGGTGGGGCGTTATTGCCGGGATCAGCCGAAGTCGAACAGGCGCGACATCAACACGGCGTCTTCCCGATCCTGGCCGGTACCATAGTAGTCGGCGCGGCGGCAATACTCGGCAAAACCGGCGCTCTCGTAGAGATTGATGGCGGTCTGGTTACCGGCGCGCACCTCGAGGAACCAGGCCTGCGCCCCGCTCTGCTTGCTGTGCGCGAGATAATGTTGCAGCAGCGCCCGGCCCAGCCCCTTGCCCTGAAAAGCGGGGTGGACGCAGATGTTCATCAGCGAGCTGTCGCCCGCCACCAGATCCGAGATATAGAAGCCCGCCGGCTTGCCATCGACCTGCATCAGGGTGTTGAGGTAGCGGGGGCCAAAGCAGGAGAGCAGGTTGGCCTGACTCCAGGGCTCCTTGTGGGCGGCCTGTTCGATGGGATAGACGAGGTCGAAGTCGGCTTCGAGCAGGGGGCGAAACTCAGGCATGGTGGCTCCGTGGGATAACGTCAAAGCCCGCAACGACGGGCATGGGATTGGGTCAGGCTGTCCGGGCGGCGAGATGTGGCTGCAACTGTTGCCACAGTGCCCGCTTTTCGGCACTGCCGGGGGCGAGCGGGCAGACGAGGGCATCGGGCCAGCGGGAATCGGCCTCGGTCAGCCAGAGCAGCGGTGACGGCTCCTGTTGCAGCCAGTGCGCCTCCGGGGGCGTGCTCAGCAGCGTGACCTCATCGGTTCTGATGGCGAGCAGCTGGCAGATATCCTCCAGCAGTGTCGCGGCAGGCAGTGCCTGAGCCAGCAGCCAGAGCTTGCCGGCAGGGCGAGGGGCCTGTGGGATAGCCTCTTGCGGCGATTCCGTACTGGCTACTTCTGCCTCTTCGGCAGGGGCGACACCCAGCATGGCCGGACGACGCAGCTGCCAGCTCTGAATGCCCATGCGGGCTAGCATGCTTTGACGTACGGGGTCTATCATGGGGGAGTCACTCTCTTGGCTGCATTGGGGAAAATCGTGCCGGCAGGGTACACGCGAACGGGTTGCTCTGCACCCTTTGCGGCCCTCTGCGGGGGTTATCCGGTTTTTTTCCTGTCAGAGTCGGGTATTCTGGCGAAATAAGACCGGATAAATATCATAACAAGAGAAACCCCAAGGACGAACAGGTGACCCTCACCCCTTGGGCTTATCATCATCCCAGCCTGGAATTGTCTCTATGTCGCCTTTAGCTCAAGCCACGAACTCTGCGCGTGCCATTCCCATTCAGGAGCGCCTGCCTCGCCTGCTGGCCGCCTTGGGGGAGGGGCTCTATGAACGGCAGGATGCCCTGCGCCTCGGTTTGCTGGCTGCGCTCAGTGGCGAGAGCGTGTTTCTGCTGGGCCCGCCCGGCATAGCCAAGAGCCTGATTGCCCGCCGCCTCAAGCTGGCGTTTTTTGAGGCCCGCCACTTCGAATACCTGATGACCCGCTTCAGTACGCCGGAGGAGGTGTTCGGCCCCCTCTCCATTCAGGCGCTGAAGGAGGATGGCAAATATCTGCGCCTCACCGCCGGCTACCTGCCCGAGGCCGAGGTGGTATTCCTCGACGAGATCTGGAAGGCGGGCCCCGCCATCCTCAACACCCTGCTCACCGCCATCAACGAGCGGCAGTTTCGCAACGGTGACAGCCAGCACCCCATTCCGATGCGGCTGCTGGTAACCGCCTCGAACGAGCTGCCAGCGCCGGACAGCGGGCTGGAAGCGCTCTATGACCGTATGCTGGTGCGGATCTGGATGGATCGGGTGCTGGAGAAGTCCAACTTTCAGGCGATGCTGGCCAGCGACGGTCACTCGCACCATAACCTGCCCGCTTTGTTGCAGATCCGCGGGGACGAGTACGAGCAGTGGCAGGGCGAGATTGAACAGGTGCGGCTGCCGGATGCCTGCTTCGAGCTTATCTATCAACTGCGTCAGCAGCTCGACAGCCAGCTGGCGCACCGCTGCTATGTGTCGGATCGACGCTGGAAGAAGGCGGTACGGCTCATTAAGGCGAGCGCCTTTTTCAATGGTCGCGACGAGGTGGCCCCGCTCGATTTGCTGCTGTTCAAGGATTGCCTCTGGCATGACGAGGAGTCCCGCACTGCCCTGCTGGAGATGATGACCGAGTTCTCCCGTCTCTATGGCTATCAGCAATTGGCGATGACCCGCCAGCTGCTGGCCCTGCGCGACCAGTTCAAGCAGCTCAAACAGAGCGTGGCTCAACGCCTCTGCTGCAAGGCGCGGCAGCGCAAGCAGTGGTTTGGCCGCCGCGCCCGGGGGATCGAGATCCCGCTCGCCAATGCCAGACCCTTTGGCAAGCAGGTGCACTTCCATCTGCTCACACCGGCCCCGCTGGATGGTAGCGATCCCGAGCGGCTGACCGATACCCTGATGTTTGATCGTACCTTGCTCTCGCACTGGCGCCCCACCGGCGAGGCGCTGGTTGGCCATCCGCTCGGCAACCCGAAAGAGGGGCACTACGAACTGGTGCTCGACGACGAACTGCGGCTGCAGGTGCTCGATATCCAGCGTCAGCAGATCCCGCTGGTGCTGGTGGAGCGCAGCGCCATCCCCGAGGTGGTGCTGGAGCCCTGGTTGCAGGCGCTCGACGAGTTGCAGAGCCAGACCGGCAAGGTACAGCAGGAGCTCAAGCAGCAGCGCAGCCTGTTTGAACGTCATCAGCAGCACCTCTTTATCGCCTCGCGCTGGCTGCAGCAGGTGGAAGACAGCTTCTTCGTGCTGGGACGGGATCTCGAGCTGCTGCGTAGCGAATTGGCGCAGTGGCGCGAGCGGTTGCCGCGACTGGACGGCTAAGGGGCAGATCATGCTTGAGATCGGCATGCTGGATCTGGGACTGCTGATGGGCGAGGGGGAGCTGGCGGGCGAGGTGGTGGCGCTGCTGGCAGCCTCGCCCAAGATTTCCGAGTTCATCAGGCGCTCCCCGCTTCAAGGCAAGCTGCTGAAAAAGCGTCTGCAGAGTTGGGGCGAGCAGCTGGGCGAAGAGATCCGCCACAAACCGGTGCCAGTGGCGCTGGAGCAGGAGTACCTGCTCTATCAGGCCCATCGGCAACTGCCGATGACCGAGCTGGTTGGCCGTTTACCAAGCTTGCTGGAGTCGCTGGAGCAGTACAGCCCCTTTGCCGGCGAGGCGCGCTCCTTGGTGCGCCAGCTGATGGCTCACCCCACCGAGGGGTTGTGCCAGCTCTTTATCGACAAGTGGCGTGCCAGTCTGGTGGGTAGCCTGCTGCAGCTGCAGCAGCAGATCGCCGAGGCGGAGCGGGAGAAGCAGCGTCAGGAGATTGAGGATCAGCTGCTGGCGAGCCGTACCCTGGCCGATGCCCTCGACCCCAACAAGATCTCCGCCGGTGGTCTGTGGGATCTGGCGCAGGGGAGCTGGCACAAGCGCAGTCTGGTGCTGGTCAAGCAGTATGCCCGCATGTTGCAGCGCGAGCCGCTGCTGGCGGAGATTGCCGGTCTGCTCGGGCGCAGCGAGCGGGATCGGCGGGCGCAAGAGCAGCCGGTGCCGCCGGTCGAGGTGCTGGAGCTGGAACCGGCACCCAGCGACGATGTGCCGGACGATCTGGTGGGCATTCATCAGGCGAGCGATTTGATGCGGCTGCTGCCAAGCGAGGCGGTGATGTTGGGGCTGCCCGAACTGGAGCTGGAGTTTTACCGCCGCTATCTGGAGCGGCGCCTGCTCAGTTATCAGTCGCGGGGTACCCTGCCGCGCCAGCGCATCATGCTGCGCACCCCGGAGCAGGGGGGTAAGCAGCTGCAGCAGCGCGGCCCCTTTATCGTCTGCGTCGATACCTCCGGTTCCATGGGCGGATATCCGGAGGAGTGCGCCAAGGCACTGTTTCTGGCCCTGCTGCGGGTGGCGATGGACGAGAAGCGCGGTTGCTATCTGATGCTCTTCTCCACCGAGGTGGCGACCCTCGAGATCACCGCCGATACCGGACTGGAGAAGGCGGAGCGCTTCCTCTCCATGAGTTTTCACGGCGGTACCGATCTGGTGCCTTGCCTCGAGAAGGCACTGGCCAAGCTCGATGATCCCGCCTTTGCCAAGGCGGACGTGCTGGTCATCTCCGATTTTATCGCCCAGAGCCTGCCCCACGCCCTGCTCGATCAGATGAACCGCTATCGTCAGCGCCAGACACGTTTCCACGCCGTCGCCATGTCCCGTCACGCCAAGCAGGCACTGCTGCGGGTGTTCGACAACAGCTGGTTGCTCGATTGTGGCCTGCGCGGCCGCTTGCTGCGGCGCTGGCAACAGCACTGAGCCGACGTCTTGCCAAGTCATAATCCACTTGAGGCTGCCTTTAGCTGATTGATATGGCGCGTTGTTTGGTTGCTGTCAGTGGTTGCTGTACGTTGTGGGATGAGCAGTTATGATTTGCTGCACAATGGCTGTGTTCTCTGACTGGAGAAGTGACCCCGCATGATACGTTTTCTCGCCCTGCTCTTGCTGACCGCGCTTTGCAGTAGCTCCGTATGGGCAGCCAGAGAGCCGCTTGCCGAGCCAAAACTCTCCCGAGAGCTGCAACAGTTGGAAGAGGGTAGTCACAGCGAGCGTGTTTTCCGGCTGCGTGTTGCCGTGCTTGCAGCAAACTATGATGCCTATCCACCTGATGTGCAGGGGCGCATTGTGCGCCTGCAGTGCTGGGCCATGCCTGCCGAGCGGGATGGCGAATATCGCCGGGTGGTGGAGTTTGCCGACCAGGCACTGCAGCGGGCCCGTGAACGCAAGGATGGCCTCACCGAAGCGGGCCTACTCACCTGCCGCGCCTTTCATCAGCAGCTGCTTGGCAACATGAAGGAGGCAGAGGCCGGTTACGAGCATGCCTTGCAGCTGGCGCACAATCTGGGTGACAGGTTGCAGGAAGCGGACATACTCAGTCAGCGTGGTGATCTGTATGCCTATCAGGGCAAGCTGGCGGAAGGGTTGCAGGAGCTGATGGATGCCCACCGCAGTTATGAAGCTCTGGGGCTCGATAGCAAGGCGCGGGAGACGTTGAGCCACATTGCCAATGCTTACCGGCGGATGGGTCTCTATGAGCGGGCCGAGGGCTATTTCAATGAGTTGGAAAAAGAGTACGAAGCTCAGGGGGATGTAGATCGCCAGATGGAGATTGTCTCGCAGCAGGGGGTGCTCTATAGCGAGATGGGGGGGTATGAGCGTGCTCGCCCGTTACTGGAACAGGCGGAGCAATACTATCAGCGACAGCAGCAGGAAGGAGCTCTGGTCTGGTGCCAGATTGAGTTGGCTACAGTCTTGCACTTGCAGGGGCTGAGTGAGCAGGCCATGGCAAAATTACGCCAGGCCGAGATGATCATTCGTCGTAGTGACGACATCGACAGCGTTACTCAGGGTCACTGGCAACTGGTGATGGGAATGGTGTTGGGCGCACAGGGGGAGTTGTCTCAAGCGCTCGATTTTCTGGTAAAGGCAGAACCCGTTTTTGTCAGGGAGCACAATCCGCGTTTTCTTGCCCGTTTGTATGAGGTGCAGGCACAACTGCTTGAACTACGGGGGGATATCCCGGGGGCGTTGGCCAGTCTCAAACGTTATGTCGAAACAAGAGGGAGTGTTGATCAGGCTCTCAGGGAGCAGCGTTCCTTGCAAATTCGCTTCGAGTTCGAATTGGCACGCAAGGAGCTGGCCCACCAGACCCTCAAGACCAAACAGCTGCTGCAGGAGGCTGAACTCCAGCAACTGCGCGAGCGTCGCTACTGGCAGTATCTGGTGGTCTCGCTGCTGCTGGTGCTGATGGGGATCGCTGTCTTCTATCAGCATCGTCGCTCCCGCAAGATGCACCATCTGGCGATGACCGACGAACTGACCGGCCTCCATAACCGCCGCCAGATCCAGAAGCTGGGGGAGGAGTCCTTTCAGCAGTCGCGAAGCAGTGGCAAGCCATTTAGCGTGTTGCTGCTCGATATCGATCACTTCAAGCATGTCAATGACCAGCTGGGCCATCATGTTGGCGACAGTGTGCTGGTGGCGGTCGCCAGCAGCGCCGAAGGGCAGCTGCGCTCGCTCGATCGGATAGGACGCAACGGTGGCGAGGAGTTTCTGGTGCTGCTGCCTGACACGGGTCTTGATGAGGCTGTCGAGGTGGCGGAGCGGATCCGTTATCACATCTCTTTGCTGAAGGTTGATGGCGTACCGGAAGGGCATGCCATCCATGTCAGTATCGGTTGTGCCGAGTTGAGCTCCCTCGACGAGACATTGAGCGACCTGATCAAGCGTGCTGATGGCGCCATGTATCGGGCCAAGCAGGCCGGACGCAATCTGGTGATGCGGGCAGAGTAGTTAGCCCGCATTCTCATCCATCCTCTGAGCGGATCATCCGGCTGCTGAATTCCCCAAGCCGGACTGGGTATTTTTCACCCGTGCGGGTATAATGTCGCGCAATTTTGCTTTGACTCAGGCGAGAAGACCCATGTAACGCAACCCT
Organism: Aeromonas sp. SE22; assembly: GCF_038739755.1. NCBI lineage: Bacteria > Pseudomonadati > Pseudomonadota > Gammaproteobacteria > Aeromonadales > Aeromonadaceae > Aeromonas > Aeromonas sp. SE22. The sequence goes on from NZ_JBCGFD010000005.1 coordinate 168,623, forward strand.
CTTCCTCTCACCACCGACAGACCCTATGTCTGCCCGAGTGGCCCGTTGCGTATCCATGCCGGACCGTGAGTCAATGCGGCATCCCGGAATTACTCCCACGGTGGCCAAGGCCGCCGCCCAATAGAAGAACGTTGAATTATGTCAGCTGAATTTCTGAGTGAAGTCTCCAAGAGACGCACTTTTGCGATCATCTCGCACCCGGATGCGGGTAAAACCACCATCACTGAAAAAGTCCTGCTGTTCGGACAGGCCATTCAGCGCGCCGGTACCGTCAAGGGCCGTGGCTCGGGCCAGCATGCCAAATCCGACTGGATGGAGATGGAGAAGCAGCGTGGTATCTCCATTACTACCTCGGTGATGCAGTTCCCCTATGCCGACTGTCTGGTCAACCTGCTTGACACCCCGGGTCACGAGGACTTCTCCGAAGATACCTACCGTACCCTGACGGCGGTCGACTGCTGCCTGATGGTCATCGACGCCGCCAAGGGTGTTGAAGACCGGACTCGCAAGCTGATGGAAGTGACCCGTCTGCGTGACACCCCCATCCTCACCTTCATGAACAAGCTGGACCGCGAAGTGCGCGATCCGATGGAAGTGATGGATGAGGTGGAGCGCGAGCTGAAGATCATGTGCGCCCCCATCACCTGGCCCATCGGCTGTGGCAAATCCTTCAAGGGTGTTTACCACCTCTACAAGGATGAGACCTATCTGTATCAGACCGGTCAGGGCCACACCATCCAGGAGAAGCGGGTGGTCAAGGGGCTGAACAACCCGGATCTGGATGCCGCCGTCGGCGAAGATCTGGCCCGGCAGCTGCGTGACGAGCTGGAGCTGGTGCAGGGTGCCTCTCCCGAGTTCGATCACGATGCCTTTATCGCTGGTGAGATGACCCCGGTCTTCTTCGGTACCGCACTGGGCAACTTCGGGGTCGACCACATGCTGGACGGCCTGACCGACTGGGCGCCGGCGCCCATGCCGCGCAAGGCCGAGAGCCGTGAAGTGGTGGCGACCGAGGAGAAGTTCTCCGGCTTCGTGTTCAAGATCCAGGCAAACATGGATCCGAAACACCGCGACCGCATCGCCTTTATGCGTATCGTATCAGGCACCTACAGCAAGGGCATGAAGATGCGCCACGTGCGTATCGGCAAGGATGTGAACATCTCCGATGCTGTGACCTTTATGGCCGGTGACCGGGAGCAGGCGGAAGACGCCTTCGCCGGCGACATCATCGGTCTGCACAACCACGGCACCATCCAGATCGGCGACACTTTCACCCAGGGTGAAGATCTCAAGTTCACCGGTATCCCGAACTTTGCACCGGAACTGTTCCGCCGCATCCGCCTGCGCGATCCGCTCAAGCAGAAGCAGCTGCTCAAGGGGCTGGTTCAGCTCTCCGAAGAGGGCGCGGTACAGGTGTTCCGTCCGCTTATCAGCAACGATCTCATCGTCGGTGCAGTCGGTGTGCTGCAGTTTGACGTGGTGGTTTCTCGTCTGAAGAGCGAGTACAACGTCGAGGCCATCTACGAGGCGGTCAACGTCTCCACCGCCCGCTGGGTGGAAGGTACTGACGTCAAGAAGTTCGAAGAGTTCAAGCGCAAGAACGAGGTCAACCTGGCCCTCGATGGCGGTGACAACCTCACCTATATCGCGCCGACCATGGTCAACCTGCGCCTGGCCCAGGAGCGCCACCCGGACGTCGAGTTCCGCCAGACTCGTGAGCACTGATAAGGGCTTGCCTTACCGGCCGACATGATAGAAAAGACCCCGCTTCGGCGGGGTCTTTTTATTGGTATACCAAGGTCTCGTCTGGCGTGGTCTCTCAAAAGGTGCGCAGCAAACGGGCCGGATTGCCGGCATAGGTGCCGGGGATCTCTATATCCCGGGTGACCACGGCTCCGGCACCGATGACGGCGCCCCGGCAGATGCGGACCGGCAAAATGGTGGCATTGGAGCCTATGCAGACTTCATCCTCAATGACGGTTCGGCCCCAGTGGGCCGAGTCCGGATCGGGAGATCCCTGCTTGAAGAGATCGTTGGCAAACATCACCCCGTGACCGATAAAGCACCCTTCACCTATGGTGACGTGCTCGCAGATAAAGGTGTGCGACTGGACTCTGGTTGCGCGGCCGATGGTGACGTTGGCCTGCACTTCCACGAAGGGGCCGATAAAGACATCGTCCGCCAGAGTACAGCCGTAGAGATTGACGGGTTCAACCAGTTTCACCCGCTCGCCGAAACTGACATCGCGAATGCCAACGGAGTGTCGTGTCGGCTCGTTCATGATGTGCCTCTCTGTTCCAGATCGAGCAGCATGCAGATTTCACAATCCCCGTGACCGGTGCAGCCAAGGGGGCCGGGCAGATGCTCAAACCCGAGGGATTCGTAGAGGCTGGTCGCCTCGCGCAGTACTTCGGTGGTCTCCAGATAGCAGCGCCGATAGCCAAGGGCGCGCGCCTCGTCCAGCGCCTGCAACACCAGCCGCTTGCCCAGACCCAGACCACGCAGGGCGGGCAGGAAGTACATCTTCTGCAATTCGCACACCCCCTCTTCTCCAGCCAGCGGCGCTATGCCACCGCCACCGAGGATGGAACCGTCCGGCCCCTCGATGACCCAGTAGCGGCTCGCCTCCTCCTGATAGGTTTGATAGAGCCTGTCCAGATTGGGATCCGAGACGCCATATCCCTTGTCGGCGGTGAGCCCGTACTCCGCCGAGACGGTGCGGATAACGGTCGCGATGTGGGGATTGTCTGCTTCTGTGATAGGGCGAATATGGTAGCCCTGCTGGCGGCGAGCGCGGGAGAGGGCGCTGCGGTAGAGCAGCATGCCGCTCCACAGCTGTTCGCGCTCGGATTGGCTCAGCTGCGCCAGCATCTCCTCCATGGCGTGATCCATCTCCCGATGCAGCGTCAGCAGCATCGCCTGACCTTCGGCTGTGAGGCGGGCCTCCTTGCTGCGGCCATCGGAGGGGTGGGGATGCCAGCTGATAAGGTCGCGCTCGGCCAGGCGGGCCAGCGGGCGGCTGGCATTGGATTTGTCGATGCGCAGTTTCTCGGCCAGTTGCTGGTTGGTGGCCGGTGCGCTCTCCAGCTCGATCAGCAGGTGTGCTTCGATGGGAGTGAGTGCCAGCTGGCCACAGTGCTGGGAGAGCATGCCAAGTTCACGAACCAGATCGCGCGACAGGGCGCGCAGGGGACGGGGATCCATGTCGGGATTTCCTGTTTAGTTGTGCCTGACAACTAAAATAGTCAAAAAGTTGTAATGCGCAACTTTTTTATCGTCCCGGCGGACTAGCAATAGTGGCAGCCCCCGGGGCTGCCGCAGGGTTGCGATCGTCAGGCTGCGGCTCTGGCGGCCAGTTCCGGACGGCGGGAGAAGCAGTGGGCAAGCAGCAGCATGGTGGCCACGCCCACCGTACCCAGCACCAGCCAGGGGAGGGCAGGTTGGCCCTGCTGCATGGCGTAATCGTAGAGCGAGCCGCCCCCCACGTAACCGGTCATGCCACCGACGGCGAGGCCGAGCCGGCTAAAACCCATGTAGCTGCCCCGGGCTGCCGGATTGGCCAGCCGTGTCATCAGGGTCTCCCGGGCTGGTTCGCAGATGATGATCCCCAGATAGAAGCAGGCCAGCAGCACGAAGAGGCCGGAGAGGGTGCTGACAAAAGCGACCAGACCTATCCCCACCGTCATCATCAGGATGCCTGCCAGCAGGCGATTCTCGAGGCGGTAGCGCCGTTCGCTGAAACGGGCGATGGGGTAGAGCAGCGCCAGTGACAGCGTCGTTTCCAGGCTGTACATCCAGCCCACGGCGGTGGTGCTGCCGGATAGCTGTTTGACCAGAATGGGGAAGATCAGCATCACCTGCACCCAGAGCATGTAGTAACCGCTTAAGATCAGCACCAGCCGGCAGAAGGCGCGATCCGCCAGCACCTTGCCCAATCCCTGACGCATCGGCGTCGGCTTGATGGAGAGGCGATAGGCGGGCAGCAGGGTCCAGTTGCAGAGTGCCGCCAGCGTAAAGAGCCCGGCTCCCAGCAGGCAGACGTAGGTGAAGTCGAAGCGCAGCAGCCAGCTGCCGAGCAGGGCACCGGTGACGGCTCCCGCGCTCTCCAGCATCATCAACAGGGAGATAAAACGGCCCCGTTCATGGGGACGGGTGAATTTGATCACCAGCGCGGCCCGGGGCGGGTCAAACAGGCAACCGCCCAGTCCGGAGAGGAAGCAGGAGAAAATCAGCATGGCGCCGCTGTCGGCCCAGGCCAGCGTAGCGAAGCCGATGGCCCGCAGCAGCATGCCGGTGACGATGAGCGGGCGGGCGCCGAAACGGTCGGCGAGCGAACCGCCGAAGATCCCCAGCCCCTGCTGGGTGAGCTGGCGTAGTCCGAGCGCCAGCCCTACCAGACCGGCGGCCCAGCCGAGCTGGTCGACGAAGCGCAGGCTGATCATCGGCATCACCACAAAGAAACCCAGGATCACCAGTGTGGTATCCAGCGCCAGAAACCAGCGTCCCCAAAACCTCGCCCTATCGACCATAACGCCCTCTCATTCACAGATAACTTCATTCTGGAGAGGGTTTAGATATAGTGGTAGACGACAACTACCTATATTTCATATCAGGATTATTTATGTCTATGGATCTGGACGATCTGCAGCTGCTGCTGGATGTGGCCGAGCTGGGCAGTTTTAGTCAGGCCGCAGCCATCCGCGGCTGGTCGCAACCACTGGTCAGCCAGCGGATTGCCCAGCTGGAAGTGAGCCTCGGGGCGCCGCTGTTTCAGCGCCACCGGCGCGGTGTGACCCCGACCCGTGCCTGCGAGGAGTTTCTCCCTGCCGCCCGCTCGGCGCTGGCCACCCTGAGTGAAGGACGGTTGGCACTGCAGGGGGCACCGGCACTGCCCTGTATCCGTCTCTCCAGCCTCCCTTCGCTCACCTCGGTGGTGTTTGGCTCGCTGTTGATGGAGCTGGTGGACGAGCCGTTCGAGATCCGCTGCACCACGGATCACTCGGGCGACATCATGCAGGCGCTGCTGACCGGGGAGGCGGATATCGGCTTTGTGCTCAAGCGCCCGCCGGTCTCCGGCCTGCAGATGGAGCTGCTCTGCTGCTCTCCCATCATTGCCATCGCCTCACCGCTCCATCCCCTGGCCGGGTGCCACGGCCTCACGCTGGAGGATATCGCCGATCAGCGGTTGGCCCCCCAGGTGTGGGGGCCGGGGTGTGATGCCTTTATCCAGCAACTGCGGCGGATCCGCCGAGTTGCCAGCCCCATTCACGGTATACAACCGGCCAGTGCGGCACGGGAACTGGCGCTGGAGCACGGCTTTATCACTTTGATGCCGGAGCTGGCGATTGCGCGGGATCTGGAGATGGGTCGACTGATCAGGCTCGATGTGGTCAATTTGCCGCAGGATCACTGGGATGTCATGATGGCCTGGCGCGGTGGCAAGCGGCCCAATCCCGCCAGAGAGACGGTACTGGCCATGGCCCGGTCACTGGCCAAACGGTGGCGCAAGGAGTAAAGGGCGCGGGGTTGCCCCCGCGCCTGAGGATCAGTAGCTGGCCTTGAGGGTCACGCCACTGAATGCAGCAAAGCCGGAGAGCTGGACGTACCAGGTACCTGCCTTGGGATTGGTGAACGAGCAGCTTTCGTTGTTACCGCCCTTGTAGGGACGGCAGTCGTAGCTGCTGCTGGTGGGGGCAGAGCCAAAGCGGACGTAGAGGTCGGCATCACCGGTGCCGCCGCTGCTGTTGATCTGCAGTGACTTGGTGCCCGCCGGTACGGTCAGGGTGTAGTTGAGCTTGCCCCCCTTGCTGGCGGAGAGATTGCTCAGCGGCACGCCGTTTTTCAGCTCGTTGTCGCTTGGTGGCGTCGTACCGCAACTGGCATCGACCCCGACGGTCTGGAAGGCCCGCGCCACATCGGCCTGGTTGTAGCCCAGATCGGCAGTGGCCCGGCTGACGCCGCAAGCCCCTTGCTGGTAGTCGGTGTTGGCGCCCCAGTAGAGGCGGTTGGCCAGCACGAACACCTCGAACGCTTTGCGGGTGTTCCAGCCGCTGCTGTTGGCCAGCAGGTAGAAGGCGCGGTTATAGACCCCAGAGCTGTGGTGCACGTCGATGCCGTCGTAGTAGTCGCTGGCATGGCCGATGGATTTGCCATCCCGGGTCGGATCCTCGAAGTAGCGCAGGGAACCGTTGCCCTTGAAGATCTGCGCCCCGACCAGCCAGTCGTTGCTCCCCTTCATGTAGAACTCGGCCGCTTCCCCCGCCATGTCGGAGAAGGCCTCGTTGATCCCCCCGGACTGACCCGAGTAGACCAGCCCCGAGTTCTGTTCGGTAAAGCCGTGGCTCACCTCGTGGGCCGCCACGTCAAGGCTTACCAGCGGGTAGAAGGTGGTGGCCCCATCCCCGAAGGTCATCTGGCTGCCATCCCAGAAGGCGTTCTCGTAATTCTTGCTGTAGTGAACCCGCATCTTCAGCTTGAAGGTCAATGGCGCCGTGTTGTACCAGTTGCGATACATGTCGAATACCACGTTGCCGAAGTAGTGGGCGTCGTTGAGCGGCGAGTAGGCGCCGTTGATCTCCTTGACCCGGTTCTCCGGGCAGGTGAACTGGTGGATGGTGCCGCCAGAGGTGGCGTGGTTGAGGTTGATGGTATCGACGTTGGGGCTGGTCATGCGGCAGCTGTCATCGACGATGAGCGGGCCAAAGTCGGTGCCATAGAAGTATTTGCCGGTTTTGATGTTGCCCCCGGGGCCGGTGGCGTCCTTGTGGTTGATCCCCTCCCAGCGTTTGAGCTCCTCGCCGCTCTGGGCATCGAGGATGACGAAGGGGCGGCTCGGCTTATCATCTTCCGCGACGAAGGAGACCTGATAGACCAGTCGTGCCAGCCCGTTCTCGTCCTGCATCACGTAAAGCTTGATCTGCTCGTTGCTCCCCTTGCTGCCCGCCTTGGCCTTGCTGGCGGCATCCTGTGGCGAGAGGGTTGCGACCGGGCTCGCCACATCCTGATCAATCTGGCGCAGCATGCGCCCGGTGGCCTGCTGTAGCTGGCCGCTCAGGCTCTTGTCGGCCACCACGACCTGGCCCATTACCGGAATGCCGTTCCAGGTCTGCTCGTAGCGGATCCGCTGTTGTCCGTTGGGCAGTTTGACTACCCGCACCTGACGAAACTCGCCATCTTCCAGCTGCAGTGTGCCGGAGCCGGCATTGAGGCCAGACATTGCTCTGGCGCTGCTTGCGTTAACGTTGATCTCGACCTCTTGTGCCGCCATGGCGGCACCTCCCCAACAGGCCAGTGCCACGGCCAGAAATACTTTATTCATCTCTTCTTTCCTTAAATCGATGATGTTGTTGAACCGACCCCAGGTCGGGCGTTTTCAAGCTAGTTCGGGGGTAAAAAAGTGCCTCCTGTCAGATGTGACAGCGCAGCACAGAGGGGTAGCAGGATCTGCTGAATGGCCCATTTAGGGCATCAAAAGGAGCCGTTCGAAGAGAGTTATCCGGTTTCAGAGAGCCACCCTCCTCTTTGGAGGGAGAGAAATAGTTCGGGGCTGTCGCCTCTTCGTACCAAGAGAGGTAATGAGGGGGTGACAAAAGTGACTGGCGTGCCAAGTTGCGATTGGCTACATTGGGGCAGCCCCATGTTTTGGCGACTGATTTAAAAGGAGAATCCCATGTTTTCATGGCAGTTGGATGACGAGCTGGCGCTGCTCTTCTTGCAGCCAGACATGGCGAGCGAGCTGTTTGCCCTCTGCAATGACAACCGGGAGTACCTCTCCCAATGGCTGCCCTGGCCCCCTTTCATTTTGCGTCCAGCCGACAGCGCAACTTTTATCCGCCATGCCATCGAGAAGTTTGCCCGTGGCGAGGGGCTGACCACCGCCATCGAGTATCAGGGAGAGGTGGTTGGGGTCATTGGCTACAACAGCATCGATCACGATCTTGGCAAGGTGGTCATCGGCTACTGGTTGGCGGAGCGCTGGCAGGGCAACGGCATCATTACTCGGGCCTGTCATGCGCTGATCCATCACGCCTTTGAGGAGATGGGGATGGAGAAGGTGGAGATCACTGCCGCGACCGACAATGAGCCCAGCAGAGCCGTCTGTGAGCGGCTCGGGATGCAGCAGGAGGGGATTACCCGACGCGCGGAGCGGCTGGGTTCCCGGGTCGTGGATCATGTTCACTACAGCCTGCTGCGCGACGAATGGCTTGGGCAGAGAGACTCCTGATGGCGCTACCCCATATCAAAACCCCGCGAGCCCACCTGACGCTGCTGACCCCCGATCAGGCCCCTATGATCCTCGACTTTTACCGGCGCAATCGCGACCACCTTACCCCGTGGGAGCCGCTGCGCGACGACCATTTTTACACCCTTTCTTACTGGCATAACCGGCTGCAGGATAGCTACAGCCAGTTTTTCAACGGTACCGGCGTCAATCTGGTGGCGCTCGATCCGTCTGGTGAGCGGGTGATCGCCACCTGCAACTTCAGCAACATCATGATGGGGATCTTCAAGGCGTGTCACCTCGGCTATGCCATCGACCGGCAGCATGAGGGGCAGGGGCTGATGCAGGAGATCCTGACTGCTGCCATCGACTATCTGTTTCGCGAGCAGGGACTGCATCGCATTATGGCCTGCTATATGCCCGCCAACCTGCGTAGCGGCGCCTTGCTGGAGCGACTCGGATTCGAGCGGGAGGGGTATGCGCGGGAGTATCTGATGATCAATGGCCGCTGGGAGGATCACATCCTCACCTCGCTGATTAATCCGGCGCCTTGAGCGGCAGATAAAAAAAACGGGCCCACAGGGCCCGTCTTTCAATGAGGTGCAGGCTTAGTTGGCCTTGGCATCGCTCACTGCAGCTTCAACCTTGGTAGCCGCTTCGTCAGCAGCTTTTTCTACGGTTGCAGTCGCTTCGGAGGTGGCTTTCTCTACGGTAGAGGTGGCTTCGCTAGCGGCTTTTTCTACAGTTGCAGCAACTTCGGCGGCCGGAGCAGCAGCAGGCGCGGCAGCTTTTTCTTCTTTCTGACCGCAAGCAGTCAACATCAGACCCAGGATACCGGCTACCAGTACTTTGTTCATGTGCATTCCCTCAAAAAAAGATGGAGAGATGGTCGAAACAACCATCACTGCGCCCACCGTGACCCGGAATAAGACAAGAGGCCGGGACTCAGGGAGGCGGGCGCAATATAGCCCCATTGGTTACCGATGAAAACGGATATCACAATGACATTTTTTCGCGCAGTGGATAAAAAGCTCCACTGCAACGACTGATATCAATACAAGATGCCGCTTACTTGCGGTTGATGCACAATAAACCACCAAGTTATTGATGTTGATTGGCAGTTTAAACGGTATCCATATCTGTCAGAGCTGCAAGCTGCAACGCGTTAGTCAGACAGCTTCTGACAGCTCAGCCGTTGCCCCAAGCGGTTGCTCTCGCGGGCAAGGTCCAGCAGTGCCATCACCGCCAACGCTTCCGTAGCGGGTACCGGGTTATCTCCCTCACCTCTGATGGCGGCACAGACGCCGCGGTAGTAGGCGCCGTAATCCCCCGCTTCGCCGGTCAGGCTCTGTTGCTGCAATTGGCCATCCACGATACGACTGAGCTGACCGGGTTCGCTATCCAGCCCCCAATCCGCAGCTGGTGGCCGCTTGCCCAGCTTGAGCTGATCTTCCTGCACATCCATACCGAATTTGACGAACGAGCCCTGACTGCCGTGAATGACAAAGCGGGGCATGGTGGCCGATACCAGACAGCTACCATGCAGGATCACTCGCATTTCGCCAGAGCGTTCACCATAGCCCAGCACTACATGGAAGTAGTCATCAGCCAGGGCACCGGGGCGCTGCCCGGCAAGGTCTGCCTGCAGCCAGTCCGGTTGGCCGAACAGTTGTAGCGCCTGATCCAGCACATGGGGGCCGAGATCGAACCAGAGTCCGGAACCCGGGCCACCCGCTTCGCGCCAGCGTTGACGCACCTCGGGGCGATAGCGATCGAAATGGGATTCGAACTGGGCGATCTGCCCGAGCGTCCCCTCGGCAATCAAACGGCGCACGGTGAGAAAATCCCCGTCCCAACGGCGGTTGTGGAAGATGCTGAGCAGTCGCTGCTGCTTTTCGGCCAGCTCGACCAGCTCTGCCGCTTCGGCCAGATCCAGCGCAAACGGCTTGTCGATCACCACATGTTTGCCTGCCAGCAGCGCCTGGCGGGCCAGAGGAGCATGGGTATCGTTGGGGGTAGCGATCACCACCAGATCGACGGTCTCATCGCTCAGCACTTCTTCCAGTGAACCGACCCGGCAGCCGGGCAGATCGACCAGCACCTTGGCAGCATCGCTGCTGACTACCCAGCTCAGGGACAGACCGGGCGTGGTGGAGAGGAAGGGGGCGTGGAAGGTCTTGCCTGCAAAGCCATAGCCCACCAGGGCGGCGTTGAGAGAGTGGCTCATCGGGGTTCTCCGCTGACGTCGAGTGACAAACAAGAAGGGGGCCGATGGCCCCCGGAGTGTGCATCAGAGCACAGGATTTATTGCAAACACAAGCGGCGTCCGCGGCGTGTCATCAGCATCACCAGCGGTGGCAGCAGCAGCCACATATGCAGTGCCAGCTGGCTGAGCGGGTCGTGCATCAGGGCGCCGGTCAGGCCAACCAGGGCGCCGGAGCCGCTCATCTGGAACAGGCCGAGCAGGGCAGCGGCGGTACCGGCGCAGTGGCCGAACGGTGCCAGCGCCATCCCGGCGGCCGAACCCAGGATCATGGCAAAGCCGATGCTGGAGAGGAATACCGGTCCCATCATTGCCAGCGGATGTTCGATGTGCATCGCGAGGGTCAGGGCGATGGCCGAGAGCATCAGTACCAGCAGGCCGATACGCAGGGTGCGTCTTGGCCCCACCTTGGCGATAAAGCGCGGGGCCATGAAACAGGCCAGAATGTTGAGCGCGGCGTTGGCGGTAAACCAGTAGCTAAAGCCGCTCATATCCAGTCCCAGCTTCACCATCAGTTGTACCGGCGCAGCGGTGACATAGGCGAGGATCACCGCCATCGCCAGCATGCACAGCGCTGCATTGAACAGGAAGCTGGGGGAGCGTAGTACCGGGCTGTAGCGCGACCAGCTGATGAGGGCCCCTTCGCTGCGGGTCTCCTCAGGGCGGGTCTCCGGCATCCGCCACAGCAGCCAGCTGCCGACGATGAGCGCATAACCGGCCATAAACCAGAAGTTGGCAGACCAGCCCGCCTTGGCGGTGAGCCAGCCACCGAGCAGGGGGGCAAGGGCCGGGATAAAGCAGATGGCGCCATTGAGATAGGAGATCATCTGGCCGCTCTTTTTCGGGCCATAGCTGTCACGCACCACCGAGAAGGCGGCGACCGAGGTGGCGCAGGCGCCAAAGCCCTGCAGTACTCGCGCCAGCATCAATTCGCCGAGGCTGGCGGCGAAACCGGCCCCCAGCGCGCTCAGACCGTAGAGCAGCACGCCGCCCAGTGCAACCGGCTTGCGGCCATAGCGGTCGGCCAGCGGACCGACCAGCAGTTGTCCCAGCCCCATGCTGAACAGGAACCAGGTGATGGTGCCCTGCATCAGGGTCACTTCCGCTCCGAGCTGTTCGGCCATCTGCGGAATGGCGGGCAGGTAGATGTCGATGGCCAACGGGCTGAACAGTACCAGCAGTACGAGTAAAAGAATCAATGGCATCTGTCACCTCTCTATCAGCCGGGATTGAATTGGTGCGCGAGTCTACTGGCTCAAAGTAATGAATAGAAATGGTATTTAATCACTTCGGTTATTCCTCTGCGGAAACATGTATCAAAAAGCGCTCAATTGAAAGGGGGATAACTCCCGCTCAAGCCATGGCAGCTGCTGTAATTGGCGCTTTTACTAAACGCTTGCGCCGCATAGAATGCGCTGATTATTTTTGCGGAGGTGCTCGATGAACAAGCTTGTCCTGGCAACAGGTAACCAGAAAAAGGTGAAGGAGTTGGCCGCCATGCTGGCCGACATGAAGATCCAGGTGATCCCGCAGAGCGAGTTTGCTGTCTCCGATGCCGACGAGACCGGCACCACCTTCGTTGAAAACGCCATTATCAAGGCGCGCCATGCCGCCCGTATCACCGGCCTGCCCGCCGTTGCCGATGACTCCGGTCTGGAAGTGGATCTGCTGCAGGGGCGTCCCGGGGTCTACTCCGCCCGCTTTGCCGGTCAGGGTGCCGGTGACAAGGCCAATATCGAGAAGCTGCTGGCTGAGCTCAAAGGGGCGCCTGATTACCTCAAGAGCGCCCGTTTCTGGTGTGTGCTGGTCTATATGCGCCACGCCGACGATCCTACCCCCATCATCTGTCAGGCAAGCTGGGAAGGGATGATCATCGACGAGCAGCGCGGTCAGCATGGTTTTGGCTATGACCCCGTATTCTTCGTGCCGGATCACGACTGCACCGCGGCCCAGATGCCGGCCGAGCTGAAAAACCAGCTGAGCCACCGTGCCCAGGCGCTGGCCAAACTGAAAGCGGCGCTGGCGGCTCACTGAGTTAAGCCCCCACCGCCCATCGCATATTGTCATCTACAATGGGGGCCTTGAGCCCCCGTTTTATTGGAACGTCCATGCTGCAACTGCCGCCGCTCTCTCTCTATATTCATGTGCCCTGGTGCGTCCAGAAGTGCCCTTACTGTGACTTCAACTCCCATGCCCAGAAAGGGGAGTTGCCTCACCTCGAATATGTCGCCGCCCTGCTGGAGGATCTGGATCAGGATCTGAAGTGGGCACAGGGACGACCGCTCTCCTCGATCTTTATCGGCGGCGGCACCCCCAGCCTGCTGACGGTAGAGGCGATGCAAACCCTGCTGGACGGGGTACGGGCCCGCATTCCGCTCACTGCAGATTGCGAGATCACCATGGAGGCCAACCCGGGCACGGTAGAGGCGGACAAGTTTGCCGGTTTCCAACGCGCCGGCATCAACCGTATCTCCATCGGGGTGCAGAGCTTCCAGCAGGATAAGCTGACCCGGCTTGGGCGTATCCACGGTCCGGAAGAGGCGCGCAAGGCCGCCGCACTGGCCCACGCCATCAAGTTGCCTACCTTCAATCTGGATCTGATGCACGGTCTGCCGGATCAGAGTCTGGACGATGCCCTTTATGACCTGCAGCAGGCTATCGACTGCGCGCCGCCGCACCTCTCCTGGTATCAGCTCACCATAGAGCCGAACACGGCGTTTGCCTCCAAGCCGCCCAAGCTGCCGGAAGATGACACCCTGTGGGACATCTATGAGCAGGGCCACGCCATGCTCACCGCCAGCGGTTATCGCCAGTACGAGATCTCGGCTTATGCCAAAGAGGGCTACCAGTGCCATCACAACCTCAACTACTGGCGCTTTGGCGACTATCTGGGGATCGGCTGTGGTGCTCACGGCAAGGTGACTGATCTCGCGGCTCAGCAGATCCTGCGCACCGCCAAGGTGAAGCATCCGAAAGGGTATCTGGACAAGAGCCGCCCCTATCTGGACGAGCAGTGGCAGGTGACGGCAGACGATCTGCCGCTCGAATACTTTATGAACCGCTTCCGCCTGTTTGAACCGGCCCCCAAGGCGGAGTTCGAGGCCTATACCGGCTTGCCACTGGAGCGGGTGGAGACGGTGCTGACCATTGCCCAGAGCAAGGAGCTGATCGACGATCTGGGCGACAGCTGGCAGCTTACCACCCTCGGTCATCGCTATCTCAACGTGCTGCTCGAACTGTTTATGGATGAATGAGCGGCCTGTTGAGGCGCGCTTTTGAGGCGGTGAGTTGGCGTTGCCAAATCGCTTCTTCTGTCAAAACAATCAGGGCGCCATTGGCGCCCTGATTGTTTATGGTCGGTGGAAACCCGCTCAGCAGCAGACGCGGATCATCTGCTGTTGGCCGGGCTCCCACCGCTTGCCAAATTTGGCCTTGCGCTGGTAACTCCCCTTGCCCTTCTTGTTGCGCTCGACCCGGCTGCAAAACAGGGGATCGGAGAGCAGGGCGTGCAGATGGTTATCCTTTATCTCGCCGCGCTGGTGGGCATAGTGGCCCCCTTGCGCATCTTCCTCACGGGGGAGGGCGGGTTGGTCGACCCGGATCTTGGCCATGATGGCTCCTCTTCTTTCTTCTCTTGGTGTGTTGACTCTGGCGGTTTTCGCGACGGCCGTCTGTTCAGATGAGTGCCCGGTAACCGGATGCACTGGCACCGGTTAAAAACGCGGCGAGTTTGTCACCAAATCGCCGCTGGTGCAATGAGCGGGCTGGTGCCGTCAGCCAACGTGGTCATGCTCATCGTGGTTATGATGCTCGTGATGAGCGGGAGCTCCCGACTCCAGCGTCTCCAGAATGGCGCAGTGCTCCGCCGAGCGCGGCCCGCCGCAGCAGATATTGGAGAGCTCGCGCAGGTTGTCGCGAAAGCGGGTCAGTTCGATGATCTTCTGCTCCACTTGGGCCAGCTTGGTGTCGGCTACGGCTTTTACCTCCTGACAGGTGACCTTGGCCTTGTTGGTATCGAGGTCGAGCAGCTCGCCGATATCGGCCAGCGAGAATCCCACCGACTTGGCGCGAATGATGAACTCCAGCCGTCGCTTGTCCTGCTCACTGTAGAGACGGTAGCCGGATTCGTTGCGGATCCCCGGCGAGATGAGCCCGTTCTTCTCGTAAAAACGCAGGGTATCCGCCTTGACCCCGCACGCCTTGGCCAGTTCACCGATCCGGTACATGCCCTTTTCTCCCGTTGGATATGCGACTCAACAAAACCGGAACCCACTATCACCCCTTTGCCGGACGATTGCCAGCCAAGGGCATAAAAGGGGCAGACAAAAGCTGGTTTCACCGTTTTTTTGCCATAAAACCCTTAAACAGCAAACGTTTGGCAAAAATCAAGTGGCAAACGTTTAACGCCGCGCCACACAAGGGTTTTGCTATTTAAAAAATCCACCACCCGTCACATTTTTTGTGTAGAATACGCGCCCATAAGAGAGCGCCGCACCAAGCGGGCATTTCTTAAAGCACTTTTGCCGTTGTCAGGCCTGTGGCGAGAGTGGTTTGCGAAATCCCCCCACTTCCATTTATTTGGGGACTCTCTGTGTTGAGCCTCGCCTCCCATGGAACGGTCCCCGTTATGTTGAGGACGATAGTGTGATGGAACAAGCTCGACCCATTCGCCGTGCACTGCTGAGTGTGTCTGACAAAACCGGCATTCTGGAATTTGCCAAGGCACTCAACGAACGCGGCGTCGCCCTGCTCTCTACTGGCGGTACTGCCAAGTTGCTCGGCGAGGCGGGTCTGCCGGTGACCGAGGTCTCCGACTACACGGGTTTCCCTGAAATGATGGATGGCCGGGTCAAGACTCTGCATCCCAAGGTTCATGGCGGTATTCTCGGCCGTCGGGATCAGGATGACGCCATCATGGCCCAGCACGCTATCTCCCCCATCGACATGGTTGTCGTCAACCTCTACCCCTTTGCTGCTACCGTTGCCAAAGCGGGCTGCACCTTGGCCGATGCGGTCGAGAACATCGACATCGGCGGCCCGACCATGGTGCGTTCTGCGGCTAAAAACCACAAAGATGTCGCTATCGTGGTCAAAGCTGCCGACTACGATCGCGTTATTCGCGAAATGGATGCCAACGGCAACAGCCTGAAACTGGCAACCCGTTTCGATCTGGCCATTGCCGCGTTCGAGCACACCGCCGCTTACGACGGCATGATCGCCAACTACTTCGGTACCATGGTTCCTTCCTACGGTGACAACAAGGAGGGTGACGAGGAGTCCCGCTTCCCGCGCACCTTCAACAGCCAGTTCATCAAGAAGCAGGACATGCGCTACGGCGAGAACAGCCATCAGGCTGCCGCTTTCTATGCCGAGGAGCATGCCGCGCCGGGTTCCGTCTCCAGCGCGGTTCAGCTGCAGGGCAAGGCGCTCTCCTACAACAACATCGCCGATACCGATGCGGCGCTGGAGTGCGTCAAAGAGTTCGACGAGCCGGCCTGCGTCATCGTCAAACATGCCAACCCGTGTGGCGTGGCCGTCGGTAACGACCTGCTGAGTGCCTACGATCGCGCTTACCAAACCGATCCCACCTCCGCCTTCGGCGGCATCATCGCCTTCAACCGTGAGCTGGATGGCGCAACTGCCGCTGCCATCGTGGCCCGCCAGTTTGTTGAGGTGATCATCGCCCCGACTGTCAGTCAGGAGGCCCGCGAAGCGGTCGCCGCCAAGCAGAACGTGCGTCTGCTCGAATGCGGTCAGTGGACTGCACCGGCGCAAGGGTTTGACCTCAAACGCGTCAATGGCGGCTTGCTGGTGCAGGAGCGGGATCTCGGCATGGTGACGCTGGGCGACCTGACCGTGGTCAGCAAGCGTCAGCCGACCGAGGCCGAGCTGCAAGATCTGCTGTTCTGCTGGAAAGTGGCCAAGTTCGTCAAATCCAACGCCATCGTCTACGCCAAAGATGGCCAGACCATCGGTGTCGGTGCCGGCCAGATGAGCCGCGTCTACTCGGCCAAGATTGCCGGTATCAAGGCGGCAGATGAAGGGCTGACTGTGGCGGGTTCCGTCATGGCCTCCGATGCCTTCTTCCCGTTCCGCGACGGCATTGATGCAGCAGCTGCTGCCGGTATCTCCTGCGTGATCCAGCCGGGTGGCTCGATGCGCGATCAGGAGGTGATCGACGCCGCCGACGAGCACGGCATGTGCATGGTATTCACCAACATGCGCCACTTCCGTCACTGATGGATCAGGGCCGCCATAGGCGGCCCTTTTGTTGTCTCTTTTCCACTGACTATTGCGACCGGCTTCCCTCTGGCGGAAGTCTGTGACCCACATAGAAGCGAGCGATACGATGAAAGTACTGATCATTGGCAATGGTGGCCGCGAACACGCCCTGGCCTGGAAGGCCAAGCAATCCCCTCTGGTGACCCGGGTCTTCGTCGCCCCCGGCAATGCCGGCACCGCGCACGAAGGGAGCATCGAGAACGTGGCCATCGCAGCTACCGATATCCCGGCGCTGCTGGCGTTTGCCAAGGAGCAGCGCATCGGTCTGACCATCGTTGGCCCGGAAGCGCCGCTGGTGAAAGGGGTGGTCGATGCCTTCCGTGCCGAGGGGCTGGCCATTTTCGGTCCGACCGCGGCTTCTGCCCAGCTGGAGGGCTCCAAGGCCTTTGCCAAGGATTTCCTGGCCCGTCACGCCATCCCTACTGCCGAGTACCAGAACTTCACCGAGGTGGAGCCAGCGCTGGCCTATCTGCGCGAGAAGGGGGCACCCATCGTCATCAAGGCCGATGGTCTGGCCGCAGGCAAGGGGGTGATCGTGGCGATGACCCTGACCGAGGCCGAAGAGGCCGTGCGCGACATGCTCTCCGGCAATGCCTTTGGCGACGCCGGTGCCCGGGTAGTGATCGAGGAGTTCCTGGAAGGGGAAGAGGCGAGCTTCATCGTTATGGTCGATGGCGAGCATGTGCTGCCGATGGCGACCAGTCAGGATCACAAGCGGGTAGGGGATGGCGATACCGGCCTCAATACCGGCGGTATGGGCGCCTATTCGCCGGCGCCAGTGGTGACAGATGAAGTACACCGCAAGGTGATGGAGCAGGTGATCATGCCGACCGTGCGCGGCATGGCGGCCGAGGGCAACGTCTACACCGGTTTCCTCTACGCTGGCCTGATGATCGACGGTCAGGGCAATCCCAAGGTGATCGAATTCAACTGCCGTTTCGGCGATCCCGAGACCCAGCCCATCATGCTGCGGATGCGCTCCGATCTGGTGGAACTATGTCTGGCCGCCTGTGCCGGCAAGCTGGATCAGGTAGAAGCGAATTATGACCCCCGCGTGGCCATCGGCGTGGTGCTGGCAGCTGGCGGCTATCCCGGCGACTACCAGCAGGGCAAGGCCATCAGCGGTCTGCCGGTGGAAGAGGCGAGCGGCGAGAAGGTATTCCACGCGGGAACCCGCCTTGATGGCGATACCGTAGTGACCGCCGGTGGCCGGGTGCTGTGCGCCACCGCTCTGGGCCACACAGTGGCCGAAGCGCAGCAGCGTGCCTATCAGCTGGCTGCCCGGATCCAGTGGGACGGTGTCTTCTATCGCAATGACATCGGCTGGCGCGCCATCGAACGTGAACAGCAGGCTGGCTGATGGCCGATACCCGCAGTAACAAGCCCCGCCAATGGCGGGGTTTTTTATGCCGGAAAGTGCCTTATTGTCGATGCATTCATGTTGCCGTGGTTAACAAGCGAGGCACTCTTGTCACTATTTGCCACAAAAAACATCATTTTTCACAAACGCTTCACCATGAGTCATGGCATTATGCTGGTGATGAATTCCTGTTTGGATTCATAGGTGACCCTAATAATTTGAGCATGTTGTTATATAAGGAAATCCCATGTTGAAAACTGTTCGCCCCCTGCTGCTGCCCCTGATGTTCGGTCTGATCGCGTTGCCTGCCATGGCTGGCGATCTGGAACAGCCGATGAAGAAGATTGGCTTCAACTACAAGCAGGCGGTCAAGGCTGATGATGCGGCTACCATGGAGAAGCACATCAACGAGATGAAGGCTCAGCTCGACATCGCCAAGCAGAAGAACATGCCTGCCGCCAAGAAGGAGAAGTTCCTCGAGGGCATGAATGAGGTACAGACCGAGCTGGATGCCAGCCTGGCTGCACTCAAGGCCGGTGACGAAGCCAAGGCGCGCGAGCACCTGGCCAAGGTCAACGACCTGAAGAAGGAGTATCACAAGTATGCCAAGCAAAAAGGGTGATCCCTTTCGCTGGGATGCAGTGGTTCGCCTGACCCATTGGGGTGTGGCGGCCATCTGTATCGGCAATCTCTGGCTCAATGAAGCGGGAGAGGATTGGCACGAGTGGCTCGGTTATACGGCTATCGCGCTGGTCTCCGTGCGTTTGCTCTGGGGGCTCACCTTTGCCCGTGGCTATGCCCGCCTGGGCGCCCTTATCCCCAAAGGTGAGGATTTTCGCCAGCAGATGCACGAGATGCGCGAGCGGTTGCCGCCGGCGCCGGGCCATCATGGCAGCGGCAAGTTGGCGGTATGGGCGCTCTGGTTGCTGGTGCTGGCAACTGCCGGTACCGGATGGTTCCAGAATACCGAGATGGGGTTTGATCTGGGAGCTGATGACTGGCATGTCTGGTGCACCTGGGCACTGCAGGGCATGATCGCACTGCATCTGCTGGCCATTGTGTTCACCTCGTGGCGTCAGCGCAGCAGTCTGGTGATCCGGATGTTGCCCTCGCTTCCCCGTCACGCCTTGAACCAGCGTCGCGACGAGCAGACCTGAGGCTCAGCATTAGGCTCCTTGCTCTCGCTTGAGGTGCCTGATCCGGAACCTGTCCAGACCCGCCCATGGCGGGTCTTTTCTTATGACCTCATCGATCTCATCACTGGACATTGCCCGGTCCGCAGATGCAAAAAGGCCGCTCATCATGAGCGGCCTTTTTCAATTTGGTGGCCCCTGGGGGACTTGAACCCACGACCAATCGATTATGAGTCGACTGCTCTGACCAACTGAGCTAAGGGGCCAAATTGTGCATTTAGCGGCGTGGATTATAGGGGAAGAGGAAAGGGCAGTCTATAGGCATATCAACCACTTGGCGACTAATTGTCCAGCTGGAGCCGGGGGCATGCTGGAACAGGATGGATAAAACAAAGCCCCGCATGGCGGGGCTTTGGCAGAGCAGTTTGACACGGGGTCAGGACTATTCGTCCAGGAAGCTGCGCAGCACTTCCGAGCGGCTCGGGTGGCGCAGTTTGCGCAGAGCCTTGGCTTCGATCTGACGAATACGCTCACGGGTAACGTCGAACTGCTTGCCCACTTCCTCGAGGGTGTGGTCAGTGTTCATGTCGATACCAAAACGCATCCGCAGCACCTTGGCTTCACGAGCGGTCAGACCGGCCAGCACTTCGCGGGTCGCGTTGCGCAGGCTTTCGCTGGTGGCTGCATCGGCCGGCAGAGCCAGGGTGGTATCTTCGATGAAGTCGCCCAAGTGGGAATCTTCATCATCACCGATGGGCGTCTCCATGGAGATAGGCTCTTTGGCGATTTTCAGTACCTTGCGGATCTTGTCTTCCGGCATGCCCATGCGCATGGCCAGCTCTTCCGGGTTCGGTTCACGACCCATCTCCTGCAGCATTTGACGGGAGATACGGTTGAGCTTGTTGATGGTCTCGATCATGTGTACCGGGATACGGATGGTACGGGCCTGATCCGCGATGGAGCGGGTAATGGCCTGACGGATCCACCAGGTTGCATAGGTCGAGAACTTGTAGCCACGACGGTATTCAAACTTGTCTACCGCCTTCATCAGACCGATGTTGCCTTCCTGGATCAGATCCAGGAACTGCAGACCGCGGTTGGTGTACTTCTTGGCGATGGAGATAACCAGACGCAAGTTGGCCTCAACCATCTCTTTCTTCGCACGGCGGGCCTTGGCCTCACCGATGCTCATGCGACGGTTGATATCCTTGATCTGGGCAATCGACAGACCGGTCTCTTCTTCGATCTGCTGCAGTTTGCCGATGGCGCGCTGCACCTCTTCATCCATCTCCATCAGACGGGGAGACCAGGCTTTGCCAGCCTGCTTCTGGTATTCAAACCAGGCAGTTTCGCACTCGTTGTTGGTGAAGGCCGCGACGAAGGTTTTCTTCGGCATCTTGGCCTGCTCAACGCAGAGTTTCATGATGATGCGTTCCTGCACGCGAACCCGCTCCATCATTTCGCGCATGTTGTTGACCAAGCGATCGAACTGCTTGGGCATCAGGCGGAATTGACGGAACACATCGGCCAGCTGGGCGATGGCGGCCTGGGTATCATCGTGCGCGCGGCCATTCTTCTGAATGGAGAGGCGGGTCACTTCATACTGGGCGCGCAGTTCGGCGAACTTCTCGCGAGCGACTTCCGGATCCGGACCACCGTCACCGTCATCGTCAGAGTTGTCACCGTCTTCGTCTTCATCTTCGTCTTCATCTTCGTCTTCGTCAGCCAGGTCATCCTCGCTGAGTTCGGAACCGATGTGAGTGGCAGTCGGCGCCATATCTTCGGTATCGTTCGGATCGATAAAACCGGAGATGATGTCGGAGAGACGCAGCTGCTCGGCTTCGTACTTGTCGTACTGTTCGAGCAGGTAAGTGATGGCTTCCGGGTACTCGGCTACGGAGCTTTGTACCTGGTTGATACCGTCTTCGATCCGCTTGGCGATGTCGATTTCGCCTTCGCGGGTCAGCAGTTCGACAGTACCCATTTCCCGCATGTACATGCGGACGGGATCGGTCGTACGACCAATCTCGGATTCAACAGATGCCAGAGCCTGGGCCGCTGCTTCGGCAGCGTCCTCATCGGCGGTACCCCCTTCAGCCATGATCAAGTCATCGGCATCCGGAGCGTTTTCAACCACTTGAATGCCCATATCGTTGATCATCTGAATGATGTCTTCGATCTGGTCTGAATCGACAATATCTTGCGGGAGGTGATCGTTCACCTCGGCATAGGTCAGGTAGCCCTGTTCTTTACCTTTGGCAACGAGGAGTTTAAGCTGAGACTGCGGGGTTTGCTCCATAGAACTCATCCGGTTGGTGCTGCTAGGTTGCGCGTACAGTGCGCTGCTGCGCAAATAGCCAATTCTAATAGAAAACCGCCAGACATGCTATGTCTGGTTGCGGCGTCGGTCATGAGAAACCCCTGCCCGCAGTATTGTCGGGGCCAGGCGGTTATAAAATTTTTGCTTTTCATCCCGTCGATTCGGGCAACGCTATCCATATTGGGACTAATCACTCAAATATCAAGCCCCACTCTCATTTCTTTTCTCAATTTGCACCTCTCTGATCAGCATCATCAACTCTTGGGTTTCTTCGGAGCTTAGTCCTTCCTGAGCCACTTTGGCCTGCAATTCTTCGATCCGTTGTTTCAGAAACAGGTTGATGAAACCGACGAAGGTATCTTGCAACTCTCCCAGAATATCCGGCTCCTGATCGAGTTTGATCTCCTCGAACAGGTCGTGCATCGCCAGCTGGGCGAGGATTTCCCCCTCCTTGGTGCCGCGCCAGTGTTCCAGCAGGATGCCGGTAGTGATACCGGGCTGAACCAGGATCTGCTGATGCAGCTGCAGCAGGAAGGTAATCCCCTGCAAGCGCAAACCCGCCAGCTCCGGCATTGCCGGTAGCTCTGCCGTCACGGCCGGGTATTGAACCATCAGCGCCAGTGCCCGGCGCAGCGGGGTCAGTTTGGCTGCCTTGGGCTTGTTGACCTCGGCCTTGGGCTGGCTGTTGCGGGCAAAGAGCTCGGCAATTCGCTGCTTGTTCTCGCCCCAGCGCATCATGCTGGAGAGGCGGGTGATCAGCCCCTCACGGGTGAACCCTTCCGGCACGCGGCGTATCAGCTCGGCAGCCTTGTTGGCCACCTCAAACTTGCCCGCTTCACCGGAGAGCGCCGCGTCGCGACCAAGGCGCTCGAACATGAAGTCGGCGAAGGGTTGAGCTTCATCGAGCAGGGCTTCAAAGCCCTCCTTCCCGATCTGGCGTACCAGCGAGTCGGGATCCTCACCATCGGGCAGGAACACGAATTTGAGTTCGCGGCCATCCTGCAGATGGGGGAGGGCGTTATCCAGCGCCCGCCACGCGGCTTCACGACCGGCGTTGTCGCCGTCGTAGCAGCAGACCACTTCGGCGGTGGTGCGAAACAGGGTATGGATGTGATCACTGGTGGTCGCGGTACCCAGTGCCGCCACCGCATAGTCGATGTCGTACTGACCGAGCGCCACCACGTCCATGTAGCCCTCAACCACAAGGATCCGGCGTGGATCCTTGTGTGCCTGCTTGACCTCATAGAGGCCGAACAGCTCCCGCCCTTTATGGAAAATCGGGGTTTCCGGCGAGTTGAGGTATTTGGGGGTGCCATCGCCCAATACCCGGCCGCCGAAGCCGATGACCCGGCCGCGCTTGTCACGGATCGGGAACATGATGCGATCGCGGAAACGATCGTAGCTGCCCCCACCATTTTCACGAGTGATCAGCATGCCACCCGAGATAAGCAGCTGTTCGTGATCCCGGCTGGCGCCAAAGCGGCGACGCACCTGATCCCAATCGCTTGGGGCATAACCGATGTTGAAGCGTTTGACCACTTCACCGGTCAGCCCGCGTCCCTTGAGGTACTCCACCGCATGGGGAGCACTCTTGAGATTGCTCTCGTAGAAGCGGGCGATCTGGTTCATCAGCTCGAACAGATCCTTGCTGACGGCTGGCTGGCTATGGCCAGATCCGCCGCTGCTCTGCTCGCGGGGCACCTGCATGCCCTGCTGGCTGGCGAGCTCTTCGATGGCGTCGGGGAATTCGAGGCCGTCATACTCCATGACAAAGCCGATGGCGTTGCCGTGGGCGCCACAGCCGAAACAGTGATAGAACTGCTTCTCCTGGCTGACGGTAAAAGAGGGGCTTTTTTCGTTATGAAAAGGGCAGCAAGCCTGGTAGTTCTTACCGGCTTTTTTCAGCCGCACTCGCGAGTCGATCAGCTCGACTATGTCTGTGCGTGCGAGCAGATCGTCGATAAAGGATTGGGGGATCCTGCCTGCCATAACCGTCCTGTTTCACTGCGATAGAAAATAAAAAAGCCGCGCATTCACAAGGAAGCACGGCTTCTTCGACCAAACAAGAGTTTGCCTGTTACGCCAAGCGGGTTTTCACCTGAGCACTGACGGCGCCGACATCGGCACGACCCTGAATTTTTGGCTTCAAGACAGCCATGACTTTACCCATGTCAGCCATGACGGCAGCACCGCTCTCGGCGATGGCTTGCTCGATCAGGGCGGCAATTTCGTCTGCGGTCAGTTGTTGAGGCAGGAACTCCTGCAGCACAACGATCTCGGCGGACTCTTTGTCGGCGAGATCCTGGCGACCGGCAGCTTCAAATTGGCTGATGGAATCGCGGCGCTGTTTGACCATCTTGGTCACGACAGCGAGGATATCCTCATCATTGAGCTCGACACGGGTATCGACTTCACGCTGCTTGATTTCTGCCATCAACAACCGGATAGCGCCCAACCGCGGCTTGTCTTTGGCAAGCATGGCGAGCTTTTGCTGATCCTTCAGTTGATCCTTCAGAGACACGGCATGATCCCTTGATTAGTACAGGCGGATACGACGTGCGTTTTCGCGAGACAGCTTCTTGGCGTGACGCTTAACGGCAGACGCTTTGGCGCGCTTACGAATGGTAGTCGGCTTCTCGTAGAACTCACGGCTACGAACTTCGGACAGGATACCGGCTTTTTCGCAAGAACGCTTGAAGCGACGCAGAGCAACGTCAAACGGCTCATTTTCACGGACTTTGATTACTGGCATGTGCCTTTCACCTCAGTGATAAAATTGTTAGCTGACCTTCAATCGATCAGCATGACTTAAAATGGTGCGAAATTATACTCTGGACAGGGAATGAAAGTAAACCCGCAGAGATCGCTCTGGTTTAAAAAACCCGCGAAGGTTACCATAGCCGTCTCATTTTAGCAGTGAAAATTTTTAGCAATGCGTGTATTGGGCATAGAGACATCCTGTGACGAAACCGGGATCGCGATCTTCGACGATCAAAAAGGGATCCTTTCCCACCAGTTATATAGCCAGGTCAAGCTGCATGCGGACTACGGTGGCGTTGTCCCCGAGCTCGCCAGCCGGGATCACGTTCGCAAGACGATCCCGTTGATCCAGGCCGCATTGCGGGAGGCGGGACTGGGCAAGGATGATATCGATGGCATCGCCTATACCGCGGGGCCGGGTCTGGTTGGCGCCATTCTGGTGGGGGCCACCATTGGCCGTTCACTGGCGATGGCGTGGAACAAGCCGGCTATCGCTGTCCACCATATGGAAGGTCACCTGCTGGCGCCCATGCTGGAAGAGAAGGCCCCCGAGTTCCCCTTC
The DNA here is from genome assembly GCF_038739755.1 of Aeromonas sp. SE22. Taxonomy (NCBI): domain Bacteria; kingdom Pseudomonadati; phylum Pseudomonadota; class Gammaproteobacteria; order Aeromonadales; family Aeromonadaceae; genus Aeromonas; species Aeromonas sp. SE22. The sequence continues at coordinate 193,524 of NZ_JBCGFD010000005.1, forward strand.
GTGGCGCTGCTGGTCTCCGGTGGCCACTCCATGCTGGTACGGGTTGATGGCATCGGCAGTTATCAACTGCTGGGCGAATCCATCGACGATGCTGCCGGCGAGGCGTTCGACAAGACCGCCAAGCTGATGGGGCTGGACTATCCGGGTGGCCCGCTGCTCTCCCGTCTGGCCGAGAAGGGCACCACCGGACGCTTCCACTTCCCCCGTCCCATGACTGATCGCCCCGGGCTCGACATGAGCTTCTCCGGCCTCAAGACCTTTGCCGCTAACACAATTGCCGCCAACGGTGATGATGAGCAGACCCGCGCCGATATCGCCCGTGCGTTTGAAGATGCGGTGGTCGATACCCTGGCCATCAAGTGCCGTCGTGCCTTGAAAGAGACCGGTCTCAAGCGTCTGGTGGTGGCCGGTGGCGTCAGTGCCAACCGTCACCTGCGCGCCCAGCTGGCCGAGCTGATGGAGAGCCTCAAGGGCGAAGTGTTCTATCCGCGCACCGAATATTGCACCGATAACGGCGCCATGATCGCCTATGCCGGTATGCAGCGCCTGAAAGCGGGCGTGTTCGAGCCGCTGGCGGTCAAGGCCGTGCCGCGCTGGCCGCTGGATACCCTGGATCCGGTCTGATCCTGAGGATCCTCTCCCTGCCGGGCCAGTGATGTGACATGCCTCGGGCATGCTCTCTGTGAAGACGGGAGCCTGTCCGGGGCATTTTTATTGCTGTGCCACGGCCTGCCTGATTATTCCTTGTGGATCGGAAGATCCCTCTGCGACGTCTGCGGCCACTTCCTCAAGCCCACTGTTGGCATCTATGTCGCGCTATAAATTAAATTTATGCATTTTGGCAAATTGGCCTCATTTTCCCTTATGCCTTTGCCAGCTCCTGCCTGTAGCGCTGCTTTTGCCCTTTATTACCGCCAGCTCGCCATCGTCCGCTCCTGATGGATGCCAGCGCTCATAGAGTGCCGCCAGAACGCGCCTGGTATAGAGGTGAGGAAAGGGAGGTGACGGTGCGGGGCGAAGCCATGGACGGCTATCTGATGCGTTTGACTGCGGTTGATACGGAATCCTGCGCCACGTTTTCGCTATCAGCAGCAAGTGTCTGAGAGAGGCACAAAAAATCCCCGCCAGCTGGCGGGGATTCTTGATTGGCTATCGACAGGCGATGCGATTACAGCATGATGCCGCCGAAGAAGAAGCCCAGCGCCACGGCAATCGCGATGGTGGCGGTGCCGGGGATAAAGAAGGGGTGGTTGAACACGGCTTTGCCGATGCGGGTTGAGCCGGTGTCGTCCATCTCTACCGCGGCCAGCAGGGTCGGGTAGGTCGGCAGTACGAACAGGGCGCTCACGGCCGCGAAAGAGGCGATGGCGGTCAGCGGGCTGACACCCAGTGCCAGAGCGGCAGGCATCAGGGCCTTGGTGGTTGCACCCTGTGAGTAGAGCAGCATGGCGGCGAAGAACAGTACCACGGCCAGCAGCCAGGAGTACTGGTTCAGCAGGTCGCCAGCGATCAGCTGGATGGTGTCCATGTTGCCTTTCACGAAGACGTTACCCAGCCAGGCCACACCCAGTACGCAGATACAGGCGGACATACCGGACTTGAAGGTCGGCATGTTGGTCACTTGGGTGGCGTCCAGTTTGCACACCAGAGTCATGATGGTGGCAGCGGCCAGCATGATGCCCATGATGGCGCCATCGCGGGGGATCGGCGGGTTGGTGATGAGGCCAACTTTACCGGAGATCGCGGTGGCATAGGCCATCACGGCCACGATGGCGGCGATGAAGATCCAGACGGACAGCTTGGCGTACGGCTTGATTTCCAGCTGGCTGGTGCCGCGCAGCTTGATCTGGCCCTTGGCTTTACGCTCCAGATAGACTTCGTCCTGCTCCAGCGGCTTGCCCATCATGTTGGCGATGAAGGCACCCAGGATACAGGCCAGGAAGGTGGAGGGGATGCAGATGGCCAGCAGGGTCAGGTAGTCAACACCGAACGGCTCGAGCATGCCGGAGAAGGCAACCACAGCGGCAGAGATCGGGGAGGCTGTGATGGCGATCTGGGAGGCAACAACCGCGATGGAGAGCGGACGGGATGGGCGGATCCCCTGCTCTTTGGCCACTTCTGCGATAACCGGCAGGGTGGAGAAGGCGGTGTGACCGGTACCGGCCAGCATGGTCATCAGATAGGTGACGACCGGGGCGGCGAAGGTTATGTATTTGGGGTTCTTGCGCAGCGCTTTTTCAGCCAGGGAGACCAGATAGTCCATCCCGCCAGCCAGTTGCATACAGGCGATGGCGCAAATGACGGACGCAATGATCATGATCACATCCCAGGGGATGTAGCTGACCAGCTGGTCGCTCGGGATCTGCACCCCGAGGCCCCAGGTCAGGACCAGAACCCCCAGACCACCGGCAAAGCCGATGCCGATGCTGCCTATCCGGGCGCCCAGATAGATAGCGGCGAGCACGACAAGTAACTCGATTCCAATCATAGCGATAACTCCATTTTTTAGTTTTTTGGTTTTTATTTGGCAAAAAGCCAATTCCCGATCGGGCTGGGGATAAAGACCAATCGGGAACTGACTTTAAATGGGCCGGGAAGATCCCGGCCCATGCGTCGCTTATACAGTGGTTTCGCGAGTGAAACGCTTGGCCTTGTATTGCGGGTTCATCAGGTTCTCGATGGAGAGGATCTCGTCCAGCTGCTCGGCGCTCAGCAGGCCGCGCTCCAGTACGACTTCGCGTACGTTTTTGCCGGTCTGGGCGCAGATCTTGCCAACGATGTCCCCTTCGTGGTGACCGATGAAGGGGTTCAGGTAGGTCACGATACCGATGGAGTTCAGCACGTGGTTCATGCAGATTTCCGGGTTGGCGGTGATACCTTCCACACACTTCTCGCGCAGGGAGATACAGGCTTTTTCCATCAGGCTCAGGGATTCGAACATTGCCTGACCAATCACCGGCTCCATGACGTTCAGCTGCAGCTGACCGGCTTCGGCGGCGAAGGTGATGGTGATGTCGTTACCGAATACCTTGAAGCAGGACTGGTTGACCACTTCCGGGATAACCGGGTTGACCTTGGCCGGCATGATGGAGGAACCCGCCTGCATTTCCGGCAGGTTGATCTCTTTCAGGGCAGTGCGCGGGCCGGAGGAGAGCAGACGCAGGTCGTTACAGATCTTGGACAGCTTCATGGCCAGACGCTTGATGGCGCCGTGCAGCATGACGTAGGCGCCGCAGTCGGAGGTCGCTTCGATCAGGTCTTCAGCCGGTACATAGGCACGGCCGGTGATCTCGGCCAGACGCTTGATGGCCAGTGCAGAGTACTCGGGCGGGGTGTTCAGACCGGTACCGATGGCGGTAGCGCCCAGGTTCACTTCCAGCAGCAGCTCCTGGCAACGCTTGATGGATTTGATCTCTTCGCGCAGGGTCACGGCGAATGCGTGGAACTCCTGACCCAGGGTCATCGGCACGGCGTCCTGCAGCTGGGTGCGGCCCATCTTCAGGATCTTCTTGAACTCGTTAGCCTTGACGTCGAAAGCGGCGATCAGCGCTTCCAGGGCATGCAGGGTCACGTCGGTGCTGTTTACAACAGCAACGCGGAAACCGGTGGGGTAGGCATCGTTGGTGGACTGGCACTTGTTGACGTGATCGTTCGGGTTGATGACGTCGTAACGACCTTTCTCCAGACCCATGATCTCCAGTGCGATGTTGGCCAGCACTTCGTTGGTGTTCATGTTGACGGAGGTACCGGCACCGCCCTGGTAAACGTCGACCGGGAACTGGTCGAAGCACTTGCCGGTGTTCAGCATCAGGTCGCAGGCTTCCACGATCTTGTCTGCAATTTCAGGACGGATGGTACCGAGCTCGCCGTTGGCCAGCGCAGCGGCCTTCTTGGTCAGCACCATGCCACGTACGAATTCCGGAACGTCAGAAATCTTCTGAGAGCTGATCTTGAAGTTCTCGACAGCGCGCAGGGTGTGCACACCGTAGTAGAGATCATTGGAAACTTCTTTAGTGCCCAGCAAGTCTTCTTCAATGCGGACGTTCTTGATGTCGCTCATTGTAATGCCTCAGAAATCAGATAAATGGAAAAATCCTCACCGAGTGGTCGCGAGTTCCTTGCGCACAGCTCATCCTGAAGCACCACACACCGAGTGGGGCGATTGGGAGTGTGACCTCCCTAATAACTAATCAACATACTACTCCAATTGAGGTATCGGTTATTAGAGCTGGATCACTAATCTGGTGACATCTTCAAATTCCTTTGATGAATGTACACATATGTTGCACATGATTTATCACCCTGATTTTTATAAAAATTTGTAATTTTTTGCTGATTTTTTAGCGTCTGGTTGATGAGGGGGTCATTTGGGTGGCTTGAAAAGGGCGGGTTGGCCCCCATTTATTGGGGGTAGGAAGTGGTGACTCGCGCGTCTGAACATCGTGTGCAGCTCCCGGTTCGCGGGACCACTTTTTCTCACATTTGACTGGCTGTGGAGCTTATATGGGCAAGCTGTTTCTGCTGTTGGTGGGTCTGGTGGTACTGGAGCTCACCGTGATGATCGAGGTCGGTTCTGTGATTGGAGCGCTGCCGACCGTCGGCTTGCTCATCCTGACCGCCATTCTGGGCTCTTCTCTGGTGCGCAGTGAAGGGCTCAAGACCCTGTTCAGTGCCCAGCAGAAAATGCAACAGGGCGAGATGCCGGGCCGCGAGGTGATGGGTGGCATGATGCTGGCGCTGGCCGGTCTGCTGCTGATCATCCCGGGTTTTGTCACTGACTTCTTCGGGATCCTGCTGCTGCAGCCCTGGCTGCGCAACAAACTGGCCGACAAGCTGATCGGCAGCAACCAGTTCCGGATGCAGATGGGTGGTTTCCAGCGTACTCAATCGCCGTTTGAGCAATCCCTCGACGATCATCCGAAGCAGGGTGGCACCACCATCGAAGGCGAGTTTGAGCGCAAAGAGTAATCGACGAGACGAAAACCCGAGGCGAGTGACCGATCAGGGTTTGCCCTGATGGCACAAGGCCTCGAAGCGGTGTCGGGCATACCACCATGCGAGGGTGCCCGCCGCCAGATTGGCCAGCAGTATCCCCAGATATATCCCCTGTTCTCCCCCCCATCTGGCGCCTAGCCAGGCTCCCGGCAGTAAAAAGCCAAACAGCCGCAAGCCGTTGAACAAGAACGAGATGCTCGATGCCCGTACGCCATTGAGCGCCGAGGCCAGCAGCATCACCATCCCCTGAAAGCCATATCCGATCGGTACCAGATGCAGATAGAGGATGATGAGGCGGATCACCTGTGGATGGTCGCTGAACAGGTTGGCGATGAGTGGCGCCAGCAGCCAGGTGAGGCCATAGATGGTGAGCTGGAACAGCAGGGCAAAGCGCATGCTGCTCTGAAGTGCGGCTTTGGCCCGGGCCGGATTGCCGGCGCCACAGTTTTGCGAGATGAAGGGGGCCAGCACGGAGGCGAGCGCCATCATCACGATCAGCAGCAGTGCCTCGACCCGCGATGCGGCGCCGTAAGCCGCCACCACTTCTGTTCCCAGACCGGCAAAAATCGTCATCAGTACCGCATTGGCCAGCGGATTGAGCATGTTGGTAAAAGAGGCGGGGATGGCGACATGAAGCAGTGCCCGCCAGTGGTAGAGCAGCCGGGCGCGCGGCGAGAGGCGCCACAGTAGTAACCCTTCCCGATGACGCAGGATGTAGAGGCTCACCAGCATGGCCATCAGCCATGAGATGGAGGTGGCGATGGCGGCACCCCGGATCCCCCACTCGGGGAAGGGGCCGATGCCGAAGATAAGCAGCGGATCCAGCATGCCGTTGACCAGACCGGCAACTGTCATGACGAGGCTGGGCGTCTTGGTATCGCCGGTGGCGCGGATGGCGGAGTTGCCCACCATGGGCAGCACCAGCATGGGCACGGTGAGATACCAGATCAGCATGTAGTCGTGGATAAGGGAGATAAGTTCGGCACTGGCGCCCAGCAGGGTAAATAGCGGTTTGATGGTGAGGGCGCCCCCTGCCGAGAGCAGGGTGACCAGAATCACCGCCAGAAACAGGCTATCGGTGGCGAGGTGGGCCGCCTCTTCATGCTTGCCCTGTCCCAATGCATGACCGATCACCGCCGAGAGGCCGGCTCCCAGCCCCATGGCGAGCGAGGTGACTACGAAGGTGACCGGAAAGGTAAAGCTGATGGCCGCCAGCGCTTCGGTGCCCAGCATGCCGATAAAAAAGGTATCGACCAGATTGAAGGCCAGAATGGCGACGATGCCGAGGATCATGGGGCCCGTCATCTGGCGCAGTACGACAGGGATAGGGGCTGTCAGCATGGGATTGATGCGGGTCAAGGGATCGTCTCTACATCTTGCTCGAAGAGCTGGGCTGATAACTGGGCTGGCGCTGCCAGCGAGGTTCGCGAAGAGAACAGGGGCGAACAATCGAAGGCGTTTATAGTACGTGAAAAAATTTTTTTTGTATTTGCCCTTGAAGGGTTAGCAACCTCACCCCACATCAGGGACATATCCGATTTGGCCTGGAACGGCCATTCCTCAAAGCAACAATGAGACTCATTTTGGGAGAGTTATCGATGAAAATTCGTCCACTGCACGACCGCGTCATCATCAAGCGCATCGAAGCTGAAGCCAAATCCGCTGGTGGTATCGTACTGACTGGTACTGCGGCTCAAAAGTCCACCCGTGGTGAAGTGCTTGCCGTGGGGACTGGTCGAATCCTGGATAATGGCGATGTCAAAGCGCTGGCCGTCAAGGTTGGCGACAAGGTTATCTTCAACGAAGGCTACGGCGTGAAAACCGAGAAGCTGGATGGTCAGGATGTGCTGATCCTGTCCGAGACCGACATTCTGGCGATTGTCGAAGAGTAATCCATCCCCACTTTTCCCCGAATTGATTGAAAGGATTGAACAAAAATGGCTGCTAAAGACGTTAAGTTTGGTAACGAAGCCCGCATCAAGATGCTGGAAGGTGTGAACATCCTGGCTGATGCCGTCAAGGTTACTCTGGGCCCGAAAGGCCGCAACGTGGTACTGGACAAGTCCTTCGGTGCCCCGACCATCACCAAAGATGGTGTGTCCGTTGCGCGCGAGATCGAGCTGGAAGACAAATTCCAGAACATGGGCGCCCAGATGGTCAAGGAAGTTGCTTCCAAAGCGAACGACGCTGCGGGTGACGGTACTACCACTGCAACCGTTCTGGCTCAGGCTATCGTCAACGAAGGTCTGAAAGCCGTTGCCGCCGGTATGAACCCGATGGATCTGAAGCGCGGTATCGACAAGGCTGTTGTGGCTGCCGTTGCCGAGTTGCAGGCGCTGTCCCAGCCGTGTGCTGACAGCAATGCCATCGCTCAGGTTGGCACCATCTCCGCCAACTCCGACGAGAAAGTGGGCAAGCTGATTGCCGAAGCCATGGACAAAGTGGGTCGCGATGGCGTCATCACCGTTGAAGATGGTCAGGGTCTGGAAGATGAGCTGGCTGTTGTTGAAGGTATGCAGTTCGACCGCGGCTACCTCTCTCCGTACTTCATCAACAAACAGGAAACCGGTTCTGTCGAGCTGGACGACCCGTTCATCCTGCTGGTTGACAAGAAAGTCTCCAACATCCGCGAAATGCTGCCGGTGCTGGAAGGTGTTGCCAAAGCTGGCAAACCGCTGCTGATCGTTGCCGAGGACGTAGAGGGCGAAGCCCTGGCGACTCTGGTGGTCAACACCATGCGTGGCATCGTGAAAGTGGCTGCCGTCAAGGCGCCGGGCTTCGGTGACCGTCGCAAAGCCATGCTGCAGGATATCGCCGTACTGACTGGCGGTACCGTCATCTCCGAAGAAGTTGGCATGGAGCTGGAAAAAGCGACTCTGGAAGATCTGGGTCGTGCCAAGCGCATCGTCATCACCAAAGAGAACACCACCATCATCGATGGCGTGGGTGATGCAGGCGTGATCGAAGGCCGTGTTGCCCAGATCCGTCAGCAGATCGAAGAGACCTCCTCCGACTACGACCGTGAGAAGCTGCAAGAGCGCGTAGCCAAGCTGGCTGGCGGTGTTGCGGTGATCAAGGTGGGCGCTGCTACCGAAGTCGAGATGAAAGAGAAGAAAGCTCGCGTAGAAGATGCTCTGCATGCTACCCGTGCTGCGGTTGAAGAAGGTGTGGTTGCCGGTGGTGGTGTTGCGCTGGTTCGCGTTGCAGCCAAACTGGCTGGCCTGCGCGGTGACAACGAAGACCAGAACGTCGGTATCAAGGTCGCCCTGCGCGCCATGGAAGCCCCGCTGCGTCAAATCGTCATCAACGCCGGTGAAGAAGCTTCCGTCATTGCCAACGCAGTGAAGAACGGTGAAGGCAACTTCGGTTACAACGCTTACACCGAGCAGTATGGCGACATGCTGACCATGGGTATCCTGGATCCGACCAAGGTAACCCGCTCTGCACTGCAGTTCGCCTCTTCCATCGCCGGTCTGATGATCACCACCGAGTGCATGGTCACCGAGCTGCCGAAGAAAGATGCTCCGGCCATGCCTGATATGGGTGGCATGGGCGGCATGGGCATGATGTAATCATCATCCCGGCTCTGTTTGAGAAACGGCTCGCTTTGGCGGGCCGTTTTTTTTTATCCGGCTAAACTGAGAGTTGTTGATAAGGATGTTATTTGGAGGTGAATATGAAAAAACTGGGTTTGATTTCTTTGCTTTTTTTCTTGGCAAGCTTTTCCGTACTGGCATTGGGGACGCCTGCAGGGCCCGTGATTCTCAAGGTGACAGGCAATGTTAAAGCTGCAGAGACCGTTGATGGCGTTGCGCAATTTGACCTTGCCATGTTGCAGGCACTACCACAGCACGAGATCGTGACCGGTAATCCCTGGGTTGATAAGCCCCACAAGTATCGCGGGCCCAAACTGGCGGATGTACTGGCGGCTGTAGGGGCTGATGATGGCAATTCCATTACCCTGACTGCGCTCAATAGCTACCAGATCCGTATCAACTGGGACAAGGTCAAACGCTATGAGCCCATCCTTGCCTGGGAGGATGATGGTGTCGTCATGAAGGTGCGCGACAAGGGGCCGCTCTGGTTTATGTTGCCGCTTGATCAACATCCGGAATTGAAACGTTCCGAATATACCGACATGATGATCTGGCAGCTCAGCTCGGTTGATATCCAGCATTAATCGTTTATTGCTCAGGAGTATGGGGTGAAGGAAAAGACCAAAGCCTGGCCGCTTGTTGCCACTCTTTATTTTTTCATCCTGTTGTTTACGGGAAGCACTCTCTATTCTCTGGTTCAGATCCAGAATGCGACCCGAGTCATGGAGAAGTACACCTATGATGTTTCCTGGGCATTGATGCAATTGCAGCTAGAGCTGGGGCGGTTTCTGAATAGTGTCGAGGTTTACCACTACGGTGGCATCGACCACGACGCCCTGATGCTGCGTTATGATATTCTCTGGAGTCGAACCCCAATCCTGCTTAGCGGCCAATTGCGCAAGAGTATGGAGGACAAGCAGAAGACCCTGCGTCTGGTGCAGCTGATCGAAAGCAATATTCGCAATATCGAACCTGATATCACCAGCTTGCAAGTGGGATCTCCCGATTACCAGCAAGTCATGATGCGTCTTGCACCTTTGCAAGAACCGCTCTCTTATTCTCTTGCATCCGTCATGCAGAAGAACATCAACATTTATTCAGAGAACGATCGTCATTTTGCCCAGCTGCGGAATGCTCTGTTGATGATGGTATCTGGTCTGGTTATCTCGGTTCTCTTGCTTAGTGCGCTGCTTATATATGAAGGGCGGCGTCATTTCAGAGCTGTGCGGCGAGATCCTCTGACCGGATTGCCAAATCGGGTTGCCTTGCTCGATATGATGGAATCCTATGCGACACAAGAGATGCCATTTGGTCTGGTGCTGGTAGATATTAATGACTTCAGGGATATCAACAGCAAGTTTGGCTATGACACAGGGGATTATCTGCTCAACGAATTGGCAAAGAGAGTCAAAGCTTTATGTGAAGAAGGCGAGTCTTGTGGACGCCTTGGTGGGGATCAATTTGCAATTATCCAGCGTGGTAGCAGCGATCTGCGACAAATCAGGGAGCTGGTTGCGCGCCTATTGCATTCACTCAAGCAGGACATGGTTTTTGATAATTACCCTTTCCGTCTTGACGTCGGTATCGGCATAGCCTTTTATCCCGTTGATAGCGATAAAACTCAAGAGCTGTTGAGTCGGGTAGAGCAGGCTCTGTTCCATTGTCGCAAAACGCATGTCCCCTACGTTATCTATGATAACTCACTGCTCAATGAGACTGCTCGTCGTAAACACCTTGCTTCCGACATGGTCATGGCGCTGGAGCACAACGCGCTAGAGCTTTATTACCAGCCCATCGTCAATCTTGAGACTGGTCGCTGTGAAGCGGTGGAGGCATTGCTGCGTTGGCGCCATCCTGAGCTTGGGTTTATCCCGCCCAATGAAGTCATCATGGTGGCTGAAGAGTTTCAGCTTGCCGAGCGAGTGGGCAGCTGGGTGCTGAATACTGCTTGTGAGCAGCTTTATCAGTGGCATCAGCTTGGCCTCGTCGACTTGCAAATGTGCGTGAACATTTCTCCGGGTATGTACCAGCGCAATTTGTTGAAACTGGTTGCCAAGGCATTGATGGAACATCATCTGCCCGCACGAAGCCTGGTTCTGGAGGTCACGGAAGACACCACAATGAGGGAGGTGAAGAATTCGCTGCAATTGATGCAGGATTTGAATCAACAGGGAGTGTTATTGGCGTTGGATGATTTTGGCACTGGCTACTCATCGCTCAGCTATCTGCAGAAGTTGCCGGTAAGCAAAGTGAAGATCGACAGATCTTTCATTCAGGGGATAGATACTTCTCTGGAAGCATCGGAGTTGGTCGCCAACATCTGCCGGATGGGTTCCATGCTTGGCAAGATTTTGGTGTGCGAAGGGATAGAGACACAAGCTCAGCTGGATGTCTTGCGCTCCCTGACCGATATCCACCTCTATGGTCAGGGATATCTCTTCAGCCGACCTGAACAGGCAGAAAAAATCTATCAAACCCTGCTGGAAATGGAAGAGCTTTGGCTTGCTCGACAACCATCTGACATCGCATGTATTAGCTAATAGATTGGATATGTGCCAGTTAAGGTCTCACTGATATGTGATTTGGTTCAAAAAATGCGCGTCATGTTCGTTATCTGAACGTTTGTTTGCGTTTCTCAAAAAAATACGTAACTTCCCCTTGCCAACGTGATCAGGATCCCTATAATGCGCCTCCATCGACACGGCAAGCGGCAACGCAAACAGCCGGGTCGATAACCTCGAAAAGCCTTTGCAAATAAGGCTTGACTCGAGAAGGCGGTTGAGTAGAATGCCACTCCCGCAGCAGCAAAAGCTGCGTCGCTCTTTAACAATTTGAATCAAGCAATCTGTGTGGGCACTCACAGCATCGAGCATCAAAAACAATTTT